>LQAA01000155.1 GCA_001577715.1 Candidatus Adiutrix intracellularis | reverse complement strand
GAACCGCTCTTACTAAACGTATCCCCTTAAACCGACTAGGCCGGCCGGAAGACGTGGCCGAAGCCGTAGCCTTCCTAGCTTCTGAGGAAGCCGCTTACATAACCGGCCAGACTCTACACGTAAATGGCGGACTTTATATGTAGTCCGGCTAGCAGACTTGAATATCAGATATTTTTTTATTACAATAACTGAACCTGAATCTGACCTCAACAACCGTAACTGTACAAGGAGAACAATATGTCCGACATCACCGCCCGGGTTATCAACGTCGTCGCGGAACAATTATCCGTAGATGCTACTGAAATCCGGCCCGAATCTTCTTTTCAGGACGATCTTGGAGCCGATTCCCTGGATCTGGTAGAACTCATAATGGCCATGGAAGAAGAATTCGACATCAAAATCGACGACGACGCGGCCCAGAAAATCAAAACCGTACAGAATGCGGTCAGTTTCATCAACAGCCTCTCCAAATAAGCGAAACGAAAGGCCTTTTATGACCAGATCCAACCCCCCCCGGCGGGTGGCGGTGACGGGAGCCTCATTACTGACCCCGGTGGGCAATAGTCTGACTTCGGCCTGGGCCGCTTTGGTCGCCGGCCAGAGTGGGGTGGGACCGATCACCAAATTTGATCCCACTGGCCATAAGACCGCTATTGCCGGCGAACTCAAAGACTTTAACCCGGAAAACTATCTCAATAAAAAAGCGACTAAACGGTTTGATCTATTTATTCAATATTCCGTAGTCGCTGCCAAAATGGCTCTATCCGACAGCGGTCTAAACCCGGATGCAGAACTAACCGAAAAAATGGGTTGCATCATGGGCTGCGGCCTAGGGGGCCTTTCCACTATTGAGACCAACCATGAGGTCTTACTTAAACGTGGGCCGGACCGGATTAGCCCCTTTTTTATCCCAATGATGATCGGAAATATGGGGCCGGGACAGGTGGCCATTGAGCTAGGCCTCAAAGGGCCTAACTTTCTAGTAACTACCGCTTGTTCCGCCGCAACCCACGCTATTGGCTGGGCTTTTCAGTTAATTCGCGATCAGGGCTACCCGGCCATGCTAACCGGCGGTGCCGAAGCGGTCATTACTCCTCTGGCCATAGCTGGCTTCAACGCCTTAAACGCTCTCTCCACACGCAACCACGACCCAGCCGGGGCTAGCCGCCCCTTTGACAAAGACCGCGACGGTTTCGTTATCAGCGAAGGAGCGGGGCTAATGGTATTAGAAGAATGGGAACACGCCGTTACCCGCGGGGCTGAAATCTATGCCGAAGTGGCCGGTTTTGGAGCCTCCTGTGACGCCTACCATATGACCGCGCCACCGGAAAACGGCCAAGGAGCAGTGCTAGCCATGCGGGCCGCTTTGGATGATGCAGCGGCCACGGACTTAAGCCTGGCTGACATCGGCTACATCAACGCCCACGGCACTTCTACCGGCCTGAACGACCTCATTGAAACCCGAGCCATCAAAGCCGTCTTTGGCCGCCAGGCTGAAAAACTAGCCATAAGTTCCACTAAATCTATGACCGGCCATCTTTTAGGTGCAGCCGGCGGAGTGGAAGGCGTAATCACCGCCCTAACCCTTAAAAAGGGCCTTATTCCTCCCACCATAAATCTGGATACCCCCGACCCCGAATGCGATCTAGACTATGTACCGAAAGTGGCACGCCGAGCTAACCTAACAGCAGCCATGAGCAATTCTTTTGGCTTCGGTGGCACCAATGGCTGCCTCATTTTTAAAGCTCACTCCTGTTGATCTAAAAAGGGGGAAGATTATGGAAACTTTCCTGGATGACCAGGACCTTCAGGTTAGCGCCATTATAAAAGGGGAATTGGATCGGCAGCGTCAAGGACTGGAACTTATCGCCTCGGAAAATTTTGTCTCCCGAATGGTGCTAACGGTTCTGGGTAGTGTTTTTACCAATAAATACGCCGAAGGCTACCCCAATCAACGCTACTACGCTGGCTGCAAATTCGCCGATCAAATCGAAACTCTAGCCCGAAGCCGGGCTCGTAAAATTTTCCGGGCTGAATATGCCAATGTCCAGCCCCACAGCGGTTCCTCTGCCAATATGGCCGCTTATTTCGCGGTTATGAAGCCCGGCGATACCCTTCTAGGTCTGAGTTTAGCCCACGGCGGTCACTTGACCCACGGAGCCCAGGTTAGTTTTTCCGGTCGCTTTTTCAACGTTCAGACCTACGGCGTTCATCGGGATACTGAACTTATTGACTACGATGATCTTTTGATTAAAGCTGAGCGTTATAAGCCTTCTGTCATAGTCGCTGGATCCTCGGCCTATTCCCGAATCATCGACTTCGGAAAATTTCGTCAAGCCGCAGATCTAGCCGGAGCTACCCTGATCGTGGACATGGCCCATATTGCCGGATTAATCGCCGCCGGACTCTACCCTTCGCCTCTACCGCTGGCCGACATAGTCACCAGTACCACCCATAAGACCCTACGAGGTCCCCGGGGTGGCTTGATTCTAGCCAAAAATAAACTGGCCCGCACTATCGATGCCCAAGTCTTCCCCACCCTTCAAGGTGGTCCACTGATGCATGTTATCGCAGCTAAAGCCGTGGCCTTCGGCGAGGCCCTCACAGCAGAATTTATAGACTACCAACAACAGGTACTGATCAATGCCAACCGCCTAGCCACGGGCCTGTCCGAAGCTGGCTTCCGCTTAATTTCCGGCGGCACTTCCACCCATCTTTTACTAATGGATCTCAGAAACAAGAACCTAACTGGCGCCCAGGCCGAAGCGGTTCTGGAACAAGCTGGCCTGGTCACTAATAAAAACGTTATTCCCTTCGATCCTCAGCCGTTTACCCAAACCTCTGGGCTCCGCCTCGGTACACCAGCCCTGACGACCCGAGGGTTCAAGGAACCGGAAATTGATCAGGTAGTGGAATTTATAGACGAGGCCCTACATAAACCAAATGATGACAACGGCCTAAAAAAAATTCGTCATAAGGTGGAGGCCCTGACCCAAAAATTTCCACTCTATCCAGGTTTATAATTATGACCTCGGCAACGCCGGAAACGACACTCCCTTTCCACCGCCGTCCAGACTGGGATGAATATTTTCTTGGCCTGGCTGAACTAGCGGCCGGCCGCTCCACCTGTCTACGCCGCCAGGTAGGCGCCCTACTAGTGACCGGTCGACGGGTACTAGCCACGGGTTATAACGGCCCGCCCCAGAACCTACCCCATTGCCTGGAAACTGGGTGCCTAAGAAAAAAAATGAGGATCCCCTCAGGCCAACACCATGAAATCTGCCGAGCCATACATGCCGAACAGAATACTATTTTACAGGCCGCCCAATATGGTGTGGCCATACGGCGAGCTACCCTTTACTGTACCTATCAACCCTGCGCCATCTGTACTAAATTAATTTTAAATCTAGATATCCACCGCCTAGTTCTCCGCAATACCTACCCAGATGAACTGGCTCTGGATCTTCTAAAGCAAGCCGGCTTCGCCCGAACGGAAAAAGGAAGCCCAACGAGTTTTATCATCTGGATCAAACTCTGAAGACAAAACAATAAAAAAAATGTTATACCCCTCAAACTGTGCTATTTTTTATAATCTTAATCAAAAATGGTCCTACCGCCACTACTTTTCAACTACCTAGCCTCAACCAAAATGCTAAACTTTCTGCGGAGATTCATGAGATTCCTAACCATGACCAATGTTGCGCTAAGGAGCTTTTTTCTAGAAGCCTCTTGGAATAACCAGGGACAACAGAATCTAGGCTTGGCCGCAGCTATAGACCCAGCCCTGGAGCTAATTTATGGTTCGGGTGAAGCTTTGCGCGCCGCCCGAGAAAGAGCTATCGGATTTTTTAACACCAACCCTATTTTAAGCGGTTTAGCCATAGGAATCATCATTAAAATGGAAGAAGACGTAGCCGCCGGTCGCATGACCACCGAAAACCGGATTAATATGTCTGCTAGCCTAAACCGAGCTCTAGCTACTCTAGGCGATGCTTTTTTCTGGAATTCCTGGCTACCCCTGTGTTGTCTCACGGCGGTATGGGCCTGTCTCTCTCTAGGCCGGTGGTGGGCCCCTTTAATTTTACCGATTCTGTTCTGCCTTCCGGCCCTACCTATCCGACTGGGGGGTCTATATTTTGGATATCAGCAAGGCGATAGAATAATTAATTTTATTTATAAACTAAAAATTCAGTATCTGACCCGGATCTGCCGGAGAGTCACAGCTCTTCTAACCGGAGTTTCCACCGTTATCCTAATCTTTTCCCAAACCCCGATCTTTCACCACTTTTCACTAAGCGGACTCTGGATGGTTATAACCCTAGTCGCAGCAGCGACGGTCTTATTGCGTTTTCTGGCTATGAAGACTAGAATACTTTATTTCTGGTATCCTCTCTTTCTGGTGACAGTAGCCGGATTAATTCTCATCACCTTTAACAAGCTACATTAGAAGAACACTATATGTGCCTAACAAAAACTAAGTCAGCCGAAGTGTTCATAAAAAACCGATTGGGGCTCCACGCCCGAGCGGCGGCCCAACTGGTTAGGGCTGCCGGCGCCTACAACGCAGATATCCGTCTGATTAAGAATGGTAAAGCGGCGAACGCCCGCAGCGTTATGAGCCTCATCAGTCTAGATTGCGTCTACGACACCCGTGTTATCATTGAGGCTGAAGGTGACGATGCCCCAATGGCACTTCAAACACTGGTTCATATTATTGAAGATCGTTTTGGTGAGGAGTGAATTCCCCCCCACCTTTCGTACCTACTGACTCAATTCTGACCGGGGTAGGCGCCTCCACTGGTATTGCCATTGGTAAAGCCCTAGTCTATAACCATCGCGATCTACACCTACCCAACTATCAGTTACCGAATGCTAATCTGGTACCTTCAGAACTAGAACGTCTGGAAAAGGCCAAGAACCAGGTCCGGGAACAACTGATCGCCTCCCGCGAGTCTCTACCGCTCGCTCTAAACAGCCAAGCCGGTATTATAGACGCTCATATTCTGCTTCTGGACGATCCTCTCCTAACCGGAGAAGCCAACTATTTAATCCGAGAAGAACACCGTAACGCCGAGCAGGCTATCGCCTGCACCCTAAATAAAATCACGACGCTAATGAAAAACGTGACCGATGAATACATAAGCGCCCGTCTAGCCGATGTGGAGATAGTTGGCTATTCCATCATCACCGCCCTTCTGAACAACGCGGCCAGCCAGTTGCCTAATATACCGGCCGGATCTATTCTAGTCGTTCAGGACTTAAACCCGGCGGAAGTAGCCAAAATAGTCGCAACGAAAGTAGCCGGTCTAGCTACGGAGCGGGGCGGTGCCACTTCCCACACAGCCATAGTGGCCCAGGCTCTGGAACTCCCGACCGTGGTAGGGCTCAAAAACATAGCCTCCAGAGTAGTCACCGGCGACACCATAATTCTGGACGGACGCAACGGCCATCTCATTATCCGCCCCAATCAAGAAACCCTAACCTTCTACCGCACCCGCCAAGAAATGGAATGGTCATTCAATGCCGAAATAGTTCGCTCCGCACACCTGATAGCCGTAACTCTAGATGGACACCGGGTGATCATTATGAGCAATATGGAACTAGAAGAAGAACTCCCGGCCGTGATGAGTTACGGTAGTGAGGGTATCGGCCTTTACCGCACTGAGTTCATGTATATGAACCGCAAGACCCTACCCACGGAGAAAGAACTTTTTGAAGTTTACCGTCGGATAGTGGAAAGCCTAGCCCCCAACCCAGTTATTATTCGCACTCTTGATCTAGGTAACGACAAAATTGTAGAAAGCGCCCCCCTGGTCCCGCTCGAACTCAATCAGGCTCTAGGCCTTAGAGGCATTCGTTATTGTCTGCACAACCGTGCCCTCTTCAAAACCCAGCTCCGGGCTATTCTACGGGCTTCCGTCTTCGGTCAAGTTCAGATCATGTTACCAATGATCTCAAACCTCGACGAACTAAGGACAACCCAAGCCATCATCTCCGATTTAGAACGAAATCTAAAAAAAGATGACCAGCCCTACACTCCTAACCTACCCATAGGAGTAATGATCGAAATCCCAGCCACCGTCTTCATAGCCCGAGAACTAGCCAAAGAAGCTGCTTTCTTTTCCGTGGGCACTAACGATCTAATCCAATATTCCCTAGCCGTGGATAGATCCAATCCGGAAGTCTCAGATATATACCAACCCTTACACCCAGCCATCTTACGGATGCTTCACCAAATTTTGAAAATCGGTCGAAAGACCGGCACCCCCATTTCCATCTGCGGCGATATATCCGCCAACGACATAATCGCGCCTATCCTCATCGGTCTGGGAGCCACCACTCTCTCCATGCCGCCTGCAGCTGTACCTAAAATAAAACGCATAATTCGCATGTCCTCTTTTTCAGAAATGCGATCCTGGTCTGAAAAGTTACTAAAGACCAAAACCGCTCTAGAGGCCTCCAAAATAGCTACTGGCTACTTCCACACTAAATTCCCAGAACTATTAAAATAAAGCTCGCCATAATCAGAACCACCCGCTGAACAGGTGGTCTACTTACCGCTATAATGGTTTGCCAAGTGCACCATATTTACAAGCTTACCCTCAAAGGGACTATCTTTTTTTATCTTTATTTATTGCCTCACTCATAAACGAGTCAATATATTCCTTCAACGTCAGTTAGTTAATCGTCAGGCCTTCCCGCAATTAATTCCTAATGTATTCTATTGTCATATTCGCGTTCTTACCTACATATATCCATATAATATTCATAACACCTGAAGTACCTATTAGCATATTTATATTTCAGACTAATATACCCATCAAATATTATCGATAAGCTTTTGCCCTTTAGATAACCCATTAGCTCCGATACACTATGTTTTATTAATATCCTCACAAACTATGTGAAGATGATCAGGATATCATCCAACCTCTATTATTTCTAAATCTTTCCTTTCACACAATTCATGCAATATTTTACCCACATCGATCTTAAGCTTCCCATAAATTACCTACTTACAATACTTTATTATAAATATTGTATAGTATCTAAATTCCCATCTCATATATACTAAACTACTCTTATCCACTCTAATAGACTCTTTACGTCTTCTTAATGAGATTGACAAATCTTTATCATTTTAACATTCGAAAACTTATTCGACTTAGAACTAAAACTAAAAAACGCCTACCACCAACATAATTGATAATTTTTTCAAACTTAAGCGCAAAAAAACCGTCGGGCATAGGCCCGGCGGAGAATAAGAAGCTAACCAAAAAGACTTAGGCTTCAGCCTGCCATAGACCGTGGAGATTACAGTATCCCCTGACCTTAACCTTAATAGCCTCAATTTTGAACTCGACCACTGGTAACTCGCCCGGCTTTAAGAACCGAGTGTTGCTGACGCCATCGGCAATCAACTCAATCCAGTTAATATAGTGTTTCTCTTCCATAGGATGATTGACTAAACCCACGGTGACTCGGTAACCACCGGAAATTTTTTCAATAATAGGTACATGTTTTTCTTTAGCCACTTCGGTCGGGTTGGCCATCAACAGAGTGACGGACCGGCCACAACACGTGACGGGGCCGCCACTATTAACCAAAGTTTCAAAAATATTACCGCAGACTTCACATTTTAAAATACTAAATATTTCAGTCATTAAGACCTCCTAATTTTTTTGGTTTGCCACAAGTAGCCAAGCAAGCTTAACTACACTATAAAGCGCTTCAAAATAACCGATAACATGTGCGCAGGCTGGACATTTCTAAGATAGTTCTTTACCTTCATAAATACAGCCGTAATTCAAGTAGCGCCACACGATAAGAGTATCCCTTTTGAACATAGCGTCAACCTTGATCTAATCCAAAAATTAATTAAACCAGGCTTGTGGTGTTTTTTAGCGATGTCAATGTTCCGTATAGCTCCAGCGATTTCGGTAAAGCCTTATTTATCAACTTTTTTAGCGAAAGACGGATACATATCGATCTATTCATAGTATTCACCGACAACCGATTCAGCCGGTTACTCTTAGTTCCGCCAATCGGTTATAGATCTAAAATTCCCCAGTAAATGCAATAAAAAGATTTATCTTAATTTATCTATTTTAACCTTTCTAAGGCAGTTTTAATTTAGTCCATCACGTTTTTTAGCACTATACTATATATTTAACTATTTTAAATTTATTTGTCAAGGCTACCAACCACCTTTAGTTTAATAGACTATAAAATTAACGGCCGTCTTTAAACTAGTTAATGAGCATAAATTAGCGATTATAGTCCTTTTTTTTCTAGATGGTGTTACCAAAATGATAAAATAGAGACTTGGGCTAACAACCCAATTATCAAAGCTCTTTCACAAAAGTTCCAAGTAAGCCGTAATTAAATCTAGTATGGTTACTTCGTCGCTGCCCAAAAGTAAAACTAAACCATAATGATCCGCTAGTTAGATCAGAGTTTTAATACCTAGCTTACGTAAACGAGCTAAAAGATCCAGCAGGCCAACCCGAGCGGCCAGTTTTAACGCCGGGGGTTTAAAGAAACTGGCCACGGCCAGGCAAACGAGGACAAACTCATAAAAATCTCTACCATACTTAGTAGAATTAAAATTACCCAACAAAGTACGATAGTCGGCGATAGTATCATCTAAAAGAAACAAAGATTATTAGGCCGACGTCGAAAACCTAAGCATAAAGGAAGAGCTTTATGGCCGAGCCAGGCTGGCATCGAATGAGAACCCAACCACTCTACTCCCTTGCTGACCTAAAAAGAATTGGCGGATCAACCTAAATTAACACTTGATAGTCCGGTACGGTCGTAGCCAGAATAGCCACTTGGCCCAAATCCTAGCTCCGACAACCCTCCGTCGCGGGCTCTACTAATTCTTCCAAGCGAAGCTGAAGTTCCAAATCAATAGTAGCTAGTTATGAGACGGAGCAGGACAAGACCGAAACCATGCCGGATAAAGCTACCGAAGTATGGAGTGCTGAAGAGACCCAGGCGAATATTTAATACCAAGAATTCGGCGCTAGCCCAGACTAGTCCCCCGACGGATAGGCAACCGTTTCGAGCTAACCAGCTCAGAATAAAAACCCGGCGGGGCCGGAGCCAGCCCCAAGGAAAAGGGTCTTCGTGAGGATTCAAGGCCCCCGACGAAGCCAACTAAAAAAAACACCTTCAGCCACCGATAACAAACCGACAAATTTACTCAAATAGACGAAGCCCACGGCCGAAAATCCCTCAACTAAGTTTTCGAAAGAGGATCAGTTCAGGTATTCGGTACGAATACAGGCTTTATAATTATAGCGATTAATAAGCAGGGCCCACTATGTTCCCCTTAATTTACAGCTTAGGATTCAGAACTTGGGACTCAGACTCTGATCCAACTAAGCCAGCTACATGATGAGAGTGGAAACCCCACTGACAATGTAGCTACACCACAGGTTTAACTAAGTGACCCATAAAAGAACCAAAAAATCAAGCCCAAGATACTTATAAAAATACTTATCTTAAATAGCCAGAACAGCCTAGACTAGGTAGGAGCTGAATTCAGCCAGGAGTTCCGGTCGGTGCGTCGGGCCGTCCGGGATAGCAAATCCTTTAAAAACCATCCATATCAGTTGGTGATTTTAACCAACCATTCCCAGACGCCAACCTTTTCTTAAAATAAAACGGAAAAACTCGAGAGCCAAGCTAGACAAAATAAACACCCCGACTATGGCATGGAACAGGAATAGATTTAAACAACGACAGGCGTAACTCATCTGTTTTTAAACTGGCCCACACTTAAAATTATTTCAGCTATAAGAGCGCCGCACCGAATGAGCTGCGACAGAGATTGCCTCTCTTGAGGAGTGTGGGGGTTGAAGTAACCCGGCGATAATCCTATAGCGGTAAGACCATGCTGATTGAAGTGATTGCCGTCCATACCGCCACCACCACTCGCGATTATCGGACTAAGGCCCATATTTTTCATCGCTTCTTCCGCTAGTTTAATGACCAATTCAGACTCATCTACCCGGAAAGTCTTATATTCTAGACTAGTCTTAAAGTCAAGAACGGCGCCAAATTCCGCCGCTGTATCTTCAAATATTCGCCGTGTCTCTTCCAGATAGGCCGCCACTTCGGCCGGGTCGGTGCTACGGGCCTCGCCCTTTATTTCGCATCGATCACAAACTATGTTAGTCGCCACCCCAGCCTGAACAATACCGAAATTACTAGTAGAAATCAATGATAGACGACCTTCACGTAGACGGGTTAGAGCCGTGGCCGCCACCCGGATGGCACTTAAGCCTTTTTCTGGTTCCAAGCCCGCATGAGCGCTACGACCGTGCAGAGTGACGAAGATATTAAATTGGGTTGGCGCCTGATTAATAATGAAGCCAAGGGGTCCGATGCTATCAACAACATAAGCCATTTTTGACTTAATCTCGGCATAATTCAAATGACGAGCACCTAAAAGACCTACTTCCTCAGCCACGGAAAAAACTATTTCTATTTCCCCGTGCGGGCGGTCATCAGCCAGAACACGGCGGAGACCATCCAGAATACTAACGATTCCGGAAACGTCGTCAGCGGCTAAAATAGAGGTGCCGTCGCTGACTATAATATCACGCTCTGCCTCTACTCGAGGGCAGATACGGCCGTGATTAACCACCCGATCCATATGAGCTGAAAATAGCAGGGGTGGATAATTAGGGTCACCGTGTAAGCGGGCAATTAGATTACCGGCCTCACCACCGATTAAAGCCCCGACTCCGTCTTCTTCCACAATTAGACCCAGGGCAGCTAGCTTATCTTTCAGGACATCGGCCATGGCTCGCTCTCGGCGAGAACCCACATTCAAAGCTACTAGCTCCAAAAATTCTTCCACTATAGGTGCCTGAGTCATACCCATCTCCCTACCTTAAAAAAATTACCGAAAAAAAACCGAAAAGGCCCCCAAAGGGAATTTTTTCGGCCGGAATATAAAACGAAAAGCCTAACTTTTAATTTATTTTAATCGATAGGTAATTAGACCGTGGGTTGGGTCATAGGGTGAAACGGCTACTTCCACGCGATCGCCCATAAGAACGCGAATTTTAAACCGCTTGAGGCGGCCCGAAAGCATGACCCTAATTTTAACGCCTTCCGCTGTTTCAACTTCCATATGGCCGCCACCTAAGGTCTGAGTAACCTTACCTTCCAACTTGATTAAATCTTCCCTAGCCAAATCATCTCCCTATACTATTTTTATTCTAAGATTAATCTAATTTTTTATTGTACCCCAACCACTCAGGCTGCGTCAACGTCTTTTTCAACCACGCAGGGACCGGAAGGAAGGATCAGATCAGTTTTAGCAAGGCATCTTTAACTCTAATTAGGCCACGTTCTATATCCGCCTCACTCACGGCGTAGCTAAGCCGCACCGTCTGGTCGTCGCCGAACCCCGTGCCGGGCACTATGGCCGTTCCAGCCGCTTCCAACAGATAGGTGGCCAATTCGTCGGTGGTAGTCAAAATTTGAGCCCCATTTTTTTTACCTAAATAGGCCGACACATTGGGAAAAACGTAAAAAGCCCCCTGAGGGCGGAGACAAGTGAGACCGGGAATATCGGCCAAAAGTTTCAACACCAATTCCCGTCGACGAACAAAAGAAGCCACCATAGAAGTCACTTCTTCCTGCGACCCGGTTAAGGCAACCACTCCTGCCTTCTGAGAAATAGAACAAGGATTGGAGGTAGACTGGCTCTGAATCTTGGCTACGGCCCGAGCTACCCGAGTAGGGCCAGCCATATAACCCAAACGCCAGCCGGTCATAGCATAGGTTTTGGAAAACCCATTAACAATAACGGTATTTTCGATCAACTCCGGCCGTAACATAGGAATATTTTTAAACTGAACACCGTCAAAAATTATTTTTTCATAAATATCATCGGAAATTACCCACAGATCGTGACGAGCAGCCAGTTCGGCCAATTCTTTGAGGCGATCGGGACCATAGACCATACCGGTGGGATTGGAAGGCGAGTTTATAATCAAGCCCCTGGTTCGGGAAGTGAGAGAGGCTTCCATCTTTTCCGGATTAAGTGTATAGCCGTCTTCCGCCCGGGTCGGAACCAGAATCGGTTGGGCTCCGGCTAAAAGCAACATTGGTGGGTAACTGACCCAAGTCGGGACAGGTACAATAACCTCATCACCGGACTGGAACAAAGCTAAAAATATATTAAAGAGGGAATGCTTACCACCGTTAGAAACCACGATTTGATCAGAATTGTAATTTAGACCGTTATCAGTTTTAAATTTTTTGCAGATGGCTTCTTTAAGCTCCCCAATGCCGTCAACCGGAGTGTAGCGAGTAAACCCTTCGCTAATAGCACGAATAGCCGCCTCGCAAATGGAGAAAGGAGTGTCGAAATCAGGTTCACCAATACCGAAATTAACTATGTCGCGCCCCGAAGCTTTCAGGGCTTTAGCCCGGGCGTTCAAAGCTAAAGTGGAGGAAGGAGTAAATAATTCCAGTCTTTCCGCTAAAGGGCGCATAGTTCTTCTCTCAGGTCTTCCAAATAAAAAATAACAGCCACCTACGCGATCTTTATAATTTAAAAGGCGTCTTTAAAATACAACTATCGTCTTTTATTTACAACTCTTTTTTCCTGGTTAGACCGGATGGCTAAATCTTAGCCTTTAACTTACTTACTTTAACCAAGATAGTCCACCGCCGCGTTAAAAAAAGAAAGTTTCCCATGCCCTACATTTTTGTTCCAGCATCTACCTGGCAACCATATTTCTATTATATTATTTATAGGCACCATCGCCCCAAAAATAAGGCCTCAGAGTTTAAGGAAAACATTAAGTCTCTGTTAAAAAAAACCGACCCAACTAACAGCTACCCAAGACCCCCACCGTCAGCAACCTAGATTTAGCTTGAAGCTTGACAGACGAAGGCTAAGGGTTCAAAATAAGAAAAAGTGAGGTTTTTATGAATACTTTAGATGTGGCCGCCTTAAACTATATTCAAGAATCTCCTGCGGTACTTAAAGCATCGACACTAATAATTCTGGTCTTCTCCTCCACCACCGAGGTGCTGAACGCCGAGGATTGCCTAGAGGCGGCGGCCCTTGATTTTAAGCTGGTGCCAGTGCCTAAAGAAGTTAACCCCAACTGCGGTCTGGCTTTAAGTTTCACCGCGGAAGCAGGACCACCCGTCTGCACCGCACTGACCAGAGGCGGCTTTCGGCCCACG
>LQAA01000154.1 GCA_001577715.1 Candidatus Adiutrix intracellularis | reverse complement strand
CGATGAATCTCTGGATCCGGTACAGTTTCAGCGGTTAATGTTTGAGTTAATCACTTTAGCTCCTCATTTCGGGCGGCTTATTAGCACCCGGCCGAGCCAGAATCAGGGGGTAAGGTAATGATAAAAATAGCCTCAGCTAAAACAGAAGTATTAAAAGATTTACGCACCCAGATCGACCAATTGGACGATCAGATTCTGGATCTAATTCAAAAACGGGCGGCCACGGCCGTAGACATCGGCCAAGTCAAGAGACATAACGCTATCGCTATAATGGATCGAGACCGGGAAAAACTAGTTTTAACCCGCCTCATAGCCAAGTCTCAAGGTCAGGCCTTGAATGGGGAGGCAGTACGAGAAATTTATACCGCCATAGTCCGGGTCTGCCGAGCAGCTCAGGCACCAGTTCGAATAGCCTTCCTCGGCCCCATTGGCACCTTCAGCCATGCGGCAGCTCTGGATCAGTTTGGGACTCTAGGTATCTACCAGCCTCAGGACGACCTGCCCTCAATTTTTAAAGAAGTGGAAGAAGGCCGGGCCGACGTAGCCGTGGTACCTTTTGAAAATTCCATCGAGGGTATAGTCGGCCAGACTCTAGATCTACTGGGTACAACCCAGCTCAAAGCCCGAGGCATGGTAACTCTGCAAATATCCCTGGCCCTCATGTCTAAGAGCTCAGATTTGACGGAGATCAAAAAGATAGCTTCCCACCCCCAAGCTCTGGCCCAGGCCCGAGGCTGGCTGAGCCTTAATCTACCGGGGGTAGAGCTGCTAGCCGCCACTTCTACCGCCGCCGCAGCCACTCTAGCCACTGAAGACGGCTCAGTAGCCATCGTCGGGCACCCCGTTCTAGCCGATTTTCATAACTTAGGTCTGGTGGCCGAAAATATTGAAGATCAAACTCATAACCAAACCTTTTTTCTGATTCTAGGTACGGACTACTGCGCCCCCAGCGGCCGCGACCGGACCATGTGCTGGTTTTCCGCCCCCCACCATTCCGGTAGCCTCTACTCCTGTCTTCAACCTCTAGCCAACACTAAAGTTAACCTTACCCGCCTTCACAGCCGCCCCAACTTGAATCGACCCTGGGAGTACCGTTTCTTTCTGGAGCTAGATGGCCATTTTACCGATGAAACAGTAGCCCGGGGGTTAAATGAACTTAAAAAGTCCACCGACCAATTCTACCTACTTGGCTCTTATGAAAATCAGAATCTAGTAACAGTCAGCCCAGCTCTAAGCCGAGAAAGCCAGGATGCCTGACATGCTAATAAGCCACAAGATGGCCAAAGCCACAGCCGAGGCCTCTCTGGTTCGTCTCATGTTTGAAGAAGGACTGAAACTCAAAGCTCGTTACGGCCCGGAAAATATCTTTGATTTTACCCTGGGTAACCCCGACCTACCCCCACCACCGGCCTTTCAAGAAGCTTTGCTTCGCCTGGCCCAGGACAACTCTCCCAATGCTCACGCCTATATGCCTAACGCCGGCTGGCCCCAAGTCCGAGAACAGGTGGCCGCCTGGCTAAACCAAGAGCAGAAACAGGGTTTAATCAACGAATTCACCGCCGATCATGTGATCATGACTGTTGGCGCAGCTGGGGCCCTGAATATTATTTTAAAAGCTATCTCGAACCCTGGCGATGAAATAGTTACCCCGAGACCCTACTTCATGGAGTACAATTTTTACGCCGACAACCACGGAGCCGTAATAGTCCCGGCCGAGCCGGGGCCTGATTTCGGACTTAATCCGGAAACCATCCGTGCCAAAATCACTTCGGCCACCCGGGCGGTTTTGATAAACTCGCCCAATAACCCTACCGGATCAGTCTATCGAGAAGAAGAGCTAACCGCCCTAGGTCGTCTTCTGACCGAGGTTAGCGCTCTTTACGGTCGCCCCATTTTACTTATCGCCGATGAACCTTACCGTAAGCTAGTTTACGACGGTCTTAGACCACCCTCAATTTTCCCAATCTATCCCTATTCAGTAGCTGTCTATTCTCATTCTAAGGATCTATCCCTCCCCGGTGAACGCATCGGTTATGCAGTTATTAACCCGGATTTACCAAAGAGCAGGCCCCTATTTGAGGCCTTAACTCTAGCTAACCGTATTTTGGGCTTCGTTAATGCACCATCTTCCATGCAGTTGATTCTGGGAGAACTTCAGGGCTGTTCGGTAGAAATAGCTCGTTATCAACGGCGCCGTGACCTTCTAGTCCGTGGTCTCCGAAACCTGGGCTATAAATTAACTAACCCTGGCGGCGCTTTCTATATTTTCCCTCAAAGCCCTATTGCCGACGATCTGACTTTTGTCAATATTTTAAAAGAAGAAAAAATTCTTACCGTGCCCGGCCGAGGTTTCGCCCAGCCAAGTTATTTCCGTATCTGTTACTGCGCTCCGGAAGAAATGATCGAAAAATCATTAGTAGGTTTCGCCCGGGCCTTAGCCCGGGCTAGAGGCTAAAAGCGAATGTTTAAAATATAATAGATAGTCGATTCTTAAAAAATACTTTGAACCGGCATTACCTCAAGCATTATGGATTTTATTGGTATAAAACACGGTCAAAAGTCCCAAAACCACTAAATGTAAAGAAAGCTCTATCTGCCATATTCATTTCATAAAATTAAAACTAGTGGTAACCATAAGAGTGTTGACCTCATATCCCAAAACTTCTTTCAGGAAAAATCGAAACGTTCCAAATTTTTATTTAAGATATTCTATAACTAATCCTGTTGTACGGCATCGTTTATTACGTTTTCTGTTTTCTATTTTTTAGGCCCACTTATTTTTTAACCTTAATTTTCTAGTATTAATGTTTGAATCCCCTCAACTATTTTACGACCTTAATAACTTTTGCCATAAATCCCTAATTCTGGTTTAGAGCTTAAAACTCTGGCCATTTACTATATTGTATCGTCAAGTATGTTGCTATCATAAAAGTTCCGGTCAAATTTTTTGGTAACCACAATTACATTGTGAGTCTTAGTCATCGTTATTTAATTTTTTGAATTAAATTAATACCCTTATGCTTTTACCTTTAGCTACGCAGGGTATTTTCGGTCTATGTAAACTATAAATTTTATTTTATTTTTTTGCCATTAGATCAAAACACACTCAAAAGGCTCGAATCATTTTCGATAAATTTCTAAACAAAAATATTGTGAACGTGGGTTACGTGTCCACTCTTTAATAACTTATATCATCACTTAATTTTTTAATTTATCTTATAACTAACAACCTGCACATTAAATGAATACTTTTAGCTGGATATTCCTAATTAGAATAGCACTCTTAAAGCTCTTGCCCTAGGAAATTCCATGGTATTTTTCCAATCAGTTGCGAGTTAGCATCTCGAGGGTTAATTTATTCCAATAAATCTCCCTTAAACAAAACGCCTTGCCCTAATTATGGTAATGGTATCCTAATACCTCCCCTAAAGGAGGATCATTTTGATCGGAGTTTAAAGTAAATCCTGAACTTTATGATCGAAATTATACTATAATTAATACAATTAATTGAAAATCAAATAATTAATATATTTTTAAGGACTAACTAAATGTTGTAGTAAACTAGAAAACTTACCAACTCACTGGAGGCAGCTAGATAGACCGAACTGTAGTTGCTAACCAATCCTGCCAGGTGATCCATGAGAAAAGAGCTCAGACCGAAGCCTAGATCGTAGAAATTGAGAAAAGAAACCTCGGTCTCGGTCCGGTGGTGCAGCAGAGCTGCCCCCAGAGCCAGAATTTACAGATTATAGAAAAAAACTTAGGTAGTCATACCGTAAAAAATGGAAGCGCTGAACAGAAACCACCGGTTATCAGCCCATTGGATTAAAATAACGACACTCAATAGCAATAAATCTAGAAAATTATAATATAATGGTGTCTTACTAATTAAAAATGCATCCGGTGTTAGTCCTAAAAATTTAAATGCCTATGGTAGAAATGGCGAAAAATCTATCCGCGTGCTCCAAACCGCGTTTTTACAAAAAAGTGGTATATAAATATTTATAATATTGAAGATCAGCCCTAGTAGTAACACAAGAACAGACTGGGGCCAACTCATCCGACTGAACAGCACCAACCCGAGTTTAGGGCTATCCGACTAAGAGAGAGCAGCTTGATTTTATGAAGCGATAAATCCACACCGATAGCCGCCACATAACAGAGAGAAATAACTATAAACGGGGTCAAAAAGTCTATCCCCATATTAGCTAGACTCCGAAATAGTAACCCAGAGTCGGGGCTAGGAAGGTACCCAGGCTCAAATAGTTTATACCTTCATCCAAGTAAGTGAACAGGGGTGATCTAGGAATATTAGGGTAGTTAGCAAAGTGGTAGCCAGATCGTCTACCCCGGCCCATCTGCAACAGACGTAACAAGATGATCAGATGAGAACTCGTTGTTCAGTAACGGGTAATTATAGGTAACCCGCAGGTCACTAAACCTAGTCTGACCATGATTGTAGCCGACAGGTAGCCGAACCGTTAACCAGACGGCTGACTATAATCAAACATTTGTTAGAAGAAATTTAACAATTGATTTTTTTTATCAAATAAACTTAAAATTGTGTCTAAAGGAGTTTCATTATAAAATATTGTAATTATTTATAAAAAATAAGATAATTTATTTTTTTATTAAATTTTTCTGACTAATAAAAAACTTGATTAATTTTTTGGAAGCTCGACTAACATAATAGAGAATAAAAATCTGTCTTAGCAGATCGATATTATAATTATATAATATTAATATAAATTTTTAGTACTACTAGAAAAATTAAACTACTCTTTACGAATTTTTGATTATCCACATGAGAATAAAAGAAATAAAAAAGATGCTATAGATGTTGCTTATATAAGTCTTAAAAGCCCCAAAGCTCTTCAGATAGAGATCTAGAATAGGCAAGAGAATATCGAAGCTAAGAAAAATAAAGAAATTGATGGTCAGAACCTTAAGGAAAGTCCCGGTCCACGCTAAGGTTGGAGTGTCCCACGCTCATTGGTCCTAGAATAATTCATATTAGATCGTTTCAAGTCCGTAGTCGACCTGAACGGTTCGGGCGGTGACCAGGCCGGAAGCAATAGCTCGGACAACCAAAGACGGCCCGGAGACAGCGTCGCCAACAGCATAAAGACCCGGGGCTAGGCGGCCTTCCATCCCTGACTGAGTCGAAAGAAGACCGCGCAAATCGGGTTGCAAATCCAGCCCAGCTAGCAGAGGCCCATACGCCACTCCAGTAAACCCCAGAGCTAACAGCACCAAATCTACCTCTTCGTGGAACTCGGAACCAGAGATGGGCACCGGTCGGAAAGATGAACCGGAAGTATCCCAAGTTACTTTCCGGCCGACCAGAGTCCCTAAAACCACCGGATTGTGAGCTGCAGGTAGAAATTCCACCGTGTCAATATTCCAGCATCTTAGACCGCCCTCTTCCTGACTAGAGGAAGTGCGCAAGATGCGGGGCCATTGTGGCCAGGGATTATCGTTATCTCTAGCCTCGGGAGGCCGGGGCAGAATATCGAATTGGCTGACAGCCGTCGCGCCTTGTCTTAAAGCCGTCCCCACACAATCGGAACCGGTATCTCCGCCGCCCAGAACTATCACCCGGCGCCCCTGGGCGTTGAATTCAGCCGGTAGATCGCTTATTTCGCCACCTATGAGCTGATTCTGAGCCGCTAAATAGTTAGTAGCAAAAAGAACCCCAGCCAGATTCCGGCCGGGAAGGGCTAGATCCCGCTGGCAACGCGCACCGATAGCCAGGATCAAAATTTTATGACGCCGCCTTAGTAAACGCACCGATATATCTACTCCGACCTCAACCCCACATTCAAATATAATACCATCTTGTTTCATAAGAACCACCCGACGATCCAGAATAGTCTTTGGTAATTTAAAGTCGGGAATACCGTAACGCATGAAACCACCCGGCCGGGCCGCTTTTTCATAAACCGTAACTTGAACTCCTAGCCGGTTTAAAGCCCAGGCCGCAGCCAAACCCGCCGGACCTGAGCCAATAACGGCAGCGGTTAAATTCAGCCACCGTTTTGGCGGCCTGGAGATAAGCAAGTCGGCGGCGAAACCGCGCTCGATAACCTGGAATTCAATTCTTCGCTCAGGTACAGACTCTTCATTTAAGCCCTGAACGCAGGAACCTTCACAGAGGGCTGGACAAACCCGGGAGGTAAATTCCGGAAAAGGGTTGGTAGCGATGAGTAGAGCCAGAGCCTTGTCCCATTGGCCACCCAAAGCAGCAGCGTTTATTTCGGGAATGGCGTTGGCCAGAGGACAGCCGACATTGTGGCAAAAGGGCACCCCGCAATCCTGACAGCGGGTTAGTTCCCAAGCTAGAACTTCATCTACCAAGGGTAATTCTACCGGCTGGAAATCCTGAAGACGCTCCTGAATGGGTCTATAATCACTCATCTCAGACGGCCTCACTTTTTTTGCGGAGATTTTTAGCGTCCGCAGGGGTCATTCTCCTTAGAACCTGACGATATTCTATGGGGAAAACTTTAACAAACTTACTCTTTTCTACGTCCCAGTTCGCCAGAATATCCTTAGCCTTTCTGCTATCAGTAAATTTAGCATGCCGTTCAATCAAGTTTTTTATTTCACACTCATCAGCTTCATCGGGCAGATCTAGATCGACCGTATCAAGATTACAGCAACTATCAAAATCACCAGCTTCATCGTAGATGTAGGCCAGACCGCCGCTCATGCCAGCGGCAAAATTAATTCCGGTAAAACCCAGAACTATTACCCGGCCGCCGGTCATGTATTCGCAGCCATGGTCACCCACGCCCTCTACCACAGCCACGGCCCCACTGTTACGAACGGCAAAGCGAGCCCCAGCCCGACCAGAAAGGTAAAGTTCACCCTCAATAGCCCCATACAAAACCACATTCCCAGCAATTATATTAAGACTAGGGTCGAATTTAGGATGACTATTTTTCGGTGGTCGAATAATCAGGCGCCCCCCGGAAAGTCCTTTACCTACATAATCATTAGCTTCACCAAAGAGTTTAAGAGTTAAGCCGTGAGCAGCGAAAGCCCCAAAAGACTGGCCGGCTACGCCGATTAGGACCATAGTCAGAGTGTCGTCCGCTAGACCTGCGTGGCCGTAAGCTCGAACTATGCGTGAAGAAATTTTAGCCCCCACGGCACGATCAGTATTACGAATGGGTCCCTCATACCGAAAAAGCTTTTGTTTCTGTAAAGTCTTTTCTATCGCTGGCAACAAAGATTCATCTATGGGCGTTGCCGAAGGGTGGACATCATATTTTACCCCCAGGTAGCGCCGCTCGGTACCGGCCGGTTCCGCCAGTATGGCCGAAAAATCCAAACCCCGTTCTTTAAAAATGGTGGCCTTGTTTTTAGGCGCTAGGCAATCGACCCGACCAATCATTTCATCCATGGTTTTGAAGCCCAGAATAGTCATGATCTCCCGCACTTCCTCAGCTACAAAGCGAAAGAAATTGATAATATGTTCAGGCCGACCTCTAAATCTGGCTCGCATTTTTGGATCCTGCGTAGCCACGCCAACCGGACAGCCGTTAGTATGACATTTACGCATCATTAGGCAACCCATAGCCACCAAAGGGCAAGTGGCAAAACCAAACTCGTCGGCCCCCAAAAGAGCGGCCACCGCCACATCCCGCCCAGTTTTAAGCTGGCCGTCCACTTGTAGCCGCACCCGTCCGCGTAGATTGTTAAGGGACAGGGTCTGCTGGGTTTCGGCCAAGCCAATCTCCCAGGGCGAGCCGGCTCCCACGATGGAAGACAAGGGCGCGGCCCCGGTACCGCCGTCGAAACCTGAAATAAGAATGGTGCCGGCCATAGCCTTGGCCACTCCAGCAGCGATGGTACCGATTCCAACCTCGCTAGCTAACTTCACCGAAATCCGAGCTAAATCATTGGTCTGGGTCAGATCGTAGATAAGTTGAGCCAGATCCTCAATGGAATAAATATCGTGATGGGGCGGTGGCGAAATAAGTGTTACTCCGGCGGTAGAATGGCGCACCCGGGCTATTTCGTCGTTAATTTTAGAGCCGGGTAACTGACCACCCTCACCAGGTTTAGCTCCTTGGGCGATTTTAATCTGAATCTCATCAGCCTGGTTTAGATATTCGGTAGTGACGCCAAAACGGCCGCTGGCGATTTGTTTTATTTTAGAGCGCACCGATTGAGCGTTAGGGTACGGAAGATAACGCGCTGGGTCTTCGCCACCCTCACCGCAGTTACTGCGAGCTCCGATCCGATTCATAGCTAAAGCGATAGTCTCGTGAGCCTCTCGAGATATAGAACCAAAGCTCATGGCACCGGTAACGAAACGACGCATGATATTTTCGACCGGTTCCACCTCGACCGATTCAGAGGAGCTGCTGTTTTTGAACTCCATCAGGCCCCTGAGGGTAAAGGCTTTTTCCGTCTGTACATTGATTAAACCGGCATATTTTTTGTAGAGCTCGTAGTCACCGCGGCGCACGGCTTCCTGTAAGATAGTTATGCTTTCAGCCGTCCATAGATGGCGAGCTCCACCCCGGTGATAGCGATAGGAGCCGCCGACAGGGAGAATCTGTTCCAGCGCCGAAGGCGCTCTATCAGCCAGAGAATGAGCCCTTTTCCATTTCGTTACAGCATCAGCCTCCAATTGTTTAAGGCTGATGCCACCCACCCGAGAGGCGATGCCGGGGAAAAAACTATTTATCAATTCCTCTCCCAGGCCCACGGCTTCAAAAAGATGGGCATCCCGGTAGCTACGTAGAGTGGAGATACCCATTTTGGACATTATTTTTAAAAGACCTTTACAAAGCACCTGAACATAATTGTCAATAGCCTTAGACTCATCTAGCGGGGGCGCTAATTCCCCGCGCTGAGCTAAATGGGCCACCGATTCAAAGGCCAGCCAAGGGTTAACGGCTGAAGCCCCTAGGCCCAGAAGCATCGCTAGGTGACCGACCTCGCGAGCTTCACCGGTCTGACAAATCAGACCCACATTCACTCTCTTGCCTATCTCCATAAGCTTCTGATTCACTGCCGCTACAGCCAATAGAGAAGGGATAGGGATGAGAGTAGCTCCGGCTTCCCAATCGGATAAAATTATGATGCGCGCGCCCTCTCGAGCGGCTAGGCTAGCTTTATCAGTCAAGTGGGTTAGGGCGTCATTTAAATTCCGACCCGGGATAGCTCCGTACCGAGGTGGTTCGAAAGTCGCAGAAAGGAGAACACTGTGAAAGTCGACATATTTTAATTCTTTCAGTCGATGCAGATCATCATTGGACAAGATGGGATGTCTCAGCTTCAAAAGGCGGGCTTGGTCGGGTTCCTCAGCTAAAATATTAGGATGATAACCAATAAAAGTCATGAGAGACATCACTAATTCCTCCCGAATGGAATCTATAGGTGGGTTAGTGACTTGGGCAAACTGCTGGCGAAAATAGCTAAAGAGCGATTGAGGCCGTTCGTCGACTATGGCTAAAGGAAAATCGGCTCCCATAGAACCGGTTGGTTCAACTCCTTTGGCAGCCATAGGGGCGAGGATAAAGTTAATATCATCCCGGGTGTAACCGAAAAGATTCTGCCGAAAGTTTAAATCCTGAAGACCTAAAGCGCGAGCGGGGTAGGCACTGAAAAAACCGGGAATGTTCAGTTGGTTTTCCCGCACCCAGCGATGATAAGGCCGACGGTGGGCCAGACGACTTTTTATTTCCGCATCCTTAACCAAGCGTCCTTCACCAATTTCAGCTAGAATCATCTGACCGGGAGTCAAAGCACCTTTTTCCACCACTCGTTCCGAAGGTAGTTCTAAGGCCCCGGATTCCGAAGCCAATACCAGTAACCCATCATCGGTCAGGCTGTAGCGGACGGGCCTTAAACCATTGCGATCCAACGAGGCACCGACGTAACAGCCATCAGTAAAAACTATGGTGGCTGGGCCATCCCAGGGTTCCATGATTCCAGCGTGAAATTCAAAAAAGCCCCTCAAGTTGGGACCCATAGGGTTCTTATTACCCCAAGCCTGGGGAACGAGCATAGCCATGGCTTGGCTCAAACTACGGCCGCCACGTATGAGGAATTCTAGAATATTATCTAAGTTAGCCGAGTCGCTCACTTCCGGTTCGATGAGGGGAAAGAGTTTTCTAAGGTCGTCTTTAAACAAGGGTGAAGTCAGGCCGCTTTCACGGGCGGTGAGCCAGTTACGATTGCCCCGAATGGTATTGATCTCACCATTATGGGCCAAAGTACGGAAGGGCTGTGCCAGAGGCCAAGAGGGGAAAGTGTTGGTACTATAGCGCTGATGGACTATAGCCCAAGGTGACGCGAAATACGGATCCATCAAATCGAGATAGAATTTAGAAAGCTGGCTAGCCATCATCAATCCCTTATAGATCACTATTCGGCTGGATAGGCTTACCAGATAAAAATCAGCGGGTTTAAGGCCTATTCGGGCCGCTTCCCTAGTTAAAATCTTTCTTAGAATATAGAGCTGGCGTTCAAGAACCTCGCCCACCCAGTCGTCGTGTCCATCGGCTGGAACCACTACAAATTGCCAAACAGCGGGGCGAGTTTTATAGGCCACCCGGCCTAAAGCCTCCGAATTCTGAGAAGTTTCTCGCCAGCCCAAAACTTTGAAACCGGCTAAGACGGTCTGTTTAACAACTAGTTCTCGGCTCTTGCGGGCTATGCTGGGCTCCAGGGGCAAAAAAATCATTCCCAAACCATAAGCACCGGCTAGGGGTAAATTAAAATTAAAAACTTCCCGTAAAAAAGTATCAGGTATTCTAACCATAATTCCAGCCCCGTCGCCGGAATCAGCATCAGCCCCGGCGCCGCCGCGATGAGTCATATTAGTTAGAAGGGTTAAGGCCTGGCTTACGATCTCCACCTGGATAGTTCCATCTAGGCGGCCAACAAAGCCGACACCGCAGGCGTCGTGTTCATATTGAGGGTCGTAAAGACCAGTTTTATGCATAATTGCCTCGACCTGGCCTTAATTTCGGCCGGATTTTTTCGTTTTGTTTTTTTTGAGACTGGAGAATAATTTATAACAATAATTACTCTAAAGATCAATATTATTCAATTAAGACCACTCGCTCAAAAGGCGATCTAATTAATCCTAATAAAAGGTTAATACAATAATGCCTGAAAGCGTGCTGAATAGTTTGCTAAGTGTACCATGTCTATAAGTTTTCCTTTAAAAAGCTATCCTTCTTTGTTTTTATTTACCGACTCCCCCATAAACGGGTTAATATACTTCTTCACCGTTAGTTGATCAGCTATCAGGTCTTCCTATAATTGATTCCTGATGTGTTCCACTATCTTTTTTACATTCTTACTTACCATATCTACGTAATACTCACAACACTAAAAGTACATATTACCATATTTATGCTTTAAATTAACAAATCTATCAAATACTATTAGTAAGCTTTTACCTTTTAAATAATCTATTGCCTTCAAACGCTATACTTTAGCAATATCTTCACAAATATGTGGATATGAGTCAGAATAACATTTAACCTCTATTATTTCTAAATTTTTTATTCACACAGTTCACACAATATTTTTTCACATTTATCTTAAACTTTTTTCGATATAAATACAATATGGTACTTACATTTACAATATGGTACTTACATTTACAATATGATACTTACATTCTTATCTCATGTATATTAAGTTACTCTCGTCCGTTCGGACAGCCTCCTCATGTCTTCTTAGTACAGTTAACAACCCTTTATTATTTTAATATTTAGAAGGCTTCTTTAACTTAGGGCTAAAGCTAAAAAACGCCTCCAACCAGTATGACTAGTGACTTTTTCAAACTTAAGCGCATAACAATAAAACCCGGTAGTAATTACCATTTGGACATTTCTCCATTCAGGCTGCAAACCAAGAGATTGAGATCAAAGCTTCCGGTGCAGCTTCGGCCTAGTAATGGTCCTAGTTTAAGCACAGGACGCTAAGAGAATCGTTTAGCACAACGATTCTAGGCGCACTGGTCAGCTTTGTTCGCAAAAAGCCACAACCATCTCTATCCAGAATACCAGGATAGAGTGGGCGGAGGATTAAACTAATTCCAACGTGCCATAAGGATAGGTTTTCTAATAGACCACGCAGGAGTAATTTTAGTCTAGGCCAGCTAACGATTGGATTAGATTATAGCCGTACCGATCTTGTTCCCTTTTCTAGGTTCAACTTTCAGAAGCAGGATATCCAGATTAAGACAGACCCACCATAGAGGTTACAATCTAGTTCGCAGGCGCTGTACCGAGGAAACAGAACGAAACTGAAAATCTCGGCCAAGCTCATCGCTAAACCAATTAACTTCAATCCGTTAGTAGAGTAATCTTTCAAGTGTTTCCCGTAACATAACATAGGTAGTGAACTAAAAATTTGAGCTCCGGCCGAGCGCTAGGAGGATGGATCAACCCGGAGGGCTACAGATCATCCCGATTGCTTAAACAAGCCAAACTCTAAATTCTATAATACTCCAGCGAAACCGTAAGAACTCCGATCTCGGCCACCCCGAAGAAGCACACCGGAAATTAGTCAGAGCCGCCACCAGCCCGGGCTACCCGAGCCTGGTCGCTGGGATCAGATCGAAGTAACTGCCATCAATTTAGCAGATAACGGAATAAGCCTGGTAAGTTAAACACTCACCAAAAACAATCTCCCGACCACCGGGAGTAACAGTCCCGGTTGGGCACATTTGACGCAGCGGCTGAAATTCATATACTAGGTTACTCGCCGCTACCAAAGCAATCACTAGGAGCAGAGAACTAAACCGACACCAACCGAGCAAAAATAATAACACCAAGAACGAAGCCAGAAGCGCTCCAGAGCTAAGATAAAGTCAAAAAAGATTATAGCAAATTAAATCTAATCGCAACGCCGGGCGATCAGATGGAAGTAAGACTAACCCGGAATCTTCTAGCTGACCCACGGACTAATTTTACCCGATCAGAAATCTAGAAGAAGGTGTAAAAGCAGATGATCAGCGGTATTGATACATCCCAGAAGGCAACTTTAACCCCGGTTAAAACCGCAACTCTACCGGTAAAGCCAGAAAGAGATATTTAACTAGGAAAAATAAAAAAGAGGGGAATAGCCAAATTTTCGACGATAGTACTAAAAAAATAAGTAGACGACCCGCCAAATTTAATATAAATCCGGAAGGATAGCTACAACCGCAAAAGAAGCGATTAAAAATAGAGACCAGCAGGATTAGAGTAAAGTTAGGAGATATTCCCAACAGTCCCTGGCGGATAACTAAAGGCAACATGAGAGTGGCTAAGAAATCAAGGCGTAAAAAAAGTTCCGACCACCCTGCAGTTCCAACCAATGGCCAGACCGTTGCCTACAAAAGATAAATAAAAACCAGGCCTAGGGCCTAAATTACCCACCGGGTTGGAAAGAAGCTGAATTGGGGATTTTCCCCTCCACTTGAACTAATAACCTTCGAATAACGAAATTTTTGATGTCCAGGAGGCCAAGCCTGCGCTCCTGAGCGAGTGAGGTGGATACCTGGTGGAGCTGAATCTTACCTGCACTATTCATAGGTCAGCCACACAGGTTACGTCGGCGACTCAACGGAAACTTATGACTTCGTCGGGGATAATAACTCGGCCGGCCTCCCGAGGCTACCCATGATTAACACTTAATGGCGCCGATATCACCAGGTCAGGTTTTAAAAAAGTGGCTAAATCAGCAATAAAAGCGTTAAGATCATAACGAGAATACATAATGTTACGGCTTAGAATAAAATCTCTCTTACCTTTATGAGCTTCTACAACAGGTTATCTACCACCAGAACGCTACCGATTTCGATCCCTCGGCACATGACCATACCAGTTCTCACACCACTTCCAAGTGGGTGTTAGTACCCCCCCGGAGGGGGACGAAACTCATATCGAGCTTAACAACCACTTTCTACTTGACTTTAACGAAAAACCTATATCACCGAACAATTCTACGAAAGTTCGGGTAGCGGCACCGGGAGTACCCTTAATCCCAACCACATCGGACGTGACCCCTTCCGTTAGGATTCTAGCCTAAAGTGTCAGAATCAATACGCCCGCGGCCAGGTTCAGGAGACCCACGCCCTGGTATTTCAAAAAAATTTATTAATTTATAAACTTCACTCCTTCCCCCATAAGAGGAAAATATTCCCTCAGTTGGAAGCGACCAGTCTTTATCTCTACCAGTAACGGTTGGAGAGAGGCTGACCCTGTTTATAATATTCAATATATTTTAGAGCCAGTGATTTTAGTTCCGAACGGGGTGCGGTCTCATGGATGCCCCGGATATCGTAGTAAAAAGGTAAATCTTCATAAATATGATGGGAGAAACGGCATAAACTAGCAGCCCGGACATCATCTTCATTAACTGGAAAACCGCGGGCAGCCATGACTCGAGGACCGGTAAAAATAACTAGGGCCTTAGGTTCGGCCAAAATTATATCACCTAAAGCCGCATAACTGGCGATAGCCCCGCCAGTAGCGGGGTCGCCTAAAATTGAAAGAAAGGGTAGCCCCTCCCGCTTGAGTCTGGTGATAGCGTTAACAGTCTTAACCATCTGCATCAAGGCGGGCGTGCCCTCGTGAAGCCGAGCGCCACCGGAACAACACAGACTGACCAGAGGTAACTTACGGCTGATGGCAAATTCCACCAGGCGATAAAACTTTTCACCAAAAACTACCCCTAAAGTACCGCCGGAAAAATAGAATTCGCACACCGCCAAGGCCACCTTGTGCCCATAAATTGTAGCCTCGCCCGTCACCAGAGATTCCCGAAAAGGCGAACGCTGGCTCTGCTTGGTGAGGAAGGCAGAATATTCCGGGGTTAGAAGGGAGGGATGCAAAAGATCGTTAACTGTTAAATCCCGATTTAGTTCCTGAAAAGAATCCTCATCGGAAAGACACTTAATCCAGCCTAAAGCCCCCATAATACTGCTGCGGCCGCATTCAGGGCAAACGTAATGGTTATCCATGAATTTATTCAAACTTATGACCGCGCCGCAACCCTCCCGGTTGTCGTCTTTAAGATTTAATTCGCCGCATTTGACGAACTTGCCGGGATGATTAGCCGGGTCGTCCCATTCTCCCCAATCGTCACCCGGCTGAAAATCCACATCCCAAGCGGTAAAAGTTCTAATATCCGGCGAGGGTACATATTTACGCCGTAAAGGAGTAAGACTGAACCAAGACGCCCAGCGGCGGCTCTTCTTAACTTTATCGCTGTCTGATAATGAGGCTTTCCGGATGGTTACACCGAAAGCTGACGCTCGCCGTCGGCGCACTCGAATAAGGGTTTCGATTTTAACCCGCCCTAAGCTCTTAACCGTCTTTTCCAAATAAAAAGCTAGCACCCGGGCGTAAGCAGTAACATCCGTGAGCTTAGCCGGAGCCGGTAAAACTTTATCGATAACCCCAAATTCTAGAAGTTCGGCCGCAGTGGGTTTAGATATCTGGAGTGCTTCTTTAACTTTGGTAGCGTCACGGAAAATAATGGCTGCCATGCTTTCTGGAGGGGCTGTGGCATAGAGGGCGTCGTCAAACTGAGCCCGGCGATCGGTCATTTGGATAGCCAGAGCCCCGCCGCTACCACCTTCACCGATAACCACGCTCACTGTTGGAATGGGCACGGTTAGAAAAACTTTTATAAGCTGAGCAATGAAAAAAGCCTGGAATTTTCGAGCTGATTCCATAGAAATATCGGCGCCATATGTGTCAATCAGGGTTATGATGGAGACGGGCCGAAGTTCTTCTTTGGCTCGCATAGCCTTCTTAATAAAACGAATAATATTAGAATGGTCGTCAGCGGTCAGCATGCCGTGATTAAGTTTAGCCAGATCTTCTCTAGTACGAAGATTTTCCGGTTTGGGTTTCTGCTGAGCGATAACAAAAATTTCCCGACCCCACTGCTCCACTTCACCCAGAATCAGGGCCTCACTAGATTGCGGATTCTGACGGAAGTCCTGGAAAATAGCACGAATTAGGTCGCTTGCGCGGGGACGAAGTGGAGAACGGGTTCGTTTACGGAACAGCTCAAGAACATCAAGTTGATTAGGCATAATATAAATAACGCTCCGGTCTGTCTTTTAGAAGTTGTCATTATAACAGATACAACCCAGCTTATACAACCGAGTCGAACCAACAATTGTACAAAAAAATAAACGCTCTTAGTTCTTGAAATCAGGTGACATTTTCGAAGTTACAGCGATGGCGTTTTCGCTATTTAGTTCTATCACAACTAGCTCTAGCCTTAAGTTAGAATTAAACCGCCGCGATTAAATGTTCAAATCAAGACCACCCATTTAGCGGGCAATCTACTCACCTTCCTCTGTTTAGTACGGTAACGCCTGAGGATATATTGAATAGTTTACAATATGTACCATGTTCACAGGCTAGTCTCTAAATGAAGCTATTTCTTTTTATCTTTGTTTATTGAGTAACTTGTAAACAGGTTAGTGTATTCCTTCAACCTCAGTTAGTTAGCTGTTAGGTCTTCCCATAATTAACTCCTGATATATTCCACTATCCTTATTCGTATTCTTAATCTACCGTATCCGCATAATACCCACAACACCATAAGTACCTATTACCATACTTGTACTTTAAGTTAACATATTATCAAATATTATTAGCGAGTTTTTATCTTTATGTGCTAAGTTAACCTTTTCCACTCGGACACCATCCTTACATTTTCTTGATGCGAAAAGCAACCTTTTACTATTTTAACATCCGAAGACTTCTTTGACTTAGAGCTAAAGCTGAAAAATTCCTACCACAAGTGTAGGTGGAAGGATGACTCCATCAAGGTTATTATGGATTTCAGACCGTTTTTGGCCTCAACCGATAGTAATTTAAAGAGTGAAAATAATTCTGTTAAAAAATATTTGTAATTTAATCTATTTTTTATATAATTATTTAACAATAAGTAATGTAAAACTAATCAAAAAAGTGCTTGACACGATTTTACAGGAAAGCTCTTAACAAGGTAACAACTATTGTAAAGTACCGTTATTATATCTTTATAGCCCAGCCAAGACTCGCCATCTGATGGTTGGCAGGTTAAACAAAGCCTTTATTTGAATGCGTCTTCGGTATTTTCAGGGCTATTTTTTTATCTAAAAACCTATGATAATTTATTTTCAGAACATGAACATAGGTAGTCTTTATGATTCTTAAAACGTAAATTACAGAAATTTATCGAAAATATCGTCTTAGCATCTGCT
>LQAA01000153.1 GCA_001577715.1 Candidatus Adiutrix intracellularis | reverse complement strand
AAAACATCAAGCACAAGCTTTACGCTCGGGAAATATATTCTATGTCCATTACTAACGTAATGGGGGCGGGTCGGCAGAAAGGATATACCGAAACCTATCGGGGTGTTCAGACTGAGGTTAACCTCTTAAAGAAGCTACGCATCGACGTGGGCGTTCAGGAGAGCCAGTTGGAAGCGGCCTTAGAAGCTATCAAAGAAGGCGCTCATACTGGAAAAGAGGGCGACGGTGTTATTTTCGTCATAGATTTGTTTAATAGCATAAGAATTAGAACCGGCGAAAATATGTCTTAAAACTGGGTTTCCGAACTTAGCCGCGAATTGTTTTTTTGTAACGGTTTGCGGCTTTGTTATACGCTTAAGTTTTAAAAAACCACCAGCTATGCTGGTGGTAGGCGTTCTTTAGCTTTAACTTTAAGTTAAATAAATCTCCAAATGTTAAAATGATAAAGGTCCGTCAACTATATTAAGAAGATATGAGGAGGTTATTAAAATTGATGAGAGTAGCTTAGCACATACGAGTTGGTAATGTAAGTATCACATAGTAATTGTGCCAAAGTACCGTAGGCAAGTGATCTATAGGAAGCTAAAAGTTGATGTGGGAAAAATATTGCGTAAACTGTGTGAAAGGAAAGGTTTAGAAATAATAAAGGTTTAATACTGTCCTAATCATATCCATATGGTTGTGAGGATATTAACTAAGTACAGTAGTAACTATTTAATTACAGACTAAAAATAGAATAAAACTAATTAAAAAAAGGAGTAAAATAATTTTGCGAAAAATCTCTTAACGAAGTTGCGATTGTTATAAAATACCGTTATTATGCCTTTATATTCTGATTAAAATTAGCCGTCTACTGGTTGGCAGGTTAAAAGTAGAAGCCTCTATTTAAATGCGTACCCGGTTATTTTAGTGCCATTTTTTCATCTAAAAAATCTACGGTATATTGTTTCTAGAGTATGAATATCTGTAGTTTTTATGACCCTTAAAAATGTAAATTATAAGGATTTTATCGAAAATGTCTGCCGTCTGGTATCTGCTGAGTGTCATTTATCATCCGTTCTTAAAACGGCTTTCGGACTTCTTATTACCCTAGGTATGCGTTCTCATAGAACGCTTATTAAAAAAATTAAAGAACAGTAGTATACTACCCTCCCAAGGTTCCACTCGCTAAAAAGGAATTTAAAGTTAAAAATTAACGTTATCAAGGCGCCTGATTAGACCATTAAGGTAAAACTCTCAAATCAGTAGGTCGGTTAGATTATATCGAAATATTAAAAATGGACCGTTCTAAATTATCAAAAGGAACCTAACGGGAAGTGGATATGTAAACCACCAAGTTTTTGAAATTAGAATCCTCCTCGTTATCATAGAATACAGAGCTTAAATCTTCATCAAATGAACAGGGATAAAAAGTGACTATTGATTTCTTTGCGGACATAATTAATGCTACTCAAGAATAAGAAGTTCATTAAAGCGTGGGTTAGTTACTTCTCAAAATTATATACTAGGTATCCTTTACATCAAAATGTGGCCTTGAAACGATAACCTAAATGAGCATACTATCTAACAGTTAGAGTTGTTTTTATCATGACCACTGGAAATCATACTTATACATATATTGAAAATCTCCATATTTTCTGCAACGCGTATTACTTAAAGAAAATTACCGCTGCTAAAAGAGACGATGAATAAAGTTAAGTAGGGAAAATAATTCCACTTCTTAAATATCTGAATAAAAAGTTGAAACTAACGGTAGTCATTTGAATCTTTTGGAAGTTGATAAAAAGCGGGACTACGATCGGAGAACTTTGCAAAGTGTTGAACTAGAATGCCCGGAGATAATATGATTACCAGATAAAACAGGCCAAATAGCTTAGCCAAAATTATGCAACCTTTAGTGTGGCTAAGAAATTATGAAGACGACATCCTTAGTTTATAATTCGTAGAGACGTTCCTTTTACTAATAATTTGGTTGGAAGCAACCTCCGAATAATAAAAGTATAGCAAAAAGGATTAAGCTGCTTCAGAACTTGGAGTGGAGAGAAAATACTCTATTGTATTAGAAGTTAACTCTCTGCATGTTTTAAAAATAATATCCATTTTTTTTAAGTCTTTAATTTATTTTTTTATGAAAAGTCTTCCGATTTTATCTATCCATTGACTGACTCAGTTGAATACTTATGTACAGTGTATCGGAGGTAATGAGTTATGTGGAAGGTAAAAGCTTATTGCTGATATCTAATAGGTATGCTAACCTAAAATATTAAGTATGGTAACAGGTATTTCTGGTGTTTTGGGTATTATATGGTTATGGTAGGTTAAGAATGCTAAAAGGGTAGTGGAACACGTAAGGAGTTAATTATTGGAAGACTTAACGGTTGACTAATTGACGTTGAAGAAATGTATTGACTTGTTTACGGATGAGCCAATAAACAAAGGCGAAAAGAAATAACTCTTTTAGGGGTAGCCTGTGAAGATGTTGTACTTAATAGACTATTTAGTTTAGTACGGTCTTCAAGTACTGCCGTATTAACTTTTTATAGGGGGGAGTAGACTATTTGCTGAGTGGGTGATCCTAATTTTTCTTTTTCAGATTTTTGTGATAAAATAAAGTCATAAAAAAGGGGGGATGAGGATTAAGAATATGGATTATGTCGTGGGTTTTTTAGGTTATGGGCGTATGGCTCAGGCTATTTCCGGGGGGTTTAATCGGGCCGCGCTGTTTCCCTTTATCCGACAGGCGGCGGCCGATGTGGATGAACTGCTGCTGGCTAAGACGTCTCGGGAGCGGGGTTTCACCCCTCTGGCTAGTAATCGGGAACTAGTTAGCTGCTGCGAGATCGTTATTATAGCTGTAAAACCTCATCAGGTACGATCGGTTCTGGAAGAAGTACGGGAAATTGTTAGACCGGGGCAGCTCTTCATTTCTATCGCAGCTGGGGTTTCGTTGGCTACTTTAGGAAGGGAACTACCAGAATCAGTTCATTTAGTTAGGGTTATGCCCAATTTACCGACTCAGGTGGGATACGGTGTCACTTTAGTTTGCGGGGCTCCATCTTTAGCACCGGAACGCCTTCAGGAAGTTTTAAAAATTTTTGTTTCTATAGGTTTGGCTTTGGAGCTGCCCGAAAATCTCTTTGATGCGGCCACAGCTGTCAGCGGTTCTGGCCCAGCCTATTTTTTTCTTATGATGGAAGCTTTAATTCGGGGGGCGGTTCGCCTGGGCTTAACCTGGGAGACGGCCCGAACCTTGGTGATTCAGACCGCCGCTGGTTCGGCTGAGATGGCCAGGACCTTTCCTGAGTTTGCTTTATCGGAATTGCGCGATCAGGTGACTTCTCCGGCCGGTACTACCGTTGAAGGGCTTTATACGTTGGAAGAAGGTGGCTTCACTGCTCTATTGCAGAAGGCGGTCTGGGTGGCGGCTGAAAAGTCAAAAAATCTTTGAAGGGCCGCCTAATGATTAAATCTCGGAAAACCCTGCGATACAGTCGGCGGATCGTAGTCAAAGTTGGTACCAACATCTTATTTGAACAAGAAACTTTTTCTCCCAACCGCCTGAAGATTCTATCGCGGCAGACGGTGGCTTTACAAGGGGAAGGGCGAAAATTACTTTTGGTTTCCTCAGGGGCGGTGGGTCTAGGTTATAAAAAAATGGGTTTGCTTCAGAGACCCAGGACTTTACTTATGAAGCAAGCCTGTGCGGCCGTCGGCCAAGCTCTCTTGATGGCCGCTTGGGGGAAAGCTTTGGCCGAGGTGGGGCTTTTGACTGCTCAGGTTCTCATTAGCGTCGACGACTTGGCTGATCGGGGTCGTTTTTTGAACGCCAGAAACACTCTGCAGACTCTGTTAGCTCAGGGGGTAGTGCCGGTTATCAATGAAAATGATACTGTGGCTGTGGAAGAACTTAAGTTCGGCGATAACGATACTTTGGGGGCTTTAGCCTGTACTCTGGTGGAAGGTGACCTTTTTATTAATCTTACTGATCTGGACGGATTCTATGAAAAAGACCCTCGTCGCGACCCTACCGCTACTCTCATTGATCAAGTGGATCGAGTGACTCCAGGTGTTTTGGCTCTGGCTGGAGGCGGTGGCCCTTTAGGCGCTGGCGGCATGTATACTAAAGTTCGGGCGGCTAAACGGTTGGCTGATCTAGGGGTGGCTAGTGTCATTGCCGGTGGGTGTGGCTGCGATGTTCTTGAGCGGATTATCGCTGGTGAACTGGTAGGGACTTTTTTTCCTCCCCGAGTCGATCGGCGTCTAGCCGGCAAAAAAAACTGGCTAGCCTTTGCTAGTCGCCCCAAGGGTCGTTTGGTGGTGGATTTCGGTTGCGCTCAGGCCTTAACCCAGCGAGGTAAGAGTTTGCTTCCGGGCGGTCTACTCGCCGTATCTGGTGCTTTTGCGGCTGGAGCTACTGTAGAAGTGGTTGGTGAATCCGGCTCTGTTCTAGCTATAGGTCTAACTAACTATAGCGCCGTTGAGACTGAAAAAATTAAAGGTCGGCACAGCCGGGAGATTATGGGTATTCTCGGCTATTGCCACTCTGACGAAATAATTCACCGTGATAATCTTGTGTTGGCTGAGGGGCTGATTTAGCCTTCCTTATTTATTAAATGAAACGAAGTTTAAATGTCTAAATCGACTGTCGCTGTTGATCTTAAAATTCTGGCTGGGCGAGCGGCCCGGGCCGCTCGTTCTTTGGCTTTGGCCGAAACTTCAGTTAAAAACTTAGCACTAGCTACCTTGGCTAAGGCTTTGCGGAGCCGAGCGCGTGAACTTCTGGCCGCTTCGGAACGGGATTTGGCTGAAGCCAAACGGGCGAATGGACCGCTTCATATTCTGGATCGCCTGCTTCTAACCGAGAGCCGCCTTGCCGATCTGATCGAATCTGTGACTCGGGTTCAGGCTCTACTTGATCCTGTAGGTCTGACGGAAGATGAAAAAATTCTGCCGAACGGTCTTCAAGTGTGCCGTCTGCGTATACCTTTGGGTTTAATCGCCTTTATCTGTGAGGCTAGACCGAGCGCCACGGTGGAGGCTGGCGCCTTAGCTATCAAAAGCGGCAACGGGCTTTTGATCAAGGCTGGTAAAGAAATGGCAGAGGTTTCTGCTTTGTTAGCGGAAATTTTTGCTGCTGCCCTAACCACTGTTGGTCTAGATAGCGCGGCCGTTACCTTACTGCCATCGGTGACTCACGATGACCTGAAGGAACTTCTAACTTTGGTGGAGTCTATAGATCTGGTTATTCCTCGAGGGGGAGAAAAACTCATCCGCTTCGTTAGTGAAAACAGCCGTATTCCGGTTTTAAAACATTTTAAAGGGGTTTGCCATCTTTATGTTGATAAGGGGGCTGATCTGGGGATGGCCGAAGAACTAGCGATTAACGGTAAGACTAATCGTCCTTCTACCTGTAACAGCCTAGAAGCTCTACTAGTTCACCAAAGTGAGGCGGCCACTTTTTTACCACCTCTTGGTCTACGTCTAGAACTTTTGGGGGTGCGCTTGAAAGTCGATCCAGCTGCTGCCGCTTTTCTGCCTAATGCCGAACCAGCGGGTCTGGAGGACTGGGGTTGTGAATTTCTAAATTTGACTTTAGCTGTTAAAGTTGTACCTGATTACGCTGCTGCCCTGGATCACATTGCTCGTTATGGTTCCAACCACACTGAGGTTATTGCTACTCGGAACCCGGGCCGGGCGGAACATTTTCTACGGACTGTGGAAGCCGGCTGCGTCATGGTTAACGCCTCTTCCCGCTTGAATGATGGTGGTTGTCTAGGTCTGGGGGCAGAAATAGGCATCAGCACCACGCGTCTTCAGGCCTATGGCCCGATGGGTCTACGCGAACTCACCACAACCCGTTTCATCGTCACTGGCCAGGGACATTTGCGGACCTGATTTCTTCGTCTTCTGACCTAGTAGGTTAGGGGAAAAAGTGAAGGCTCTTCGTTATCGCAGGGGCTTTTAGTTTCTTAAGTTATTTTGTTAAGTTGATAGAACTTTTTTGAGACTGCGAACCGCCTGTTGAATGCGCTGAATATTTTCCACAAGAGCGAAGCGCACATAACCTTCACCGCCGCTGCCAAAGCCTAGACCGGGCGAAACGGCTACTTTGGCCTCGCGGATAAGCATTTTTGTAAAATCGACCGAGCCGAGTCGTTGAAATCGTTCTGGTATTTTGGCCCAGATGAACATACCCCCTTTGGGTGATGGTACCGACCAGCCGGCTTTTTCTAGACCCTCAACTAAAACGTCACGCCGCTCTTTATAAATGCCCGCTATTTCTGTCACACAGTCTTGATTGCTATTTAGTGCAATGATAGCTGCAATTTGAATAGGTTGAAAAGCACCGTAATCCAGATAACTTTTGAGGCGGGTTAGGGCCCCTACCATCTCGCGGTTACCACAGAGAAAGCCGATACGCCAGCCGGCCATGCTGTAGCTTTTAGAAAGAGAAAAGACCTCCACTCCAATTTCTTTAGCTCCTTTAACGGCTAGAAGGCTCGGAGCCTGATAGCCGTCAAAGCATAAATCAGCGTAGGCTAGGTCGTGAACGACCAGAATTTTATTTTCTTTGCAGAAATCCACAACTTTTTCGAAAAAATCTAATTCTACCACCGTACCGGTGGGGTTGTGGGGGAAAGAGATAACTAGCATCCGGGGCCGGGGCCAGGTCTGGCGAACGGCTATTTGTAGATCGATGAAAAAATCACGATCTGGACCAATGGGGACGCTGCGTAGATCGCCCCCGGCGATAATGGCCGCATAAGAATGGATGGGGTAGGTCGGGTCCGGGGCTAGGACCACTTCACCGAGGGTTATGGTGGCTAGGGTTAGATGAGCTAGGCCTTCTTTGGCTCCCAGAGTGACTACCGCTTCGTTATCGGGGTCGATATCTACCCCGAAGCGGCGTTCATACCAGTCGCTGATGGCGTGACGTAGTTTAGTGATGCCCCGGGAAGCGGAGTAGCGGTGGTTACTTTCTTTAGCTGCGGCTTCTATAAGTTTGTCGACTATATGTCTGGGAGTACCTAGATCGGGGTTGCCCATACCGAGATCTATGATGTCTTCTCCGGCTCGGCGGGCGGTCATCTTAGATTCAATAACCGTCGCGAAGACATAGGGCGGTAGACGATTCATTCTCTGAAATTCAAATAGATTCATTCCTTGTTTCCTGATCTTGTTTGTGCTAAAAAATTAATTTAAGTTCCTGCAGCAGGCTTTCAATAACTTCAAAGCCTTTTTGCCAGAATTCTTCATCCAGCGGCCCCAAACCGCTGGTGGCAATAATGTCTGCCGGTGCGGCTGAACCACCTTTAGCCAGAAGATTTATGAGGTGGGGAGTAAAGTTTGGTCCCTCTTTTTCATATTGTCGCCAGAAGTTGTAAACCAGAAGTTGGCCGAAACTGTAGGCGTAGACATAAAAGGGGGTGTGAAAAATATGGGGTATGCTGACCCATTCCCAGCGGAACTCCTCGTCTATTTCCACGTTATCTGCAAATTGTTCTCTGAGATTTTCTAGATAACATTCGGATAGTTCATCGACGGTGGCCCCGTTTTCAACCATCTCATGGGCGCTAATTTCAAACAGAGTAAAAAAAGCTTGACGGCCTATAGTAGCATAAGCATCATCAAGAAGATGAAAGATAAGATTAGAACGTTTAGAGATAGATTGCGTTTTTTTCATCAGGTGGTCGGCTAGAAGTATCTCTCCGAAGGTGGAGGCTGTTTCGGCCAGTGGAAGGGTGGCTTGAAAATTAAAGATGTTGTGCTTGTTGGCTAGTTGGGAATGTACTGCATGGCCCAGTTCGTGGGCCAGAGTAAATAGATCCTGACGTCGGCCATTGTAGGTCATTAGCACCCAGGGAGTATCGACGGGCCGTATGGAATAGCAAAAGGCTCCACTCTGTTTATTGGATTGGGGCCGGCCGTGAAAATGCCCTTCGTCTATAACCTTGGTCGCTAGATTGTGAAAAATAGGGCTAAATCTTTCAAAGGCGGCCAAAACTTCAGCTAGTCCCGATTGAAAATTAAGGGGTTCCTTGTCTTCAATTAAGGGGGCGTAAAGATCGGAGCGGTTGAGTTTGGCTAGACCTAGGGCTTTGGCTTTAAGTTTAAAGAATTCACCGAATAAAGAGATCCGGTCGCGAATTGTGTTTAACAGCGCTTCCACAGTCTCGGGTTGAAGGTTATTGGTTTTATGGCGCACGTCGATGGGGCGGTTATAATGGCGCAGACGCATGTTCTCGATGCGCCAGTCTCGCACTATGGTCTGGTATATCTGCCCCAGAACGGGACCGTCTGCACTGAAAACTCGGTAAAGTTCATGGTAGGCCGCCGCACGGATGGTCTGGTTCGCGCTGCGTACATGTACCATTAATTCATCACGGGTTACTTGTGTCACGTTCGTTTCGGTTATATCTCTAGTACTGAAACGATAACGGTTAGTGATGGAATCGTAAAGGGCGATTAAAGAGTTATTCCCGGTTGTATTTTTAAGATTAATAATTTTCTCTTCTACTTCAGTCAGGGTGTGGGACCGGAAGGCCCGGGTGCGATCTAGCCAGTAAGCGAAGTCAGGCTGGCTTTGCCGTAGGGGTTTAACCGTTTCCTCGGCTAGGTCTTTCCACCATAGTTCAAAAAATAAAAGTTCGTTGTTTAGATCGGCCATTTTTTCATCAATTTTGGCCATGAAAGCCTGGGCTTTCTGATCCTGAGTATTTTGAGTAAAAGCGAGGACAGCGAAGCCGGATAAACGGTGAGCCAGGCTGTTTAAATCTTCTAGTTCAGCCAGTAAAGCTTTAAACTCGTTTGGACTCGGCAGGGCTTTTTTAATTTTGGTCCGCCAGGAGGTGAAGTGGGCCGTTTTTTCATCTAGACGGGCGAGGTCAGCTGAAAGTTTGGGACTGTTAAGAGTATAAAGTTGTTCTAGAGTCCAGAGTGGTATGTTCATAATTATTATAAATATCCTGGGAAATCCTAAAGATTATAAAGTGGAATCCCGGTGATGGAATAGTTAGGTGCGGTACTTTGGACGATCATTCTTGCGTAAACCAGTTCGTCGTACCAGACTCAATTATATTGAATCAGTTGTCAGAACTGGTAGTAGTAATTGGAGTGGAGTTAAGGTCCGTCTTTAAGGGTTACGCTCCGGTTTATTTTAATTAGCTTTTTTCCGAAATCGATTTTTTTCACCCAGGCTTTACCTGATCGGGCCGGAACTTTGGTCGTAGGCGGTAGGCTGATTGGACTCGGGGTAACTTTCACCTCATGCTGTTCGGGAATTTCTTTGTAAGTTGCTTTTTGGGAGGAGACTAAACCGGGCTCGTTAATGAAGAATATAACGTTATTTTTAACCACACTAATTAATGCTGTTTCTGGTGGAATTGGGGCGCTAGTTTGAATCTCGGTCGGGGGATTTTTTCGAGTCGCGAGTTTGATTTTAGCAACGGCTGTGGTTAATTTTTTAATCGCTAGTTCTATTTTGGCCGCAGTAAGGACTGTGGAAGATGGGGCTTCTGCCTGGGGTGGGGATGACACTGGGGTCTCGGCTCGGCTGTCGTAGTCGAATTTAAAAATCTGTCGTTCCTTAGGTCTATAATTCTGGATCCAGGTCGGAGTTACGATCGGATAGCCGAGAATTAATAGAAAAAAGAATGAAGTTATAGAAAAAAATTGAAGAGGGTCTAGCTATATTTAAGTTCCCGCCGCAAGGGTTAGTTAAAATTTCAATAATACATTTATAATTTTAACCTAAATATATTTTATTGTCAATATATTTTATACATTTATATTATAATTATATAGTATGTTGTTGAATCAATAGCCGTAAAAATAACTACGAATTAAAAGTGACTGTTTTTAATAGCTAAACAGACTACTAATACTGTATTAAGTTGTTTTTGATTCAGCTTTGGGACGGAATATGGTTTCTGGTGCGAGTAGGCCTGGTCTAGTGGTAAAGCTGGCTCGGTCTCTAGTTTCAGACTCAGTAGGATCAGGATTAGGAAGTTCGGTTCCCTGGTTAGGCTATCAGCGACTAGGGCTAAGCACTTGGAGAAGTTTTATATTTTGGGTCTCTAGATCATGCCATTATCAGAACCATTAGATTTTTAGCTCATTAAAACTAGTATACAGGAGTACTATGGCGGCTCGGTCTTCAAAACTGTTAAAAAATTTTAGCATCTCTAAAGGGTTAATATCGATGTAAGCTGATAAAATTAGGCTACGTCCATTGCGCAGCGGTTTAATAAAGATAGCCTGAGTCCGGGTAAATAGCTAGTAGTGACGGCCTAGGAACACTTCGAAATTAGTTAGAGGTTTTTGCTTGATCAGGGGCTGAACTATTACATAAGATAAGCGGCGCCAGTCATAATTATATGGTCAGTCCTTAAAGAAATATTAAGCGCCTTAATTTTAATTAATTAATCGTATTAATTATAGCATAATTTTGATTTTAGACCCCCGATACGCAGTTTATTTAGTTTGGCGGTTAGTTTAAGTAGGCAATTGGCGATATATTCGGTTAAAAGACTTTCTTGGTTTTGCCTAGAAAAAGAAAGCTAAGCTTCATGTTGTCTCTTGAACCTCTTAGCTGGCTTGGATTATTTATATTTAAATAGGATGAGTTAAAAGATAAAATAATAATTATATAAGCTGTTTTCTGGCGGGGGACGCTTGACAGATTGCTAGGCTGAACTTACTATAAAATTAAAATATTTAAATGAATCTGGAGGCTGGAGGCGAGGTCTAACATGCGTTACGATAAATTTACTTTGAAAAGCCAGGAGGCTTTAGCTGAAGCGCAAAGTTTGGCTGACCGGAAGGGGCAGCAGGAGATCACGCCTCTTCACTTGTCTAAAAGTTTAATTGAGCAAGCTGGGGGATTTATTCGGTCTATTTTGTCTAAAGCCGGAGCTCCGCTGAGTCTGATTTTGGAAGACCTGGAGCGGGAATTAGATAAACTTTCTAAAATATCCGGTAAGGGTTTGACTGGTTATGTGGGGCCGGAACTGAAATTAGTTCTGGATCTCGCCTTGATCGAAGCCGATAAAATGCATGATGAATTTGTTTCTACCGAGCATCTTTTATTGGCTATTTTGGCAAAAAAAGATAGTTTAGCAGCCAGGGTTTTTCTTCAGACTGGCCTTACTCGTGAGGTTGTTTTTAAAGTTCTGCAGGAACTTCGTGGCCAGAGCCGGGTCACTGACCAGAATCCAGAGGAAAAGTACCAGGCCCTTAAAAAATTTACCCGTGATTTAACTGATGAGGCTCGTCGGCAGAAGCTCGATCCAGTTATCGGTCGTGACGATGAAATTCGTCGGGTTATTCAAGTGCTATCACGTCGTACTAAAAATAACCCGGTGCTCATCGGGGATCCAGGGGTTGGCAAGACGGCTATAGTTGAAGGCTTAGCCCGACGTATAGTTTCTGGTGACGTGTCGGAGTCTTTGAAAAGTAAACGTATTCTTTCTCTGGATTTGGGGGCTTTGTTAGTTGGGGCCAAATTTCGCGGCGAATTTGAAGATCGTCTAAAATCAGTCATTAAAGAATTAGAGGCTTCTAACGGCGAGATTATTCTTTTTATTGATGAGATACATACTCTAGTGGGCGCTGGTAAGAGCGAGGGTAGTTTAGATGCTGGGAATATGCTTAAACCTCCTTTGGCTAGAGGTGAAATGCGGGTCGTGGGGGCCACTACCATCGGCGAATATCGAAAAAATATTGAAAAGGATCCGGCCCTGGAACGCCGTTTTTCTCCGGTGTTAGTTGAAGAACCTACAGTAGAAAATACGGTTAGCATCCTACGCGGGCTTAAAGAACGTTATGAGGTTCACCATAAAGTGGGTATTAAAGATGGTGCTCTAGTAGCTGCGGCTACTTTATCGGCTCGCTACATCACCGACCGTTTTTTACCCGATAAGGCTATTGATTTGGTGGATGAGGCCGCTAGTCATCTTCGGTTGGAAATAGATAGTCTTCCTTCAGAACTAGATGAACTCAGGCGTCGTATTCTAACTCTTTCTATAGAGCGGGAAGCTCTGAAAAAAGAATGCGATCGGGGCGCTCAGGAACGCCTTGTTAAGTTGGAAAAAGGAATTTTAGATCTTTCGGCTAAAGAAGCGACCCTGACTAAAAAATGGCAGGCTGATAAAGATGTTATTATTCGGGCGGCGGATCTGAAAGAGAAAATAGAGAAAGCTCGCGGTGAAGTAGAAAATGCCCAGCGTGAGGGTAATTTGGCCCGGGCGGCTGAACTTAAATACGGTCGTCTGCCAGCTTTTACGGAGGAATTAGAAAAAATGGCCGGTGAAGCTGCGAGCGGTCTGGTTAAAGAGGAAATTGGTGCCGATGATATCGCTGAAATTGTGGCCAAGTGGACGGGTATCCCCCAGAGTCGTCTCTTGGAAGGGGAGAGGGAAAAACTAGTTTTCATGGAAGAACGTTTGGCGCAGCGGGTAGTCGGTCAGAGAAAGGCTATTGAGGCGGTAGCTCGCGCGGTGCGACGGGCTCGTGCTGGTATTTCCGATCCGGGTCGTCCCATAGGTTCTTTTATTTTTTCTGGTCCCACCGGGGTGGGTAAAACTGAGTTGGCCAAGGCTCTGGCCGAGTTTCTGTTTGATGATTCAAACGCTTTGATTCGGTTGGATATGAGTGAATACATGGAAAAGCACGCTGTGGCTCGGCTTATCGGCGCTCCTCCTGGCTATGTGGGCTACGAGGAAGGAGGTTACCTCACCGAGGCGATCCGGCGCAAGCCTTATAGCGTTATTCTTTTTGATGAGGTGGAAAAAGCTCACCCCGAAGTTTTTAATATCTTGTTGCAGCTTCTAGACGATGGCCGTTTAACTGATGGTCAGGGCCGTACGGTAGATTTTAAAAATACTGTTGTTATACTTACTTCCAATATTGGTTCCCAGGTTATTGTCGATGCAGAGGGGCGAAATCCGGAAATTATGCGGTTGCGGGTATCGGAGGCCTTAAAGGATCACTTCCGGCCTGAATTTTTAAACCGCATTGATGATATTGTTATTTTTCAGGCTCTTTCAGAAGCTGATATAAAATGCATTGTCCAGATCCAGGTAAGTATACTCGCCGGCCGTTTAGCTGAGCGGAAGCTAACTATAGTTCTAACCCCGGCAGCAGTGAGCTTCTTGGCTAAGTCTGGTTTTGATTCTGTTTACGGAGCTCGACCTCTGAAGCGAGCTATTCAGACTCAGCTCATGGATCCGTTGGCTTTGGGGCTTTTGAATGGAGAAATTGCAGATAATAGTCACCTTTACGTGACTGTAAACGCCCGGGGTGACGGGCTGGCTTTCGAGGCGGAAGAAGGCCAGGTTGATAAACCGGAAGCCGTCAGCCGGGGGGCGGATGAGTCTGGATTATTAGCTTAACCTAGTGCCCCCTTGGCCAGAAAAAGTGGCGATGGCCCGTCTTAGAGCCCTAGCGATAGTTTCGAATTCTTCAGTCTGGATAGTTCGCACATCCAGAAGAAGATGGTTATGCTGAATTCGGCCAATTACTGGCACTTGGTCTTGTCTCAGACGTTCTTCTAGTTTGTTAAGTGATATGGGGGGGGGTGTCGCTAGGTCGATGGTTATGGCCCAGGAATTGAGAGGGTGCTCGGGGGCCGCTCCGCCTCCGACTTGACCTTTAGTGGGGCTAATTCGAAGTGTTAATCCGGGAATCTCACCTAAAACTTTTAGTAAATTCTTGGCTTTGATTTTAAGCTCTTCCGAGCGGGCGCTTAGCATAGCTAGAGTGGGAATTTGCTTAGTTATTTCAGATGGATCGAGGTAGATCCGCAGAGTAGCTTCAAGAGCGGCTAGGGTTAGTTTACCCGGGCGTAGGGCGCGAGCTAGAGGATGGGCTGCAAGTTGTTTCACTAGGCGACTTCGTCCGACAATTAGACCGGCTTGAGTGCCTCCTAGAAGTTTGTCGCCGCTGAAGGTAACTAGGTCGGCACCGGTGGCCAGTATTTCCTGAACTGTGGTTTCCCCTTTAACACCCAAGGGTCTGAGATTCACCAGAGTACCACTACCGAGATCGCAGATAAGCGGTAGGTTTTTATTTGAGGTTAAGGTGGCTAGTTCTGCGACTGGTGTGCTTTCGGTGTAACCAAGAATCCGGAAATTGGAAGTATGCACTTTCAATAGTCCTGCCGTGCGTTCGGGGTCAATGGCTCGGATGTAGTCAGTTAGGCGGGTTTTATTAGTGGTTCCCACTTCCTTTAAAATAACCCCGCCTTGCTCCATAATTTCGGGGATGCGAAAGGAGCCGCCTATTTCTACCAGTTCCCCTCGGGAGACAATTATTTCCCGTCCCCGGCCTAGAGCGGTTAGAGCCAAAAAAATTGCCGCTGCATTGTTGTTGACCACTAGGGCTTCTTCACCGCCGGTGAGGCTAATTAGTAGTTCTTTTACTTGAGCCCCCCGATGTCCTCTGTTTCCGGTGGCTGGGTTATATTCTAGAGTGGAATAGTTTTGAGCCACGGCGGCCACCTGCTTGGCCGCTACCTTAGCAAGAACCGCCCGTCCTAGATTGGTGTGGAGGATAACTCCGGTGGCGTTGATCACCGGTCTTAGGCCGAAAGCCTTTCGATTCAGAGCCGTTCGTATGATCCTGTCCATTAGGGACTTTTGATTTGGAAGAGAGTCGGCGATTCCAGTCCGAAGGTCGTGACGTAAAAGTTCTAGTGTCTCTCGAATGGCGGATCGTAAAAGGACCAGGGGGGTCAGGGCCAGTTCCGGTTGGCGGCCGGCCAGGAGCAGAAGTTGGTCTACTTTTGGGATGGTTCGTAGAATGTGTTCCCTAGGTTCTCCAACTGACTTAGTAAAGCCGGCCTGACGTGCTTCATCCGGGGTGTTTAGATTTTTGAACAGGCCGGGAGCCGTCTGGGTCGGATCTAAATCCAAAAAAACAGTTTTTAAAAAGGGGAAGCTTTCTCTGATGGCCAGACGGCCGGCAGTGAGGGAGTCACTTAAGATCGGGGCGCAGCGGTGACCGTAAAAGGCATGGAGAGGCTCTAGATGGTCCCCGTGGCGCGGTAGAGCGGCATCAGCCTGGTTTTCTTCCATCAGGCTCAGTAGCTGAGTCAGAATTCGCCAGTCAATGACGGGCATATCACAGGCTAGGACAAAGACCGGGCGGTCGGGTAGGACGTTAAGGGCAGTTAAAATAGCTCCGGCCGGCCCCAGACCGGGTTGTAAATCTTCCACTAGTTTAAAAACGGCTAGATCCGGGGCTACGGCTAGCTTCTGGCGGTCGTTAGTTACCAGAATAACTTCACCGAAGTGGCCAGTCAATTCGCCCGCTAGAGATGCTAGAAGGCTTCGCCCTGCTCGGTCTTTGAGAAAGAGGGCTTTATCAAAACCCATTCTCTGGCTCTGACCACCGCAGAGGAGGGCAGCGCTACAATGTTGAAAAGTGGTAGTCATTTTTATTTCACTGTTAGGCCTGTTAACTCTTTTTAGCTACTGGTCGTGGGGTGGAACAAATTCGTGGCAGTGGGGCCTTCATTAATTCCTAAGAGCCGTTAGAGGGTCAGAAGGAAAGAATTTCCGCAAAAAGGCCCAGGTTTTTTAAAAATCTCATTTTTATTAATGTCTAAGGTCGTCTTTTTTTAATATTTTTCGTCCTTTCCGGCGGGTGGTATTTAGGACGCCTTTGAGGGCATAATTTTGAAAATAATCAGGTTTTCCTGGTGGTTCGGTATGGTTATACGGTTTAGGAGCCGCAGTTTCGTCACATTCGTGGCCTTTTCGGTCGCTCGATCGTTGGTGGTGATCTGGGTGTGGTAAATTTTGTTGGTCGTTACAAAATAGGAAATTAGGTTAATGATATTGCCTATGATCGTCTGATGATCAAATCCAGATTTAGCTTTGACATAGCCTTTTACTGAGTTAGGGTGGCTGGGGCAGCATGGTTACTGCACAGGGCCAGGGGTAAACCCTAGAGGTCAATTGTGAAATCTCGTCTAATTTATCTAGAGTACCGTCATATTTGCTTATAATGGGTCCCTTAATTTAAAAATAGCGGTTTAGGTGCATCACTAGATTTTCCGAGATTAGACGCTTGGCCAGGAAAGTGAAGTCAACTAGGCTGAAAAAGAAAACAGTTATTCCCCGTCGCTACCCGCCTTGGGTCGGGATTAGGTCTGGAGTGGTCTCGAGCTGGATGACTAGTCTGGGGCTAAAATAAAACCTTAAGGCCAGTCGAACGTTGGCTAATTGGATCTTAAGACTTTCTTCTTGTTCAGGTGAAGTATGGTTATAAATGGCTGTTCAACCTTAACTTTCTCTAGTTAGTATTGAGACGGGAGAGGTCGGCAACAAATTCAAAAATACGGTTAAGTCGAGATAAAAGAGCTATACGGGCCTCTTTAATTAGGATATCAGGGTCGTCCACCAGCACTTGCTCGAAAAATTTATCCACCGGGTCGCGTAAGACGATTATTTCATTAATAAGCTTATTAAAATCTCCGGATTTAGTTAGTTCGTCGGATTTTTGTTCTAGTTTTATTAGGCGGGTTAGAAGATTTCTCTCGACCTCAAGGTTCAGCCGGCTCCAATCGCTGAAATTATTTTTAGCGCCGAATTTTTTTATGATGTTGATAACCCGCTTGAAAACTTGGGCTAGGTCTTTAAAATTTTCCTGAGACTTCAATTTTTCCAAGGCTAGAGCCCGTTTCATGGCGGCCACGGGGTTATCGTCGTATAGAGCCAGAACTGCTTCGGTCGCATCGGTCGAGACGCCTCGTTCGGTTATAAGGCCCTTGAGTCGGGTTCGGATAAATTCAGCTACCGCCCCTCGCCCTTCTTTAATCGGACGTTTAGACCAGTCGGCTAGAAGTTCCATAGATTTATCGATTAATTGATTTAGTGAAATAGCCCAGCCTCGATCCAGAAAAATATTGAGTATGCCTAAAGCCCCTCGACGCAGGGCGAAAGGGTCGGCCGTGCCGGAAGGAATGAGACCCACCGCGAAACAGCCGCAAATAGTGTCAAGTTTGTCGGCCACGCTCAAAATGGCCCCTATGGTGGATAGTGGTAATTTCCCGTTGGCCCGTACGGGGAGGTAGTGTTCATAGATAGCTTCGGCTACCTGGGGGTCTTCACCGTCTAGCCTGGCATATTCCCGACCTATAAGACCTTGTAGACTGGGGAATTCTTTAACTACCCCGGTGATTAAGTCGCATTTACACAGATTGGCCGCTCGGGTAAGTTTTTCCTGTTGTTTCGGGGCTACTTGGTCAGCTAAATAAAGGGCAAGGGCTTTGAAGCGTTCGACCTTTTGCAGGCTAGTGCCCAGAAGGTTATGGAAAATTACACCTTTTAGTCCTTCAATGCGATCGGATAATTTAGTTTTGCGGTCTTCGTTAAAATAGAAACGGGCGTCATCCAGCCTAGCTCGGAGTACTCGTTCGTGGCCTTTACGTACCACTTCCATATTCCTGGCCCGAATATTGTTAACGGCGATAAAATAGGGTGCTAGACGCCCCTGGGAATCAGTTAGGGTAAAATAACGCTGGTGTTCTTTCATGGCTGTGATGGCTACGGTTAGTGGTAATTCCAGAAAACAAGAATCAAAATGCCCCATGATGGCTATAGGTTCCTCTAAAAGATTGGTAACTTCTTCTACCAATTCTTCATCGGGTAATAGACGTAGATCCACGCTGTTTTCACGGATTACTCGTTCTATTTCTTGGCGCACCAAGTTGCGGCGTTTTTCAAAATTAACCTGAATATGAGCTTCAGCCAGGCGGGTTTCGTATTCATTAGGTGATGTGATAACCATGGCGCCGGGGTGGAGAAAACGGTGGCCGTAACTGACTTTGCCGGCTTTAATCCCGGCGAAATTGATAGGTAGAACTTCGCCGTCCAGAACGGCTAGAAGCCAATGGACTGGTCGAACGAAGCTGTATTCTCCGCTTCCCCAGCGCATAGTTTTAGGAAAAGGGAGAGCAGTCAGAATTTCTGGTAGAATATCGGTTAGTACTTCCCTTGCCGTCCGGCCTTTGATACTTTTTCGTACGGTTAGGTATTGACCCTTGGGAGTAGTTACAGTCTT
>LQAA01000152.1 GCA_001577715.1 Candidatus Adiutrix intracellularis | reverse complement strand
TATCCACTCCAAAGGACTGGGTTATGTCTTCTATAAGTTCTAGCCCCTGCCGCCGGCAAAATACTCTAGGTTTTATAGTAGGTTTGGGGTACTTAAAGAATGAGTTGCTGCACAGCCTGGAGGCGATAGCAACCTTCAGCTTTGACGATTTTGATTTGGAGGCTGAGACCGATGGAGTTGATATTGTAAATTTTGAGATTAATACCGACCGGAACTAGGATGATTCCGAATAGAACTGTTACTTTTGGAGTGGCGAAAAATGTAACATTCGGGCTCGAGTACTGCGTTACTCAGGTTTAGGCCTATTAAGGCCAGTTGCAAGGCCTCGGTGCCGTTGGTGTAGGTCAAACGATATCGTCCACTGGCTTATATAATCCTGCAACGTTCCTTCTAGCTCCAGGTCTTTCGGTCTTAGAATGAACTGGCCATAATCCAGTTCCCGCTGAATTTCGGCGTCTATTTTATTTTTTAGAGCTAAGTACTGTGAGTTAAAGCTAATGAAGTAGATTTACTGTTTAATAAGAGATCATGTTTGATAGGGATCATAGGTTCGATCTAGGGCGTTTGGTTCTCCTTTTTTACTGCGCCGCCGAACCACTATTTTTTGGCCAACCGCCGGTCCGCTTGGAAGCGCCGGATTTTCTATGGTTTCCGTTGATCCGTTAAGCGGGGCTAGGATAAAGTTACCATTTTTTAAAACTCTAATGGTATAGGTTGGTGCAACTTCTTGATTTTTAAGTAAATCTTTAGGTGAAAATTTGATTAGTCCGTATTTAACGCGGACTATAGTCCGCCGAGAGCCGGGACCACGTCTGCGCGAACTTTTGGCCCCTAAAGTTGGTACTTTTTCACCGAATAATTTAGAGAGAACCCAGACATATAATTCATTTAGGCCAGCTAGCGGAATTCCGTATTTTTTCGAAAGTTGAGATTTCGAAAGTCCATTATTGTTGTCGACAAAAAAGTCAGACGGGTTAATTTTTTCGAATTTTTCGTCTGGAGTTCGCAGTTTAGCCATAAAATAACCTCCGGGGCAAAATTTTATTAAATCTAACATAGGCCTCCTTATCAATGCAAGAAAAAAATCTTTTCATATTTAAAGAAAAAGTAGCTCTGAACAATACTTTCTCGTATGTTTAAGTTTGGAAAAACCATTAGCTATGCTGGTGGTAGGTGTTCTTTAGTTTTAGTTCTAAGTTAAAGAAGTCTCCGATTGTTAAGATGAAGGTTCACTAGCCGCATTAAGAAGACATAAGATAAATTAAATTTTTAGTTGGATAGAAAAACTTAACAAAAAATAGATTATCTTATTTTTATAAATAATTATAATATGTTTGTAATAAGAATACTATTTTAGATACGATTTTAAATTTGTTTGGTGATTGAAAAGTTTGATTCTAAAATTCCTCCTAATAAATATAAAATTCTGATTTAATTAAATTATTTAGGGATAAAAGGCTACGGAAATGGGGCTTATGTCTTAGTTATGCGTTAACTTTACACTTTTTGCCGCACTTTTTTTATTGGTGGAGAGTGATAATGTCATATTATTGGGACTTTGATGAGTTACTGGAATTCTTTCGGGCTTTAGCTATTTTAGTTTCCAATTTGGTAATTTTATTCCGTAACGTAGCATTCTTTGCTCGTAACAAAGCATTTTTATCGTGTAACCCTTTAAGCGCGTATTCCAGTTTATCTATACGCTGGAGAATTTGAAATATTGTATCTTGTTATTTTGTTAACTCCACGATCACAACATGGTGGATTTTTATATTGATATATAATTATATCTAATTTGATAATTATTGTAAATTATTACTAAAAATTAAAAAATTAAATTTTGCCTGACGAATGTGTTATGTAACTATAAAATAAGAATTATTGAAAAATATCTTGCATTTTAATTTACTTTTTATTTATATTTAGATATGATAATGATTGGTTAATCTGGTAACTTAAAAAGACCCAAGTTATTTAGTTGGAGTTATTTAGTTGGAGATAGTTATATGGTTAAGAGTTAAATGTCGCGTACAAGTATTTTTCCCGGTCAACTGACGTCGGTTGATATTTTTTAGTTACCCTGCAACTTAGTATAGTTATTATTTTCTTTAAATAAACGTATTTTTAGTTTCTTTTGTCTGCATGTAAAGAGATTAATTTTTTCGTCGGATGGTTGTTATAGTATTATCGTTTTTTTCTTTCAGATTTTTCTCTTCTTCTCCTAGTTGTTATTTCTAGGGAATAGATTATTTCATTATAAAGTTCGAGTTTTATTTTGCTATTTATTTTTGTAAAAGATAAAAAGTGATTAATATGAGTGGTTTACGTTTAGGTGTTGGGATAAAACTACTTATGGTTGCTTTTTTTATTCTGCTTTATCAAAGCCGACCGGGGGTAGTTCCCTTGGTCTCCGAGCAGCAGTTTTCTAGTTCTGTATCCGATTCAATGTGTGGTTCAGTTAATTCACTTAACCAGACTGCTGAGGCGGTTCCGACGCTTAGCGCGGGAGAGAGCGAGGTCGATAAGGAAATAGTTGATTCACTTAACCAGACTGCTGAGGCGATTCCGACGCTTAACGCGGGAGAGAGCGAGGTCGATAAGGAAATAGTTGATTCACTTAACCAGACTGCTGAGGCGGTTCCGACGCTTAACGCGGGAGAGAGTGAGGTTGGTAGGGAAATAGTTGATTCAGTAGTTAGGCTGCTGAGCGCGGTTCCGACGCTTAACACGGGAGAGAGCGAAGCTGGTAGGGAAATAGTTGATTCACTTAGCCAGACTGCTGAGGCGGTTCCGACGCTCAACACGGGAGAGAGCGAGGCTGGTAAGAAAACGGCATATTCTAATAAGTCAGCGGCTTCCCCTCAGGCTAGTTATCTCGGCGAAAGCCGGGGGCCGTTTTCAGAGAAGATGGATCTTGGATCTCGTCGGAATAATGGGACGGGGGCTTCCGCTTCTGCTCCCGTCGCGGCTCCGGTGGTGTCGGCGAAGACCTCGACCTTGAATCGGACCTTTGGACTTCTAGGTCTACCGGGTTTGGATAGGGATTCTAGTAAAGGTAAAGCTGATAAGCCTTCGGTTCATGAGCGGGTGCAGACGTCTCATAATTACAATGCCGAAAATCACAACCGGAACCCTGATGGTTCGTATGGTCGTCAATCATCTAGACCAGTTCAGCTTAACCCTATCGACCTTAGCGAGCGTCTTTTGCAACATGCGTTATCGGTGGGGAGTGGAGCAGTCCTTTCATGGGCCGAGGGTTGGTTGAGTAGTTACGGGAATACTCGGTTAAATTTAAACTTGAATCTGGATGAACGTATCACTGGTTCCGGAGATTTTTTACTGCCTTTATATAATACGGAAGATATGACAGTATTTAGCCAGTTTGGGTTACGTACCATGAGTGGTGATAGGGTAATCGGTAATTTCGGTTTAGGGCAGCGTTTCTTTTTGAGTGATGATTTGGCCTTAGGTTATAACGGTTTTTTAGATTACGATTTTACACGTTCTCATAGTCGTGGGGGTGTGGGTGTAGAAGGTTGGTATGATTGGCTACGTCTAGCGGTGAACCAGTATACGTCGCTATCGGGGTGGAAAGATTCCAGAGACTACGATTCGATAAAGGTGGAGGAAAAGGCGGCAGAGGGTTGGGACGCCCGGTTGACTGGTTATCTGCCTTTTTATCGGAACTTGGCGGTGAAGACGGCCTTTGAGCAGTGGTATGGAGATAATGTTGGCGCTTTTGGTCAGAGTAACAATTTGAATATTGACCCAAAAGTATGGAGTGCGGGGGTAGAGTGGACTCCAGTACCGTTGTTATCTGTAGGTTTGGATCAGCGTTATAGTGGTGGCCAGTCAGAGACCCAATTAGGTCTGACTTTCAATTATCACTTTGATGTGCCGTTGGAGGATCAGCTACGTTCGGAGGTAGTAGCGGAGATGAGAACGGTTAAGGGTTCACGTTATGAATTTGTAGATCGTCAGTATGAGATGTTGTTGGAATATCGGGAGAAAGATGAGGGTATTTTCAATATTATTCCTCTGGGTTCAAAAGGCCAGAATATGTTTGTGTTTCAGATCACCAGTGATTCTGGGTTGGTTCCCATAGGTCGGACAGTTAAAGTATCATTAGATCAGGAGGGTGTAAGCCTAAGTCGAGGTGGGGTTTATACGACAGATGAGGGAGGGTATATAGTCGTAGTACTGACTATGGTTCCGACCACAGCTACTTTGCCGGTTATGGCCACCTTAAGCGTGGGTAAAACCACTAAGGTTTTCCCCCTTGATGCTTATCCTTCGGAGCTCGATATTGATGGAGAAACTATCCCACCGCATCTAGTTTTTACGTGGACTAATGGACCTAGTTTCGTAACCGGTGGTCCATCGGGTTACCAAAGCACGGCTTCGGTGAAGGTTAGTTTTATGAATGGGCACGGTAAAATCGAGGATATAATTGGTAATGTGGTCTGGAATGTGAAATCGGTAGTGATGGATAATCCTTCGGCCCCTTGGTGGAAGCGGCGCAAAAAACCGAACTCTAAGAATGGATTAACTTGGGGTGAGATAGCCGATGGAACCAGTACTTGGGGACAAGGCGAAGATGATGGCACCTATCCGGTGGAGGGAACGCCTAGTAAAACAAGTGAGGTAAAATTAACAGATGTTGTAGGTTCGCGTTCAGTGACTTTAGAGGTCTCGGTACCTTTAGGGGCTGAGACTTATACTGCAGAAAAAACGATACATTTTGGTGATGGTCCCTTGTCAGTATTTACTAAGGTCGAAACGAAATTACGAGCCTGGGCGCCGGATAATGTTAGCAGCGGTGGTCCCCCTGAAAAACAAGTCCCTGGTACTTTCCAGTATAAGTACACCAACGCGACTTTCCCAACACGCTTCCCTGCTGTAGCGACTTGTGGCGGCACCACGCATAATGATGTGACAACTACGTCTAATTGGGATGAAGCTAGTTTTATACCTTCTAATCCTAATCCTAGTATTGGTGGGTGGACAAAACCTTATCGCCCCCAAGGGCAAACCAGATCTTTCCGTTATTCAGTTGGCTCTAATTTGCCTACAACTGATCAAGTGCTGGCGGTATCTGTTTATAGTAATAAACGTAACAGTGAGGTACAGCGTAAGGGTGCTGCTTTTGCGGCTAATTGGGACTGGCAGTGGTATTGGACAGGCGAAGTAGCGGTTGGTAATGACAAGGACTTCGGTGCCGTTGGTATTACCCTTGCTGATGGCGAAACGAACTGGTACATGCTGTTCAATGAAATAATGACAGTGTGTATTAGTCCTTAGGATTCCTAATTTACTTTTAGTCTGGGGGAACGACTCCGTCCTCCCTGTCTTTAACTAATTAACTTTATTTTGGTTTTATTCCCCCCCCAGGTATTCGCAGGGTTGGCAGTAACTTTAGAAATTTAGCGCGGGTGGTTTGGTAATGTGAATAGGGAAGAGAAACTGAGATCGAGCGCGGAACCGGAGGTCGTTTATTTTCGCTGTAAGGATTTTTCGCTAAATTGTATTAATAGTCGCTGTGGTGATTCATAAATATGATAGCCTCCTTAAAACTAATGACTAAAAAGGTTAAGAGTTAATCCCTCGTAATCTATGGTGGTTATCTTTGCTAGGTTTGGAAAAGCTTTTGAATAAAGTTTGGCTACCGGAAAGTAAAGCGTTGAAATATAGTTAGCTCTGGCTCTATTTGAGCTAGATTGGTTCGAAACAGAAATTAATTGATTATGAGAAATAGTGAACCGGGGTTATAACTAAGGTCGTAACCTTGCCTTCGTCTTAACGCGATGTGTTAGCGGAACTATCCGTCTTTAATCCGGGTGGGCATATTATATTGGAGATCATGAACGCGGTATAGGGTTGGCGGAAATTATTAAAAAACCGGGAACGAGTGGGATAAAGGGTGTAGGCTATTGTTATTCTATTTTTTGATAAATGCTGGATGGGTTAGGTTATTTCGCTGGTGACTGAGGATGCGGCGGGCTACGGCTTCCGGATAGCGTCAATAACGTTACTGGCTTTTTGAGGATACCCCAAGCTAGTTTCAGGGGTGGGGTTAGGGTTCGTTTATTTAAATAATTTGGCTAGGACCCTTTTTAGGGGTAGGCCTGTGACGTGGGTATACTTAGCAAACTGTTTAGCGCGCCTTTAGACGCTGCTGTATTGATTTTTATAGGGGTAAGTAGACTATCCACTCGTTGAGCGGGTGACCTTGATCGTGGCTAAGTTACACGATAGTGTTGAAGCGGCAGCCTGGGAGTAGCGTGAGTTAAGGCGGTTTATTATAACCGTTTACGGAACGTTCTTTTTGCAGTAGTGAAGAATGTGCCTATCTTTTTATAGAAGGAGTTGACAGCTTGGCGTAGAAATTGGAATAGTTAGTACTTCCTTGGGCCTAGGCTGGGTAGTTTTTCAAATACTTGTAATAGGTTGAATAGTAATTATAGCTTGATAATCCGGTAAAATCTTTTCTCAAAACTGATTGGAGAACTTTTGATGATTGATGAGCTGGTATTCTGAATACTGTGGAAAAAGCGATTCGAAAAATCCAGGTCTAGGGTTAATAATTATTTTATTTGTATTTAGTTTCGTCTATATGTAATAAAAATTGTTAGGATAGGGTATCTGAGGCCTTTTTATAGGGAGTCTTTAAAGCAGCAGAGATCTTTTTTAAGATATTAGCTATTTGTTCGCAGCGTATAGAGTAATCTAATATTTTAGTTACAAAAACTGTAAAGATGAGTACGAAGTATGGTCTTGCCTTTTGAAAAGCCAGATAAATAGCTAAATTCGGACCTATGAACTCAGGGTTAATGATTTTAAATAGTATCTAACCACAATAAGTATCTTCACAACGGTTACAAAGATAAGCGGCTCCACGATATTTGGTAAGCCGCCGGAGGTTAATAGCCGATTCAATTTATTGCTGCATAATGTTTTTATCTAGTTTGGTAATTAATTTTCCATAGCAACCGTATATTTTTAGCTCTAGGATAGAGGTTCTGATCTTATTAAGTTCTTCAGGGATAAAGGGTGTACGAAAAATGGGGGTCACGCCCTGGTTGCACTTCGAATTTACACTTTTTGCTGCGCTTCTTTTGTTGATGGGGATTAGTAACATTAGACGGTGAGGCCTTTGATAAGTTGATGGAATTATTTTGGTCTCCAGCTAGTTTAGTTACTAGTTCAATAACCTTATTTCATAATATAGCATTCTTTACTCGGAATAAAATATTTTCGTCGTATAAAACTTTAAACACATGTTCTAGTTTACTTGTATGCTGGAAAACTTAAAATACTGTATTTTGTGGGTTACTTGATTCTATAATTATAATATATATACTAGCCTATTAATGTATAATTATATCTTGCTTAATAATTGCTGTGAACGGTTACGAATACTGGGGTATATCAGGAATTAATTACAGGAAGATCTGACAATTATCCAACTGACGTTAAAGGAATATATCGATTCGTTTATGGATGAGTCGATAAACAAAGTTAAAAAGAAATAGCCTATTTAGGGGTGAATCTGTAAATATAGTATATTTGGCAAGTTATTTAGTGCGCTCTCTTTAGGTGCTGCCGTACTAACCCCTTATAAGGGTAAGTAGATCACCCGCTGAGCGGGTGGTTTTAATTGTGTGGCCGGTAAATTAACTTAAAATGCTTTCCTCGGTGTTATTTAAAGAGCCACTTTTTTTAATTGTTGATTTTGTTTAATTTTAATTGGAAAGAGCGGCAACTTAATTTCATGTTTTATGATGTAATTGTGGTGGGTGGCGGTCATAGTGGCTTAGAAGCTGCCCTAGCTTCCGCCCGGATGGGGGCGAAAACGCTTTTGGTTACTCAAAAGTTGGAAACCATCGGCGTTTTATCCTGTAACCCTGCTTTTGGTGGCTCGGCTAAGGGTGGACTGGTGCGGGAAGTGGATGCCTTGGGTGGTTTTTGTGGGCAAAATGCCGATCTAGCTGCCCGGCAGTGTCGTATCTTGGGTGAGAGCAAGGGTCCGGCGGCTCGTTCCACTCGGATACTGGTGGATCGCTTGGATTATAGTCGGGGTGCTCAGGCTTGGGTTACTTCTTATGATCGTCTCACGGTTCTATCCGGAGAAGCGGCGGAAATATTAGTTAATAAAAAAGAACTGATTGGCCTTAGACTGGCCGACGGCCGTGCTTGGATCGCTGGGGCGCTAGTTCTTACTGGCGGTACTTTTTGGCGGGCCCGCATCCACCAGGGTTTGGTTTCTACCCCGGCTGGGCGCCGGGGTGAAGCCCCGGCTAACTTCATTAGCCAGTCTTTAGTTAATCTGGGTCATCGTCTCGGTCGCCTCTCCACTTGTACTGCGCCTCGCATCAAGGCTGATACCGTTAATGTGACGGGATTAGATGAACAGCCGGGCCAGAGCGAAGTCAGCCCTTTTTCTACTCTTTATGATGAACCTCGGAATTCACTCTGTTGCTGGCTGACTTGGACCACCCCAGAAACCCATCGGATCGTGGCCGCTGGGCTCGGTAATTCTATTTTTTATTCTGCCGCTGCCTCGACTCTGGGTACCCCCCCCCGCTACTGTCCTTCCATCGAAGATAAAGTGGCTCAGTATCCGGATCGGGAACGCCACCTAGTTTTTTTAGAACCCGACGGAGAAGGGGTTATTTTCCCTAGTGGTCTGCCTACCGGCCTGGCCCCGGAGGTGCAAGAAGCTATGCTCCGTTCTATTCCGGGTTTGGCTCGGGCGGAACTGGCCTGGCCCGGGTACGCCGTTGAATATGATTTTGTTGATCCTCGGGACCTAGCCCCGACTTTTGAATCTCTGGAGATCAAAAATCTCTTTCTGGCTGGGCAGATAAACGGTACTAGTGGTTATGAAGAAGCCGCTGCTCAGGGTCTTTTAGCCGGGGTTAATGCGGCCTTAGCCGCTAGCGGTGGCCAGGAAAAGCTGGTTTTATCACGTTCCCAGGCCTTGATCGGGGTTATGGCTGACGACCTGACGGTGCGTGGCGTCACCGAGCCCTATCGTATGTTTACTAGTCGGGCTGAATGGCGACTTTTAATTCGGGAAGACAACGCTGATTTGCGTCTTTCGCTTTTGGCTGAAAAATTGGGGCTTCTAGATCGGGAGCGTTCGGCCCGCTTTCGAATTAAAATTGAGGACATGGAGGTGGGCCGGCGGATGCTGCAGGCTATCCGTTTTACCCCAGAAGATAGTGTTCGCCTGGGTCATCCGGAACTATTTACCCGCGAAACTACCACCGGGGTCGAACTATTGAAACGCCCGTTCGCTCGCCTTAGTCATTTTTTTGTTGCTTTGCCGCGACTGGCCGAACTTTCTCCTCGAGCTCAGACCAGTCTAGAAATAGAACTTAAGTTTTCCGGTTATTTTCGTCGCCAGGAAGAAGAGGTGGCCCGCCTTAAAAAAGAGGAAAACCTCTCCATTCCTTCCTCTCTTGATTTCGGATCTTTAAGTGGACTCACCGGAGAGGTGCGTGAAATCCTTGGCCGGCATCGTCCCACCACCTTAGGTCAGGCTGGCCGTCTCTCCGGGGTTACTCCCGCCGCTCTAACCGTCTTGGCTATTCACCTTAAAACTCTGGGCGCCTGATAAACCGTTTACAAGTTAGGTTATAAAGTAAAAGGAGTATCTCCTATGCGTTCATTTTTAATCATGTTGGTGTTAGTGGTGCTATTCTTGGTGGTTCCGGTAGCTCAGGCTCAGAATAATGAGGTTAAGTCCGGCGGCTCAGCTAATTTTCAGGTTGACCGGGAATATGTGGAACTCCCCTCCCCCCCGGTTTTATATGAGCCTGAAGATGGCCGGGTTGAGGTACTGAGTTTTTTCTGGTACGGGTGTCCGCACTGTTACATAGTAGATTTCGAAGTAGCTGCTTGGGCTGCCCAGTTACCTTCCGATGTCCGTTTCGTCTGGCTGCCTGTTAAGTTCAAAGCACCGGTTGACTTTCACGCTCGTATTTTTCTGACTCTAGAGGCGCTGGGCCAAGGCCGTGAGACTGACCGGAAGGTGTTTGCCATCTTCCAGGATCAAGGGCATTTTATTAATACCCCTGCCGAGTTGCCCGGGTTGGCTAGAGATTTGAAAATAGACCCAGCACTTTTTGTTCAGACCTTCAATTCGTCCGTTATTCAGGCTAAAATGGAAATCTTGGAAAAACTGATGAACGTCTACAATCTCCCGGGCGTGCCGTCCATGGTCATAGATGGTAAGTATCGTTTTGACATTGGGATGACTCATGGCCCCGCTAGATACATTAAATTGGCTGATCTACTGATAGCTAGAGAACGGGCTCTCCGGGCAGAAAAAACGCCGGACTTTTAAAAAACCTTGATACTACTTTGTTTTTTTGCTATAATTATTTTCAGGCGGTAAAGCGAAGCGTAAAGCGCTATCTTGGGGAATCGTCTAATGGTAGGACTGCAGTCTCTGGATCTGCCTGTCGGGGTTCGAATCCCTGTTCCCCAGCCACAAATTTAAGAGGCATATCTAATACTTAAATAGTTTGGATAGGCCTTTTGTCTTTTATTCGCTCCTTATCTAAGTTTATAATTTTTCGGCCTTATTTTTTGGAGGAAGGGCTGTTTAAAATGTTAAATCGGAATAGCCTTCTTCTCTATCTTTGCACCGACCGCGCTCTATCTGCAGGTCGCTCCCTCCTTGAGGCGGTGGCGGTGGCGGCGGCTGGAGGTGTTACTATGGTTCAGATAAGGGAAAAAGAAGTTGTGAGCCGTGAATTTTATAAGCTGGCTCTGGAATTGCGGGTTCTTACCCGCTGCCTTGGTTTGCCGCTAGTTGTTAATGATCGCGTGGATATTGCTTTAGCTGTTCGAGCCGAGGGTCTGCATCTCGGCCAGACCGACCTCCCGCTTTCGATAGCCCGTGAAATTGTTGGCCGGGATATGTTTATCGGTGTTTCCGTTGGTACGGTGGAGGAAGCTCGGGTCGCCCAGAGAGATGGAGCTGATTACCTCGGCGTGGGGGCGGTCTTTCCTACCGGAAGTAAATCCGATGCCGGCGAGGCCATCGGGTTGGAGCGATTGCAGGAAATATGTGGGGCTGTTACTATCCCGGTCGTTGGCATCGGCGGAGTGAATGTTCTGAACGCCGCTCAGATGAGGCGGGCGGGTGCGGCTGGTGTGGCGGTTATTTCCGCTATTTTATCCCAGCCTGATATTAAAGCCGCTGCTGAGGCGCTAAGTCAGGCCGTTCGTGATTTTTGAAGAGTATCAGGCAGCGATTTTTGACCTGGATGGCACTTTAACCGATTCTATGCCCGTTTGGGAGCGGCTCGGCCGGGACTGGTTGTTGAAAAAAGGTCTATCGCCGCCGGCCAACTTAGAGCGGGATATTGAGCTTATGACTTTACCCCAGTCGGCTAGGTATATAATCATTCGGTTGGCCCTGAATCTGACTATCGAACAAGTATTGCTCGAGTGGGAAGAGTTAGTCCGGCGAAGTTATGAAGAGACGGTGTTGTTAAAAGATGGTGCGGTAGAATGTATCCGTTTTTTAGCCGAACGGGGTCTTAAACTCGCTATTGTGACCTCTTCTTTTCCTGCCGCTTGCGAGGCTGTGTTGCGTCGTTATGGTCTCAGGGAATATTTTGCTCAGATCGTCTACTTGAGCGAGGTGAACTGGGATAAAACTAACCCGGATATCTGGCGGCTCTGCGCCGGACGGTTGGGTCTTCTTCCAGAGACCTGCCTAGTTTTTGAAGATTTACGAGCTGCGGGCTTGGGTGTTCGGGCGGCCGGGATGGGTTTGGCGGCCGTCTACGACCCTTCCGGCGCTGTGGAATGGGAGATTCTGAAAAATGAGGCTGATCTGGTGGTTCAGACCTGGCGTGATTTATTGATCCAGTTGGTTTAAAAAATCAACGGTTTTCAAGAGAGGGTCTATGTCTAATAGAGAATTAGTTTTAAGGGCTTTTGATAATCAGGAGGTGGAGCGGGTTCCGGTGGGGTTTTGGTTTCATTTCTTAGCGGAAGAGGAAATGGGTGATGGACTTAAAACCCCCGGCTTGTTGGAGCGGAATGTGGCTGGGCATAAAAATTTTATTGAAAGAGCTCGACCGGATCTGGTCAAAATAATGAGCGACGGTTTTTTCAGTTATCCGGTGGAGAGTCCTCTGAAATGCCTAAAGGACTTGGCCGGGATTAAAGAACTAGATAAAGATCATCCTTGGTTAGTAAGGCAGATTGAATTAGTGCAGCGAGTGGTGGCGCTGCAAAAAGATACGCTTTACTTTTATAATATTTTTGCTCCCCCTACCTCTTTAAGGCTCTTAATTGGCCAAGAGTTTCTGGTAAAATATCTGAAAATGGACCCTGTTCTGGTTACCTCTGCCCTGGCTCGGATAGCTGGGGGGTTAGCGACCCTAGCCCAGGGCGTTATTCGCGAAGGCGGCGCCGACGGGATTTACCTTAGCGTGCAGAACCCCGATTTTAATCGTCTGACGGATAAAGAGTATCGCTGTTACTTAAGACCCAGCGACCAGATGGTGTTAGAGGCGGCCAATAGAGTCGGTGGCATTAATATTCTGCATATCTGCGGCTATGCTGGGGCTAGAAACTATTTAGAAAGCTGGGCTGATTATTCGGCGCGGGCTTATAACTGGGCGGTCAATGTGGAACAGGTCAGTTTGGCCGAAGGCAAGAAAATATTTGGTGGCCGGGCCGTTATTGGTGGTTTCGCCAACTTTCCGGGTTCGTTGATAGAAGTTGGTTCCAGGGTGGAAATCGAAACTTTTACGGCTGGGTTAATATCTGAAGCTGGTTCTAAGGGTATTTTAATTGGTGCCGATTGCACCCTACCTTCCACTATTGCTCTGGAACGTTTGGAGTGGATTAGGCAAAAAGCGGCCGCTCGGTAGCTCTATTTTTTGCTTTTGGAATAGTCTTGCTGGGGGAGAGGTGGTATGTTATAAAGAAATGAATCAGGATCATCCGCTCAGTAGGTGTCCGTTCACTCATATAAGGGGTTGGTACGGTAGCGCATTAGGGCGTGCTGGATAATTTATTAAGTGTATCATGTTCACAGACTTATCCCTAAAGGGGCTATCCCTTTTTACCTTTATTTACCGACTCATTTATAAACGAGTTAATGTATTCCTTTAATGTTAGTTGATTAGTCGCAAGGTCTTTTCGTAAGTGATCTTTGATGTGTTTCACTAGCATAGATGGTGGTTTCTTCAAGTTTAATCGCATAGGAAAGTAACATCTTCGCTGGGTGATGAAACTGTTATTTTGTCTATGAAAATAAACTTAGTTTAGTAGCGACTTTTGGGATGATGTCGGTAAGAGATATTTCGTTAATGCTGATCGGGTTGGTAGTATACAGGTCATACAGCATGTTGGTATTCAGATAGACAGTAATGGATCGCGTTTAGCCGCCTAACCACTGTTGGTTACGAAAATAGGATGGGTTCGGTCGTCGCTGGTTAGATAGGTTACTGTAGTGCCGGGGCGACCCTATCTCATTCTGGTAACTATCGACGGGGGTGGCTATAAGTTTCTACCAAGCTACCGGTTTCCGCGGCGTCGGCTTCGCTACTACATTGAGGCCATTAAAAAAACAACCTTAAATCCAGAACTTTCAAAAGTTTCATAATAAGATACATTTTTGTTGTCTTAAACTAAACTTTTGGTGGCTATTTTCTATAAAATACTAAAATTTTTACTAAAATATCTATTTATTTGTAATATTACATCTATGTAGATGATATTTTACTATTGATTTATACAAGGTATTATGTTATTATAATATAATTGTAATAGAAATTTTAAAAGTGGATTTTTTTACTTACTAAGTGAAACTAAAAACGTATCTAGAAGAGCATTTTGTTTTAAAATATTATATTTTTTATAAAAAGAAGATAGCTTACTTTTTTGTTAGAATTTTTTAACCAACTAAAATTTTAAATTAGTATTGTGGAAGCTCGATTAACATAATGGGGAGTAAATGATTAGTTTTAATAAATTAATATTATGATTGTGTAATATTAGCACAAAATTCTTAGCCTTATTGGAAAAGTCAAAAAAATAAAACTGCTTCTAATGAATATATGTTTATTTGGTTATGTATATAAATCTAGTGATAGAATTTACCCTGGCTGTTATCCTGCGAAAATCATATTTGAACAACGGAAAGGTTAAAAAAATAATCCTGATTAGTCTTTCCTGTCTTACTCTTGATGCCATTGATTTAATCAAGCGTAGCCTCAAAAAATCTTTTATTCTAGTCACGGCGGTTTTTTCCTATCGTTTAATTAAAATTCTATGGTCATGTCTAGGCTGTTATAGTGATCATGAAAAAAACTTGGACTGTCAGAATTTATCTCCTCTAAATTGGGTTTCAAGCTAAATTTAATTTTTAGCTATGATGATCGCGTATATTGTTTCTCCCAAAAGTAAATTGGGAATATCTATTTTTTGGCCGACAAACGCGGCACGCTTGCGAAAAGCTTTTGAGTAGCACTGAAAAAATCTAGATAAAATTCGCAACTACGTAGAGGTCGGACGCTTACAGAGGTGGAACACTATAGATTTCGTCGTTGGTTGAGTCATAGATAAATACCATATTGGGAAAATACTTTAAATTTAAAATTGAAGGTGACAGTTTCCTCTTCTCTCAATAGGATGAAAACATTGCCGCGGAGGTCATTCTTAATGGCATCTATATTATCAGAACTTTAATTGCGCCGGAAAAAATGAACGCCGAAGACTGCGTTCGTAATTATAAAAAATTATCACAGGTGAAATGAGTCTTCCGTACAACGAAAAACATCAGCGAAAAAATTAGATCAATTTATTATTATACGGAATCGAGAGTTTGGGCGTATTTATCTTTGTGTATGTTGGCTTACTATGTTGAATTGTACATGTGTGAGACCTGGAGGGAATTAACTTTTACCGATGAAGAAATTAGTTTAAAAGGAAATTTGCGACTCCATATTACTAATGTAAAACTCAGGCAGTGTCAAAAAAAAGTGGCAAAGAAGACGGCGAAGGATGGATTCCTTATTCTTCCTTTCGCCGGTATTTTGATCAATCTTACCACTATCGACTTCAATATAGACTAAGTAAGCTGCAACGTGTAAAATACCAACAAATAACTTTCTGCTTTCAACATTATCACCCAGACCCAGTCCTTCTAACAAAAGGTCCTTAAGCTGATTTAATCTATAAATCCTACCCACTAATAGCACTTGCTAATATTTAATAGTTAATTAGAATTATATTTAAATAAGTATACTAAAGCATGAGAATTAAGTTTAAAATTAAAGCGGTCAGTTGAGTTTCTGAATCATTGTTTCAGATTTTGACGTATTATTTAATCCACTATATATTGGTTATTATATAATATTAACCTTAGTTTGTAGAGGTGACTTATGCGCCTTGAATTTAAAAAAGTGCGTCCTGAAGAAGACGCCGACCTGCCTTTGCCAGCCTGGCAGACGGCCGGGGCTGCTGGTCTAGATTTAGCTGCCGGGGTTAGGGAAAACCTAACTTTGGCCCCGGGTGAAATAGTTCTCGTGCCCACCGGTTGGGCGATGGCCCTGCCTGAGGGTTATGAGGGGCAGGTGCGTCCTCGCAGCGGGTTAGCTTTAAAAACGGGTCTGACTTTGGTCAATACCCCTGGCACCATTGATTGGGACTACCGGGGCGAAATTCAACTGCCCTTGATTAATTTCGGTCGCGAACCGTTGACTATCTGTCGGGGTGATCGGGTGGCTCAACTTATAATTAATAAGGTTGAGCGGCCTCAGGTTGTTGTGGTTTCGGAATTATCCGTTACTGTTAGGGGCGAGGCTGGCTTCGGCTCCACCTCAGGTTAAGGTTCTTAAGTGAAATTTTGCCTTTTAGCCAGTGGTAGCCGGGGTAATGCCATCTGGGTGGAAGAGGGCGATCTGGCTCTGGTGGTGGATTGTGGCCTGTCAGCTCGCGAATTTTTAAGCCGGGTTGGGGTAGCCGGTTTGGATATTTCTCGATTGTCCTGTCTTTTGGTCAGTCACGAGCATCGTGACCATATTAGCGGCCTTGGAGTTCTGGCTCGCCGCCTGAAAATTCCCGTTCTGGCTAATGCTGCAACCTGTGCTGCCGCTTCTCCGCTGGTTGGCCGGGTGCGGTGGGAGATATTTACTACTGGCGATACTCTTAATCTGGGTCCTCTGAAAATTCGTACTTTGGGGCTATCTCACGACGCTGTCGATCCCGTGGCCTTTGTCATGGAAAGTCAGGCTGGGCGTTTGGGATTGGCTACCGACCTTGGCACTCCCACCGAACTTATAAAATATAGATTTCAGGCCCTAACCGCTCTTATTCTAGAATTCAATCACGACTATCGCCTCCTCATGGACGGCCCCTATCCCTGGCCCTTAAAGCAGCGTGTTCGGGGCCGCACCGGCCATCTAGTTAATGAAACAGCCGCTACTTTTGCGGCTAAACTCTATCATCGGGAGATGAGGTATCTGATCTTAGCCCACCTTTCCGAGATCAACAATAACCCCGCTCTGGCCCTTAAAGTTGCTCGCGAAACGCTTGACGGGGCTTTGGAGCCGGTGGCTGCTAGCCAATGGGAACCAACCGTAGTTTTTGAATTTTAATCTTAAGTTTCAGCTAAAAGTTTACTTTTCTAGGGGAAGGGACCTAGGTTAGCCTATTTGGGCGGTCCTTAAAAATATATTAATTACTTGATTTTTAATTAATTGTATTAATTATAGTATAACTTAGATTATACAGTCCGAGATTTACCTTAAACTCCGGTTGAAATGTTCTTTTCTTTTAGGGATTTATGGTAGCATAATCACCACAATCAGGGTAAAGCGTTTTGTTCAAAGAGGATTTGTTGTAGTAAATTAGTCCTCGAGATACTCATACGTAAGTAGTTATAAAAATACTATGGAATCTCTTAGAACGAGAGCTGCAAGAGTGCTATTCTAACTAAGGACGTTTAGCCGAAAACATTCGTTTAATGTGTAGGTTGTTAATTATAAAATAATTTGAGAAATTGAGCGATGATTAAGTTATTCAAGAGTGGGCATGCAATTTTTCAATATTTTTGTGGGGAGACAACCTTTCAATAGACTGTACCTTGCGCGTTATCTGAGTTAGCTCATTTAAAGCGGATACTTTAAATTAGATTTTCAAATGTTTCGAAATTTCTTGGAATAAATATTGGAAAATAAGATTAATGTCCTTATGATTGCTGCTACTTTTAATTTCATGGAATAGATATGGGAGATAAACTTTACTTGCAGCTGGTGATCTTAATACTTTTGACTATTTTTTATGACAATATAATCTGTGATGCCTGAGTTATGTTTATTTTAAAATACTTTTTAAGGATCTACTATTTAGATTTCAAAAATTGAAGAGATAGTTATAATAAAATAAAGACTATTAGTTTTTAAGCTTGGAACTTTAAATTAAAATAAGTTACAATAAAATGTAGATTAAATTATCGTTAAGGGAGACAGGACGGTAAAAGTTAAAACTAGGAATGAACACGACAAAAATTTTATCTGATGGAAGGTGGTTATATTGGTTAAACTACCTAATACAGAAGTTGTTAGCAACATTTTGTCAGAGTGCTTTTTGAAAACGCTTCAGTTACCTTTAATCCTCCATAAATTCCAGTTTGGTCAACTTTAACCCACTTTTTTGTCGTCTCAGTTGTTGTATTATGTCCTGCTGTCGTAGTCAGTACCTGAGGTTCCGGGTTAGGAACTCCTTTTATTGTTAACCTCTGGCTTATAGCTAACTCCAATATAACTAGACGCTGTTATCTGCCTAATTAATCTTTCCTTCGCAGCTAGGGGCGGGAGATCAGTATTAGGTCTAAGGCTATCAATCGCTAGCTGGGTTGGTTACCCCTCCCGACTTAGACAGCAAGTTGCCTGAAATGCAAATTTACGGTCGACATTCTTCCGATGATGACGGAACTAAGTTTCTGTTTCTAGGAGTGCGGGTATAAATTCGTGATCAAACCTGCACTTAAAAATAAGCTCGGCCGGTTGCTGCTCACATGAAAAGCATCTGAAAAAGGCGGAGGATTCCGAAAAAATTGTTGGCTGTTTTGATTTTAATCTTGCTCATAGCGGCCCTACTCTTTGTGGATTCGGTTCTGTTAGTGGATGTCATTTCTAATTTATTGTTCTTCTAGGAAGTGTAGCGGTAAAATATTAACGAATTGTTTTTAAATATAGGCAGTTTGCGCGGCAATGGGCATTCTCCAGCCGAGGCCGAAAGCGAGCGCGCTTGTTTTTAAAATTGGGGCTGCTTGGTGGCGTTTAAATTCAGCGGCCTTTACCAAAGAGGCGACTTTAGCCGTTATTACCGGAGAATGGCCGGTTGCAACAATGGCGTCCACATTTTTTCGGCCTTCTATAATGAGATGTAAAATAGCATCCAGTTCGTCATAGGGCGGTAGACTGTCTTGGTCAGTCTGGTCTGGTCGTAGTTCGGCTGAAGGTGGCTTGAGGATAATGTTTTTAGGAATAATTCCTTTAGTCTGGTTCAGCCAGCGGCATAGCTTAAAGACTTTAGTTTTATAAAGGTCACCGATGACCGTTAGTCCCCCGCACATGTCGCCGTAAATAGTGGAATAACCAATGGAAAGTTCGGATTTATTGCCAGTGCTCAGAAGCAGGGGGCCAAATTTGTTGGAAAAGGCCATTAAAAGGCCGCCTCGGAGACGAGCCTGCAGATTTTCTTCAGTCGTGTCTGCCACCCGGCCGGCGAAAGCGGGCGCTAGAATGCTATCCATAGCTAACATGGCTGGTTCAATAGCTAGGATGCTGGTTCCCATTTTAAGATTGGCTGCTAGGGCTAGGGCATCTGTTACGCTGTGTTCGCTGGAATATGGGGAGGGCATAATAAGGCCGTGAACTCGTTTTGGACCTAAAGCTTCGCAGGCGATTATGGCCACCAGAGCTGAATCAATTCCGCCAGAAAGTCCCAGAAGCGCCGAGCTGTGTTCTGTTTTCCAGCAATAATCCCTGACTCCCAGAACTAGCGCATTAAAGATTTCGGCTTCAGGCGTAAAATCATCTTCTGCTAAATCCGGAGTTGGATCAGCTAAATTTATAATTTTTAGGTCAGCGACAAAGGCAGTGGCCCGGGCATTAACCTGGCCAGTAGCGGTGATGTGCAAGCTGCGGCCATCGAAGATTAGTTCGTCGTTGCCACCGACCTGGTTTACATAAAGGGCTTGGACGGAATATTTACGGGCTAGGGCCTGAATCATCTTTTGGCGCAGCATTTGTTTTCCTACGGCGAAAGGTGAGGCTGAGAGGTTTATGAGCACATCAAAAGGGGGGTGCCCGGCTAATGGATCTTGCTGGTAAATACGCTCGGGCCAAAAGTTCCCATCGTTCCAAATATCTTCGCAGATAGTCAGGGCTAGGCGGTAACCGGCGCAGTTAACGACTAGAGGGCGGTCGCCTGGTTCAAAATATCTAGTTTCATCGAAGACATCATAAGTGGGCAAAAGACGTTTATAGTAGCGGGCTACTATCTGGCCGTTGTCGATAAAAAGTGCCTGGTTATGTAGAGGTTTACCCTGGCCGGAACGGTTGGGACCAACGCTACCTAGAATAAGGCTAAGGTTAAGAGGTTTAATTTTTTGGGCTAGCTCCAGAGTGGCTTGTTCCGCTCGCTCAACGAGGGTGGGATATAGAAGTAAATCGCGGGGTGGGTAGCCGATTAGAGCCATTTCTGGGCTGATAGCCAGACGAACGCCGCATCTGGCTGCTGCTTCAATCTGCTGTAGGAGCAGTTTTGCGTTGCCGTCGATATCGCCGACTTTAGGGTTTATCTGGAGCAGAGCACACAACATTATTAAATCCTAATCTTTTTCATCGTCCCGATCAAAATAAGACTTTCTGCTTGGGTTAGACAGTTTTCCAGAAGAGTCAGTTGTTGATCCGGGGGTAGGGTGGTGGTTGCGGCTGCGGCTTCGTTGCACAAGCGTTTTGGGCGGCAGAGTAGCAGGGTGGGTAGACTTTGTTGTCGGTAATGGGGTGGGGGGGCGGGGGCGCGGCTTATATCATTTTTTAGGGTGGCTGATTTTTCATTCAGAGGTACATAATTAAGCCAAATGGGAGTGTAGAAATTGACTTTCGGATAGGCCCAGTGGATCAGCTCATAAAAGTTTCTGGTATTTGTGGGCTCACTGTGAATTAGGTTGATGGTTAGCTTAGGGTGAGCCTGGTAACGCAGCCAGATCAGGAGTTTTTTTTGGTCGGTATGCTCGGAAAAACCACCGATGGTGTGAATTTGAGCTTTCGCTTGAACTGGTTCTCGAAAAAAAATTATCACGCTGACCCTTTCTGTGGGGTGGTGGTTAGCAGTAGTCTGAACTTGAAACTTAACGGAAATGACGCGATAGTTGGGTTGCCAGAGATTGTGCTTAAGGTGGTGTAGAATGCGACCAGCATTAGTTATGTCGCTGCCGGTTATGATAACGATTGGGCTGATGAGGTCGTTTAAGGCTTGGATTTCTTTAGTGTTACGGGTGATGTGTAGGGTAGGTAGGAGTCTTTTTATATTTTGGTCCTGGGTTAGGAAATTTCTGATCGCGGGGTTAAAGAGGTTTTGGTGGTCGCTATAGATAGTCAGAGTGGCGGTGACTAGAGGTGAATTTGGAATTATAGTTAGTTTTTTAGGTAGGTGGCCTTCGTGCCCGGTTCGGTCTAAAAGTAGTAATAATTCTTGAGTTTGTTCTATGGCGAAGGCCTGGATGAGAATCTTACCCTGATCCTGCCAAGTTTTAATTATTATGGTTAGAAATTTATCGATCGACGGCCTAAGATCTTTGTGGTAGCGGTTACCGTTAGTTATTTCCATAAAAATATTGTCCACTTCCGGTAGTTTCGCTGACTTTAGCATAAGTAAATACCCAGTTTGTCCGAGATTGCTGGGAAAAGGCATCCGGCGGACGCGCCCGTTTTTTGTTACGGTGAAATGGGCGCTAGTTGCCTCCAGAATGTGTTCGGGGGGAGGAGGCGGAGAGTCAAGACCCGGAATAAGCTTCAAGGAGTTATCCAAATTTAGCGGGTCGAGTAAGGTTATAGACTTTCGGGCGGTAGCTTCGGTATAGAGGGGTTCTACAGCGCGCTTGTCCTGGTGTTTTTAATTTTGTGACTCTGCTAGATAGCTTCTTGCTCCTGAACATTAGTTGCCCCTAGCTACAAAATTTTGAAAGATTTTAGGTGGCCGTTGTAGTGTAAATTGGGCTGGCATAGCTGGCTTTGACCAGGTACGGCACTAGGCTAGAGTGATCTATGCGGGCATGGGTCAGGATTATCAGTGAGAAGTTTCGGGGTTTGTAGACCTCGAAATTAGTATTTCGAAGTTTCGTTTGGCGGCCTCCTTAAAAGAGATCGCGATCCAGTAATATCTTGACTCCTTCGTCTAGTTCCAGTTTTAAGCTGGAACTAGTAACCGTATACACTGCACTTAAGGCTTTTATTTTCAATAGTCGTCGTATTTTATATGTTAATAATTGGGGCAGTCAGGCTTCAATTGTTAGACTGTAACAGTTTTGACCTCATTTGTCCAATGAGTTAGCGGGGATTTTTTGGTCGTTTTTACCGGAGAGGCTTAAAAAAGAGTTGTTCTTATTTTATAATTAATTATATCATAAATATAATAATATAATTAATATTCTATAATAATTTTTTATTTATATTCTACATAATAATTATTTCATTAACTTTATAATACTTTTAACTTTTTAATTAGAATTATCCTCTTATTTTTAGCTTTAGGTGGGAGAAACGGGTTTAACAATCGGCGCTGTTAAGTAAATTTTTACAATGCCTGGAGGTTAATTATAAAATATTTTAATATCTACATCTACCTAAATGTTTAGGGGTAGTATTTTTTTCGGCTGCCTCGGAATTTTTCCTTGACACTAGGGTGGTTAGATAATAAAGTGGGAAAATGTGGTAGTAAATGGGGTATAATCCCAAGTTAGCCTGGAATTAACCCTAACTCAAGCCTAAGGTTATCATAATGAGCAGCCGATTCAGCTTGATGAGCAGATATGAGCATAGCCTCGATGATAAAGGTCGTCTGGCCTTACCGGTAAAACATCGGGAAGAATTATTGAAATCTGGGCGGCCTGAGGAAGTGGTGGCTTTACCTCTGGAAACAGGCGGTCTGGTTTTCTATCCCCATGAAAGCTGGCAGGCGATAGAAGCTGATTTGCGGAAAATTATAGATTCTGATGAACGCGAAAAAGCTTTAGATTTTTATATGGGTAATGCAGAACGTTTAAGCATAGATAAATCCGGGCGGGTGTTAATTCCCCAACGACAGCGCTTGTCGTTGCTTCGTGAAGTTGAAGTTAGAGGAGCTCTTTACAAGATCGTTGTCAGCAATCGGCCGTTAGATTTTGCTGTCAGGGCCGCCTCTTTCACTAACGTTAGACTTGGAGATATCAATCCTGACATCATCAAGGGACTACCACTTTGAGGGTTCAGTTAAAACGTTCCAGTCTGCTGGAATTACCTTTACAACCTATTGAATTAGTTGAGGCTCTCAAAATGTCCTCAGGGGGGAATTGGTCGCGAGCTTTCGGGCATTGGCCGGTTTTAGGGACGGAGGCCGTCCTGGCTCTAGCGGTGAAGCCGGGTGGGGCCTATGTGGATGCCACCTTGGGCGGCGGCGGTCACAGTCGTCTTATTCTTAAGGCTTTAAACTCGGAGGGCCGCCTTATCGCTTTGGATCAGGATCCTGAGCCTGTCCGCTGGGCTAGGGAAGGTTGGGGCCAGGGGGAAAAACGTCTAATAGCGGTTCTCAGTAACTTTGAAAAATTGGGCGAAATTTTGGCAGAACAGGGTTTAGGCGGAGTTGACGGAATTTTACTAGATTTGGGGTTTAACAGCCGCCAACTGGCTATCTCCGGTCGGGGTTTTTCTTGGAGTGGCGATGAACCTTTAGATATGCGTTTCGACCCGAAGGGGGGATTAACTGCCGCCCAGGTGATTAATCACTACCAAGAAAAAGACCTGGCTAATCTTATTTGGCACTACGGAGAGGAGAAGGCTTCTCGTCGGGTGGCCCGGGCCATAGTTCGAGCCAGGCGGATTAAAGCGTTGGAAACTACCGGGGAACTGGCTGGGCTTTTAGCTAAAACCCTGTACCGACCTGGTCCGCCGGGTCGGATTAATCCGGCTACTCGGACTTTTATGGCGCTTCGTATTGAAACTAATCGGGAACTTATAGTTTTAGATACTTTACTTAAAGCTGCACCGACTTTGTTGAAACCTGGCGGCCGCCTAGTAGTTATCAGCTTTCATTCCTTGGAAGATCGGCTAGTTAAAGAGGCTTTACGGTTTAAAGACGAACAGGGATATTCGCCGTGGCGGGTGGTTTATAAAAAACCTCAGACTGCTGGGGCGGATGAAATAAGGCGCAATCCTAGGGCCAGATCGGCCAAGCTCAGAGCCGCCGAAAAAATCGCGCTGAAATAACGGTGTGTAATGTCTGTTTCGCGTATTAAAGTGGGTTTACCTCTAGATAGTTCCAGAAAATTAATCCATAGCAGCTGGAAGTGGAGTGTGAAAACACGTGCTAAAAAAGAGTCTGTTTCAAGAATTAGATTGCTAAAGAGCGCCTCGGCTTCGTCCAAAGTTGCAAGTTTGCCGGAAAACCAGGTTATGCCGAATTTGGCTGCTGCTCCTTTGTCCTTTTTATCAGCCCGTCATTTTTTCGTTTTGTCGGCGGTGTTTATGGCTGCTATTTTTCTGGTATGGGGTCTAATTTACTCCAATCATCTGTCGGTAGCTATGAGTTATGAAATTTCCGATTTAACTCAGAGAAAACTAGAACTTTTGGAAATTAACCGCCAGCTAAAAACAGAACTAGCCCAAATCGGTTCTTTAGGTCAGCTGGAAGAAGCAGCCCGCTCAGTTTTGGGTCTAATCACACCTAGCCAGGGTCAGATAGTGGTGATTAATTAATGAAAACCGTTAAATGGATGAAAGTAAGGTTGCAGCTGGTCGGTCTAGTTTTTATTCTGGCTAGCGGAGCGATTATATACAAGTCTTTCATTCTTCAGGTTACTCAGAGGGATTTTTTGGTTAAAAAGGCCCGGGCTGAGGTGGAAAGGCATTTGAATCTAGGGGCAGTGCGCGGCGAAATTTTTGATGCGAACGGCGAGAGATTAGCTGCTTCAGTAGCCGTGCTTTCCCTTTATGCCGATGCCTCAGTAATTCAAAATAAAGAAAATACGGCCAGAAAAATTTCAGAAATTCTGGAATTGAAATATGAGAAAGTGTTAGAAAAATTAGACACTAATCGAAAATTTATCTGGATTAAACGTCAGCTGAATCCTGATGAGGCCGAAGCGATTAAGAGTCTAGCTCTACCCGGGTTAGCTCTTAGTAAAGAGTATAAACGAACTTATCCCAATGGTGAGCTTGCGGCCAATTTTTTAGGTTTTGTTGGGGTAGACGATCGGGGTCTAGAAGGTCTGGAATTAGCTTTGGACGGATATCTTAAAGCCGGCCAGGAAATAATGAAGGTTAAACGTGATAACCTTGGCCGTATCATGGTCGATAATGTCGACGGTGAAGTAGAGGAAGCCCGGGGGGCTTCAGTGGTGTTGACCATGGATCGCCGAATTCAATATATAATTGAGAAGGCTCTGGATAAAGCCGCTACGACTTACAAGGCTAAAAGCGGCATGGCTCTGGTGATGCACCCCAAAACTGGGGCGGTGGTGGCCGCGGCGGTCTGGCCCAGTTTTAACCCCAACGATTATAAATCGGCTCCTAATTCTACGCGGCGGAACCGGATTCTAACCGATCCATTTGAACCTGGCTCTACTTTTAAAGTCTTTGTGGTGGCTGCGGCCCTGGAAGAAAATCTGGTTACCCCGGATAGTCTTATCAATTGTGAAAACGGTGCCTTTCATGTGGCTGGACATACAGTTCGCGATACTCACAATAATGGAGAACTCAGTGTTAGTGAAATAATTAAATATTCATCTAATATTGGTTCTTTAAAAATTGGGGCTATTTTGGGTAATGATCTGTTATATAATTATTTGACGCGTTTTTCTTTCGGCGAAAAAATCGGGTTAGCCCATTTACCGGGTGAGGCATCGGGACTTTTACGGCACCCTAAAAGTTGGCATCCAGTAGATGCGGCTAACATTGCGTTTGGGCAGGGTGTGTCGGTGACGGCTTTGCAGATGGTCATGGCTATGAGTTCTCTGGCTAATGACGGTATTTTGATGAAGCCGTATATAGTGGATCGGGTTCTGGATTCGGAAGGTCGACTCATTGAAAAGACCCAGCCTCAAATTCTCCGACAGGTGATTTCTCCTCTTACCGCACGCCAGGTAGCAGCCATGCTTCGTATGGCCGTATTGAAGGGCGGTACGGCTACTCGGGCCGAAGTGCCCGGTTATCCGGTGGCCGGTAAAACCGGTACTGCTCAAAAAGTTGTGCACGGGGGTAAAACTTATACTGCTGGTAAATATGTTGCCTCCTTTTTAGGTTTTGCTCCTTATCATAACCCCCAATTGTGTGTAATGGTGGTTCTGGATGAACCGGCTAATGGTTATTATGGTGGCACGGTAGCGACGCCGGCTTTCAAGGAGATCATGGAAAATGCTCTACCTCTTTTAGACCTGTCCCCTACTGAAGACAAAGGCGATCCCGTCTGGCCACTAATTGAGCGTAATTCTGGGGGGGCTCCGGGGGTGATTGCGGCTAATCAGCCTACTAACTTCATTCGGGTTAAGGTTAAAAAAAGAGATCGTGGCGCCAATGGGCCTATAACCTTCGCTTCAATGGATTCGGAAGAGACCCTGAACGGGGCTGCGCTGGATAATATGGAAACAACTATGGTTAATCTGTCCCCCGGGTTAAAGACCAGCCCAGGAATTATGCCGGATCTATCGGGGCTTTCGATGCGCCAGGTGATGGAAATAATGAGTGGTTATAATCTGGATCTGGAATATTTAGGTAGCGGTCATGCGATTAGTCAAAACCCTGGACCTGGCTCTTCTGTGGCTGGGGGTGAACCCGGTGCAGTTTATTTTGAACCTCAGTAACAAATAGCGGCGGAATTAACGTTTGTTAGATTAATCAGAGGTTCCCTATGGTGACTTTGGGCTGTTTGGCTAGTCAAATGAAGTTGGAGATTAGAGGTTCGGGTGATCCTGAGATTAGTGGCATAACCGATGACTCCCGGAATGTGGCCCCTGGTTGGATTTTTGCTGCCCAGCCGGGCGTTCGATTTAACGGTCGTAATTTTGCGGCTGAGGCCGTCGCCCGAGGCGCGGCGGCGGTGCTTTTACCGGAACCGGATCTGGAACTGGCCGTCCCTCGACTTTTGGCACCGAAGGAACGATTGCACTCGATTATAGCCTTTGCCGCATCGATTATTTATGGCCATCCGACCGATCAGCTGATTACGGTCGGACTCACTGGTACTAATGGTAAAACTACCGTTAGTTATTTAATGGAGGCCATTTTAAAACGGGCCGGGTTGAAACCGGGGGTTATGGGAACTGTTAATTATCGCTGGCCGGGCGAGACGCGCCCGGCTCCCAACACAACGCCTGAAGGATCAGTTTTGTTCGGCGTTCTAGTAGCTATGTATCAGGCCGGCTGCCGTTCAGCCATTCTGGAAGTTTCTTCTCATGGCTTGTCTTTAGGGCGGGTGGCGGGGCTTAACTTTGAAGTGGCACTCTTTACAAATCTCAGCCGCGATCATTTAGATTTTCATAAAGATATGGATGATTACTACAAGACTAAAAAACTTTTGTTCACTCGGTATCTTCGACCCGGAGTCGGCAGAGCGGTCATTAATATAGATGATAAATACGGACGTCGCTTGGCGGGTGAATTAGGTGAAAGAGCATTGACTTATGGCTTTTCTGAAGAAGCTCAGGTGCGGGGCGACGATCTCCGGGTCGATCGTAATGGCCTGAGTCTTTCCATTAGTGTGCCTGGGGGAAAAACCTGGCATCAGACTTCCCCTTTGCTAGGCGAAGTGAATGCCTGCAATATTCTGGCGGCGGCGGCTATGGCTTTATCTCTGCGGCTGGCACTAGAAACAATACGGGAAGCTTTAGCCCTCTGCCCCGGAGCGCCCGGTCGTCTAGAAAAAGTAGGTTCAAATAGTGATTATTTAGTTTTAGTTGATTACGCTCATACTCCCGATGCCTTAGCCAAAGTTTTAAAGACTGCCGGTAATTTAGAGGCCAAAAGGTTGTTTGCGGTTTTTGGTTGCGGGGGTGATAGGGATCGGGGTAAACGCCCGCTTATGGGACGCCTAGGGGGAGAGATTGCTGACTTATGCCTCTTGACTTCCGATAATCCTCGAACCGAGGAACCCTGGGGGATTTTGCTGGAAATAGAGGAGGGGCTCAAAACTTTGAATTTAAATCGTTATGAGCCGGGTGAATTAGTCGGTGACGGTTGGCCGGGTGGCGGTGGATATCTTATGATTATAGACCGTCAGGCGGCTATTACTGAAGCCGTGCGGCTTATGACTCCTGGCGATGTCTTATTAATTGCTGGTAAAGGTCATGAGGATTACCAGATTATTGGTTGGGGGAAAAAACCATTTAACGATCAGCAAGAGGCCTTAGCCGCGCTTCGGAAAATGGGGAAGGATTAATGAAAGATTTGAGACTAACTCTCAACTGGGTCGCGGAAAATGTGGGGGTTGAAAAATGTGGTTTGGATTTAGCCCGGCTGGGGCGGCGAAATATCGCCGGTATTTCAACTGATAGTCGTACGGTGGCCCAGGATGAAGTTTTCGTCGCTTTGGCCGGCAATAAATTCGATGGTCACGATTATGTAGTTCAAGCTCTTGAGCGGGGCGCTCTGGCTTTGGTAACCCGGAGACCTTTAGCCGGCGAAGTCGCTTCACAGTCTTTTATTGTTTCCGACCCTCTCCGGGCTCTAGGTGATTTAGCCCGGGCTCTACGTCTTAAGCAGCGGATAAAGGTGGTAGCGGTGACTGGTTCAAATGGGAAGACTAGTACTAAGGATATGTTGGCTGCCATCTTGAAGCGGTTGGATGTGAATGTGGTGACTACCAGAGGCAATTTTAATAATTTGATTGGGGTGCCCTTAACTCTTTTTCGTCTGTCCCGGCGAACTCGGCTAGCGGTTTTGGAAATGGGGATGAATCGCTTTGGTGAAATAAGCCGTCTTACTCATCTAGCCCAGCCGGATGTTGGTCTCATAACTTCAGTTGGACCAGCTCACCTTGAATTTTTCGGAACCGTAAGCCAGGTGGCTCGGGCTAAAGGTGAGCTTTATGCGGGGTTGCCGTCGGAAGCTGTAGCTGTGGTCAACGCTGATGAGCCGCTTCTGCGGCGTGAAGCTAAGCACTTTGCTGGTAACTGCCTCTATTTCGGTATCGACGGTAGGGCCGAGGTTAGGCTGGGCCGGGTCAGTCTCAGGGGTCTCGCTGGCCAGACTCTGATTATTTATGGCCCTGGCGCTGAAAAAGGTCGCCGGGTTCGTCTTAATTTTCTGGGCCGTCACAATGCTCATAATGCTTTAGCCGCCGCCGCTACCGCTCTGGCTGTCGGCGCTAATTGGGATCAGATAAGTGAGGGTCTAGAAGAAGCACGGTACTTAAACGGCCGATTGGCTAGTTTTAAAACCGACAGTGGCCAATGGATATTGGACGACAGTTACAATGCAAACCCGGCTTCGGTCGAAGCCGGCTTAAGAGTTCTAGCTGGATTGAAAAATAAAGGTCGCAGAGGGGCTATTTTAGGTGATATGTTGGAATTAGGGTTATCCGGACCGGAACTGCACCGTCAGGTTGGTCGCTTAGCCGCTGCCTTAAAGCTTGATTTTTTAGCTTTGATTGGTCCCCTATCTCGAAGCACGGCTGCGGCTGCTAAAAGGGCGGGGTTGAGTAAAAATGAGGTTCAGGAGTTTGAAAATCCCGAACAAGCCGCAGCCTGGGTTGCGGTTGAAGGCGGGCGTGGCGCTGTAGTTCTGGTTAAAGCTTCTCAGAGCATGGGCCTGGAACGGGCAGTTGATTATTTGAGAAATGGCGCTAGTCCGGTGGGTAAGGCGATCGAATAATGCTTTATCATCTGTTCATAAGGCTGACCGGAGATGTAACTTTTTTTAACGTCTTTCGGTATTTGACTTTTCGGAGTATTCTAGCGGCTTTTTGCGCTATGTTGATCTGGTTTGCTATGGGGCAGAAATTCATAGATTTGGTTAAAAATTATCAGATTCAGCAATACGTTCGTGAAGAAGGGCCACCTTCGCATCAAAAAAAATCTGGTACCCCTACCATGGGGGGGATGCTTATTCTATTATCGACCCTGTTTTCGACTTTGATGTGGGCGGACTTGACCGAATCTTCTATTTATTTATTTCTATTTTGTGCTTTGAGTCTCGGCGCTCTAGGTTTATACGATGATTTTCTTAAAATTAGGCGCAAACATAATCAGGGGCTTACGGCTCGTCGGAAACTCGCGGTGCAGGCGGTGGTAGGTTTAGTCGTCGGGTCTTTTTTTTATTTTTCTTCAGACTATGATACGAGTTTATATTTTCCAATTTTTAAAGAGCTAAGTTTTGATTTGGGAATTGTATATATTCCCTTCGCCGTTTTAGTTATCTGTGGAGCTTCCAATGCAGTTAATCTGACCGATGGGTTGGACGGGTTGGCTGCCGGTCCAATGGTCATAGCAACCATGTGTTACATGGTTTTTATATATTGCGCTGGGAACGCTCGCTTCGCCCATTATCTTCAGATAAGTTTTGTCCCTGGAGCGGCTGAGGTGACTATTTTATTGGCTGCGGTGGTAGGTTCGGTTATGGGTTTCTTATGGTATAACACTTACCCGGCGCAAATTTTTATGGGCGATGTGGGTTCTCTGTCTTTGGGGGGCATCCTGGGGATGGCAGCTTTGATTGCCAAACAGGAGTTGATTCTAATCATTGTGGGCGGGTTATTTGTTATGGAAGCCTTGAGTGTGATTATTCAGGTCGGGTATTTTAAATTAACCAGGGGAAGACGGATTTTTCGAATGGCCCCCCTTCATCATCATTTTGAACTAAAAGGTTGGCCGGAACCTAAAGTAATTGTTAGATTTTGGATCATTGCTATTATTCTGGCTATGATTGGTTTATCCACCCTAAAGGTTAGATAAATTTGAGTGGCTTATCTACTTTTAAATGATAATTTTTGGCCCGGTTCTAAAGTATTATTATTCTTTATTAAGGAGGGGAAACGGTGGCAGAGAGAAAATTTGGGAAATGCCTGGTCATAGGTGCTGGAGTATCGGGCCAGTGGGCTGCAGAATTATTATTGGATCGTGGGGCCGAAGTCACTATTTGTGATCAAAAGGACGAGGCTAATTTAGCTGAAGCTCTAGAACGCTTCAAGGGTCGCCCGGTTGAGTGGGTTTTGGGTACCAGGACAGACGAGGCGTTTAAAGATATGGAATTGGTCGTTCTGAGTCCTGGGATACCCTGGAGTTTCCCCGGTTTGGTTCAGGCAGCTAAAAAAGTATCGGTTATTGGTGAAATGGAATTAGCCGCTTCTATGATTCAGGTACCGTTAGTGGCCATAACCGGCTCAAACGGTAAAACTACCACTACAGGTCTAGTCGGGCATATCTGCCGGAAAAATAAAATTCCGGTCTTTGTGGGTGGTAATATCGGGGAACCTTTAAGTCGTTTTGTTTTAAGCAGGCAGAAAGTTCAGGCGGCCGTGGTCGAAGTTTCCAGTTACCAATTGGAGACAGTAAATATTTTTCATGCCTGTTCCGCCGCCATTTTAAACGTTTGCTCCGATCATCTGGATAGATATTCAGATATGGCTGAATACTTTCGGGCCAAAACTAGGATTTTAATGAACCAGACTATCGGCGATCTAGCTGTGATGAATGAGGATGACCTTCTTTTAGCTCGTAAAAACACGCGAGCTATTCGCTTCGGTTTTTCGCGCAAAAAGAGACAGCACCACGGTGCCTGGGTTCATAAGGATGAAATTCTGGTGGTTAAGCAGGGACGAGAAGTGGCTGGGCGTGCTTGGGCTGATTTTAAATTGGAAGGTATTCATAATCAAGAAAATGTTATGGCCGCCGTTGGTTTAGTTCTGGGGTTGGGTCTTAATCCGGAAAAGGCTCTAGAGTCGGCCCTTGACTTTATACCTCAGAAACATCGGCTAGAACTGGTTGGAGAATTCAGCGACGTTAAATATTATAACGATTCCAAGGGTACTAATGTCGGGGCTGTCGCTATGGCTCTAGCAAGTTTCAAACCTCCCGTGGTTCTCATTGTCGGTGGCCAAGGCAAGGGTCAGGACTTTCGGCTGCTGTATAAATCAGTACATGACAAAGTTAAGCAGTTGGTGCTGATTGGTGAGGACCGCGATAAAATTAGTTTGGCTCTAGCCGGGGCCGCGCCCATTAGTATAGCCGATTCTATGGCTGAGGCCGTTCGCCAGGCTCGTGCCGCCGCACCCAGAGGTTCAATTGTTCTTTTGTCTCCAGCTTGCGCTAGTTTTGACATGTTTCGTGATTACAAGCACCGAGGCGAAACCTTTGTTAGAGAAGTCAGGCGGCAGACCCGGGCCGCTTAGTAGAGACCCGTTCTTAGTAAGATTAAAAAATATGGTTTCCGGGTTGCTCTGAAGCTAGAGGTTTGTTTATGAAAGAAGGTTGGGTCACGCCCTTTGACGCTCTGCTCCTGACGCTGGTTTTAGGCTTGTCAGGCTTAGGTCTGATGATGTTGCTGTCGGCTAGTTCCATCATGGCCGAGCAGCGTTACGGGGATGCATTGTTCTTTTTTTACCCTCAGATTCACAATATGCTCTTGGGTGTGCCCATGATGATGATCGTTTCTTGGGTTCCTTATCAGTTATGGCCTAAGATGGCTTACCCGATTCTGGCAACGACCATTATCTGTCTGGCTCTAGTTCTTATTTCGGGGGTGGGGCATATGGTTAGCGGGGCCAACCGCTGGCTTAAGTTTCTTGGTTTTTCTTTTCAACCTTCAGAACTAGCCAAGTTAGCTATTGTTATCTATCTAGCCTATTCCCTCAATCGCAAAGGTGAGAAAACAGCTAGTTTTCTCTACGGGTTGTTACCGCATCTGATTGTTTTGAGCTTGATGGTGGGATTGATTCTACTTGAGCCGGATCTGGGCACAGCCGTTTGTGTGGTGATCATAGCCTTCACCTTGATGTTTGTGGCCGGCACTAAAATTTGGCACATGGCCGCTTTGGGAGTGATCGGCGGCTCTATCGTTTATTATGAGATTACTAGTTATACTTTTCGTCTTAGACGGATTTCGGCTTTTCTTGACCCTTGGTCCGATCCGAAAGGTTCGGGCTATCATATTATTCATTCCTTTTATGCCTTTGCCTCCGGCGGCCTTTTCGGGCAGGGGCCTGGAGCCGGACAACAGAAACTTTTTTTCCTGCCTGAACCGCACACTGATTTTATATTTTCAGTGGTGGCTGAAGAGATGGGTCTGGTGGGAGTAAGTTTTATTGCCCTTCTTTTTCTAGGAATCGTTATTCGGGGGGTTGCTATAGCTCGTTCCGCCCGAGATTTTAGCGGAGTTTATCTGGCTTTGGGCGCTACTCTGGTGGTGGCTATTCCCGCTTTTTTTAATATGGCGGTTGTGACGGCGCTGATCCCTACTAAAGGGTTGCCTTTGCCATTTTTCAGTTATGGAGGGACTAATCTTTTTATTTGTTATGTGGCCATGGGTATTTTGATGAACGTGGCTTGGCAGAGCCGGTCCGAACAGCCTAAGGCCTCTCTTGGTTTCGGGCGGGTTGTTCGGGCGGAAGACTGAGGTCGGAAGGCTGAAATAATTAAATTATGAGTTTCCAACGTTTTATACTGGCCGCTGGCGGTACAGGCGGGCATTTATGGCCGGCCCTATCTCTAGCCTTAGCTTTGCGGAAAATCCGGCCCGAGATGGATTTTCTTTTCATCGGAGCGGGTAAGGAACTGGAGGCTAGGATTGTGGACTCGGCTGGTTTTAAACGAGTTGTTTTGAAAGTTAGCGGATTGAAAGGGCTGGGTCTTTTAAACCGGCTTAAGGGCCTTGGGCGTTGTCTTGTAGCTTTTTTGGAGGCCTTGTGGTTCTTAAAGAGTTACAAACCGCAGCTCTGTTTTGGGGCCGGTGGTTATGTTACAGTACCGGTGGGTCTAGCCGCCTGGGTGAGGGGGGTGCCATTAATTATCCATGAACAAAATTCGCGGCCGGGGTTAAGCAATAAATTTTTGGGCCTTTTGAGCCAAAGGGTTATGCTGGCTTTTGAGGAGGCGGCCGGGGCCTTCCCCCTCTCAAAGATTGTGGTCACCGGTAATCCTATTCGTCCGGAAATAGCGGCTCTAAATAATCAAAGGCGAATTTTTAACCGGGGATCTTTGGTTATTTTGGTTACCGGCGGTAGCCAGGGAGCCAGAGGTTTAAACCGGGTGGTCGCTCCAGCCGTAGTTTTACTACACCAGAAAGGTCTAACTTTCCAGCTTATTCATCAAACTGGGGCCGCTGATTTAGAACAGTTGCGAAGTTTTTATCAGGAGGCAGGTTTAACGGCTGAAGTTTCAGATTTTTTTCAGGATATGCCTGGGCTGTATAGCCGGGTGAATCTGGTAGTGAGTCGGGCTGGGGCTATTACCGTAACTGAATTAACTGCGGCCCGTCTTCCTTCAGTACTAGTGCCATTGCCGACGGCGACCGATGATCATCAGATGAGTAATGCTCGTCACCTGGAAGCGGCTGGTGCTGCTGTTATTCAGTCTCAGTTGGGTTTAACTTCGACCGGGTTGGCGGCATTATTGGAAACTTTATTAGTTAACCCGAGCCGGCTAGCAGCTATGAGCGAAGCGGCTGGGGACCTTTTTCGCCCGGGGGCGGCCGAGCGGATGGCCGCGATTTGTCTGGAATTGACTCAGGCCGGGGAATTATAAAATGTATCACAAAAAAAGACATATCCACTTCGTGGGCATAGGTGGTATTGGTATGTGTGGTATCGCCGAAGTGCTTTTAAATTTGGGGCATGAGGTTAGCGGCTCTGATCTTAAGGCCAGTGATATCACCCATCGCCTAGCTGATCTGGGGGCTAAAGTTATGATCGGTCACTCAGGACAGAACGTGCATGGAGCGGACGTGGTGGTAGTTTCTTCGGCTGTGCCCGATGATAACCCAGAAGTTCTGGTTTCTCGTCGGGACTTCATCCCGGTCATCCCCAGAGCTGAAATGCTGGCGGAACTTATGCGTCTCAAATATGCTGTGGCAGTAGCCGGTAGTCACGGTAAAACTACTACTACCTCTTTAGTGGGCACTATGCTAACCTGGGCTAGTTTAGATCCAACTCTAGTTATTGGAGGTAAACTCAACTATTTAGGAGTAGGAGCTAGACTGGGGCAGGGCGAACTGATGGTAGCTGAGGCTGACGAATCCGACGGTTCTTTTCTTCTTCTTACACCCACTGTGGCTCTAGTCACTAATATTGATTTGGAACACCTTAATTACTATCGCGATCTAGAACACCTGAAAGAGAGTTTTTTAGCTTTCATTAATAAAGTGCCTTTCTATGGTTTTACGGTTCTGTGCTTAGATGATCCTAATGTTCAGAGCTTATTACCGGATGTAAAAAAGCGTTATTTAACCTACGGCCTATCAGCTCAGGCTGAGATCTCAGCTAAAAACATTCAATGTGAAGGTTGGGGTTATTCTTTTGATTTAAATCGTGGCGGGCAAAACTTGGGCCGGGTAACTACAAATATACCTGGTCGTCACAATGTTTTAAATTCTTTGGCAGCGGCAGCGGTGGGTCTGGAAATGGGTTTAACTGCTGAAAATGTCATCAATGGGTTAGCTGAACTTAAAGGTGTGAGCCGTCGTTTAGAAAAAAAGGGCGAAATTAGGGGGGTTATGGTTTTGGATGATTACGGTCATCACCCCACAGAAATAGAGGTTACTTTAGCGACTTTAACGGAGTGTTTTCCGGGGCGGCGTCGGGTAGTGGTCTTTCAGCCCCACCGTTACAGTCGCACCCAGAGTCTTTTCAACCTTTTTATACCGGCCTTCAACCAGAGTGATCAATTGATTATTATCGATATCTATTCTGCCGGCGAAGCACCACTAGAGGGGGTGACCGCTAGGTCGTTAGCTGAGGCGGTGCGGAGTCACGGCCATCGTGATGTAGTTTATCATTCCGAACTGGCTTCTTTAGGTAAAATCTTGGCCGATAATCTGAGCTTCGGTGACGTCCTTTTAACTTTAGGGGCAGGCAACATCCACATTCTGGCTGATGAAATTCTGCGCCTTTTGAGCCAAGAGGTCCAGGCGGATGGAAACGACGGGGGTAAGAGGGGGGGCATATGATCGACCATCGTCCTTGGCTGCCGTTGCAGGGCCAGATGTCTAGTCGTCTGGATTTCGAGGTGCTTTTAAGGGATTTTACTACCTTCAGGGTGGGGGGGGCTGCCGGGATTATGGCTCGGCCGGAAAAAAGTGGAGAACTAAGGACTCTGGTAAATTTAGCTAGGGAACTAGGGTTGCCGGTCCTGGTTTTAGGAGGTGGTTCTAACTTGCTCTTTAGTGATTCCGGTTTTGCTGGGCTGGTAATTAAGCTGGGTCGGAGTTTTGCGACTATTGAGAATTTAGGGGGCGGGCGAATTTTGGTGGGGGCGGCGGCGGCGGTTTTGGAACTTCTGGCCTGGGCCTGGGAAAAGGAACTGGGCGGGCTAGAGTGTTTGGCTGGGGTTCCCGGTACCGTGGGCGGAGCTCTGGCCGGTAATTCCGGTATCGGGGGGCAGACGGTAGGACGGATAGTCAATCGTCTCTTCATTTTAGGGGAAGACGGTGAAGCGAAAGTTCTTAAGGAGACTGAGCTGAAATTTTCGTCACGGCGTTTATTTGGTTTGTCACCGGAAGCGGTTATTCTGGGAGCGGAGTTTAATCTTAAACCTAGACCGAAGATAGAAATAAGATCGAATATAACCGAAGCGTTAGAACGACGCCACCAAACTCAGCCGCTGGGAGAACGATCCGCTGGTTGCGTTTTTAAAAACCCACCGGGCCAATCTGCTGGGCGAATTATAGAAGAATGCGGTTTTAAGGGCTATGTTTATGGCGGGGCTAGAGTTAGCGAGATTCACGCTAATTTCATCATCGCTCGGGCTGGGGCTACGTGTGCCGATATTTTGACTTTGATGGAATTGATTCGACGGGGCGTCAGCGAAAAATACGGTCTCCTTTTAGAACCGGAAATTAGAATCATCGGCCCTACTGGTGAGGTAGGCCATGAAATGGCTTGATTCCGACGCCTGGGCTTTAAAAAAAAGCCGCTTATCTAAGGGGGTTCGTTACGCTCGGGGCGCGGCCTTCAAGGTATCCGGTTCGAGAAATAATTCCCAGCTTCAGGCAGGCCGCCTGGCCGCTTTAATTCTGAGTATATTGGGGCGGAGTTTGAAGGTGATTATAGCTACCGGAGTGGCCTTGCTTTTTCTGGCTCTGTTAACTGTTTTTTTGATCGCCGGATACCTCTATGTTTCCAAGTCGAACTATTTTTCGGTCAAGAAGGTGATTATTTCGGGTATTAACCAAATTAATCGTAAGGAAATTTTGGCGGCCGCCGGTCTGGACCGACCGGTGAACAGTTGGCTTTTTGATGTTGAAAAAGCTTCCGCTACCCTCTCCCTTTTACCTTGGCTTGACAAGGTTAAGGTAACTAAAACTATAACTATGCCCGACACGGTGTCGGTGGATGTAGTTGAGCACCGGCCTCGGTTTCTGGTCAGTCTGGGGCGCCTTTACTATCTTGACGATAAGGGTGAACCATTTAAGGAACTGTCGCCTGGGGAAAAGCCCGATCTACCCATAGTTAGCGGTTTCAGTGAAGATGAAATCTTAAGTTGTTCGCCTATAATTAGGGAATCTCTGAATCAAGTCTTTCTTTTAGCGGACATTCTGGTGGTTAGAAATGACGAGTTTAGACTCGATAATATTTCGGAAATAAATTATGATGCAGTGCGGGGCTTGACTCTATTCACTAAGAACAACGACTTTGAGGTAAAGATAGGGTTAGGGGCTTTCGAAGAAAAATTCAGGCGTCTGGGTCGAGTTATAGCTCATTTAAAACTCTACGGGCAATTTGACGGGTTGGTTTATGTAAATCTTGAGGCCAGCCCTAGAGTTATTGTGCGATATAATTGTGCGGGGTAACCCCATATGAGAAGGAGGGGAAATGGCTGGAGACTTAATATTTGGGCTAGACATTGGTACTACTAAAATATGCTGCGTGGTGGGTGAGCCAAATAACGAAGGCGGTATAGATATTGTTGGCATCGGTAGTTATCCATCTCAGGGTTTACGGAAGGGTGCAGTGGTTAATATCGAGCGTACGGTGGAATCTATCAAGCGAGCGGTGGAGGAAGCCGAACTTATGGCCGGCTGCGAAATAACTGAGGTCTATGTGGGCATCGCCGGCGGCCACATAGAGGGACGCAACAGTCAGGGGGTGATAGCTATAAAAAATCGGGAAGTCAGCCCTAGTGATGTGGAAAGAGTGCTGGAAGCGGCTCGAGCTCTGGCTATTCCTATGGATCGTGAGGTTATCCACACTATTCCTCAGGAATTTATAGTTGATAATCAGGACGGTATTCAGGACCCGGTGGGTATGAGTGGAGTAAGGTTAGAAACTAAGGTTCATATTGTTACCGGCGCGGCCACCAGTGCCCAGAATCTAATTCGCTGCGCCCATATGGCCGATTTGGATGTTTGCGATATAGTCTTAGAATCTGTAGCCTCGGCCGATGCGGTTCTGACCCAGGAAGAAAAGGAACTGGGGGTGGCTCTTCTGGACTTTGGTGGTGGAACTGTAGATTTAGCTATTTTTTCCCAGAACAGTATCAAGCATACTTCCGTCCTGGCCTTGGGCGGTACGCATCTGACCAACGATGTGGCCGTGGGTCTACGCACCCCCACCAGCAGCGCGGAAGAGATAAAAAAAACTTACGGTTCTTGCTTAACCTCTTTAGTGGAAGATGATCAGGTTATTGAAGTTCCGTCGGTGGGTGGGCGGCCGTCCCGCATGATCAGCCGTATGGTTTTAGCGGATATCTTGGAACTGCGAGTTGAGGAAATTATGATGCTTATCAACCGGGAACTCATAAAAAGCGGTTTTGATGATCAGCTTAACTCCGGGGTGGTCATTACTGGGGGGGCTGCTCTTTTGGAAGGGGTCCCGGAACTAGCTGAACAGGTGTTTGACCTGCCCGTACGAAGAGGGTATCCTCGGGAGATCGGTGGGCTTAAAGATGTTATTAATGATCCTAAATACGCTACCGCCGTGGCCT
>LQAA01000151.1 GCA_001577715.1 Candidatus Adiutrix intracellularis | reverse complement strand
TATCTTTTAAGGTGGAAAACATGACTTCCATACTTATTCACGGTGGCCGGGTTATTAACCCGGCCCGAGACCTTGACGACCAAAGAGATATTTTAATTCAAGATCACCTGATCGCGGCGGTGGAAAACCCCGGAGTCCTGACCAAAGCTGATCAGATTATTGAAGCGGCCGGATACTGGGTTTTGCCCGGCCTTATTGATCTACACGTCCACTTACGCGAGCCAGGCCATGAATATAAAGAAACAGTGGCCAGTGGTGTCGAAGCGGCTGCAGCTGGGGGCTTCACCGCCGTGGTGGCTATGCCTAATACCAGCCCGGCTATAGATACCGCCGCCGAAGTAACTACTCTTCTAGCCCGGGCCGCCACAGCCAACCAGGCCCGTGTCTGGCCGGTGGCGGCCATGACCCGCGGCCGGCAGGGCAAAGAATTAACGGAATATGACGACCTTAAAGCGGCCGGAGCCGTAGCCGTCAGCGATGACGGCTCCTGGGTAAAAGACCCTAAAGTCTTCCGACGGATACTGGATTATGCGGCGACCATCGGCCTTAAACCTCTCAGCCACTCTGAAGATCACGCTTTGTCTCAGGGCGGCGCTATTCACGAGGGTTGGGTCTCCACCCGTCTAGGCCTACCTGGCATCCCGGCCCAAGCGGAAATAAACGCCGTAACTAGGGATCTAGGTCTAGTCGAACTGACTGGCCGCCCTCTCCATTTCTGCCATCTCTCCACCCGGGGAGCCCTGAAGGCCGTACGAACTGCTAAGGCCAAAGGCTTACCTATCACCTGCGAAACCGCCCCCCATTACCTTTTTCTCACCCACGAAGATGTGGGCGATTACAACCCCGATACCAAGATAAATCCCCCCCTGCGCACACCAGAAGACCGAGCCGCACTACGTGAAGCCCTAGCCGACGGCACCCTGGACGTTATCGCTACTGACCACGCACCTCACAACATTCTGGAAAAAGAAGTGGAATTTATCAACGCAGCCTTCGGCGTAATCGGCCTAGAAACTGCCCTACCCCTGGCTCTGGAACTGGTTCAAAATGGCCTCATCACCCCAATCCGACTAGCGGAACTTATGTCCCTAACTCCAGCCCGCATTCTAAATCTGCCTGGCGGCTGCCTTTCCCCTGGCCAACCCGCCGATGTAACCATTCTAGATCCAAATCTTGAATTTATCCTACGTCCAGAAGATTCCCGCTCCCTTTCCAACAACTCACCTTTCTGGCTCCGCCCTCTTCGAGGGCGGGCCGTCAAAACTATTGTCGGCGGCCGAATTGTCTACAGTCTACCATCATCGGCAATTTAAACTTGACTTAATCCGGCGGTTTCACTAAATTGATTAATATGAGGCTTCTTTTAATTGATAATTACGATTCCTTTACCTATAATCTCTGGCACCTACTGAAAGAATTATGCAGCCCTAACGATCGCTTACAAGTTATCAAAAACGATGAAGTCGACTTGAAGGTCTGCAGTAACTTTAACAAAATTATTCTGTCACCCGGCCCCGGCATCCCCGCTGAAGCTGGAATACTCCTACCTCTGATCGAACGTTACGCCCCCACCCGACCCATTTTAGGAATCTGTCTAGGGCACCAGGCCATCGGCCAGATCTTTGGGGCCACTCTCCTAAACCTGGATCAGGTATTTCACGGACTGGCTTCTAACATTACAATTATAAAAAAATCTTATATCTTTAACGATCTGCCAGATCAGATCCAAGGAGGGCGCTACCATTCTTGGACCGTGAACCGATCCGGATTCCCCACCGACCTGGAAATAACGGCCGTGGACGCCGAAAACCAAATTATGGCTCTCTCCCATAAAAAATATGATGTGCACGGATTACAATTTCATCCTGAATCTATCCTGACGCCGGATGGAAAAAAAATCCTGGCCAACTTCCTAAGCCACTAACACTATGCTATTTATCAACCCTAGGCACGATATCCGCCTAAAGATGAATGAAAGCGGAGCTAAAGGCTGGCCGTTTCTTTTCGCCGTTAACTTTGAACTAAACGAGGGATATTTCGTAATCGACCCGGCTCGGAATACTTCGCTTTTATATTCAATGCCCCAGTCCAATAATAAACCCTCCCCTTCCCTACCCCCCACCGAGAATAAAAAGGAACTCAAAATTTTTCCCTTGAGTCTTGAAGCCTATAAAGCCAAATTCGAAATAATTTCCCGAGGCTTATACCAAGGAAATTCCTATCTCGCCAATTTGACGGTGCGAACGCCGATTGAATGCGCCCTATCATTAGAGGAAATATTTTTACTCAGCAATTCGCCTTATCAGTTGCTGGTTCCAGGCCGCTTCGTCTGCTTTTCGCCAGAACGTTTCGTCCATATAACCAACGGACGAATCTCCACTAACCCCATGAAAGGTACCATTAATGCGGCAACACCAGAAACAGAGCGAGTTATTCTAGAAAACTTTAAAGAAACGGCAGAACATAACACCATAGTAGATCTGCTCCGTAACGACCTCAGCCTATGGGCGGAACAGGTTCACGTCGAACGCTTCCGGTATATCGACCGCATCCGCAGTCGGGAGAGAGAAATTCTGCAGGTCAGCTCGGAAATCGTCGGTACTCTGCCAGCAAATTATCCAACCTATTTAGGAGATTTAATCTTCAGCATGTTACCGGCCGGTTCCTGCACCGGGGCACCAAAATTATCCACCGTTCGTCTTATTCAAGAGGCCGAAGGCGAGGCGCGCGGATACTACACCGGAGTTTTCGGCTTTTTCGACGGCTGCGACCTGGACAGCGCGGTAATGATTCGTTTTATTGAAGAAGAAGATGGCCGAAAATTTTTTCGCAGCGGAGGAGGAATAACCGCCTATAGCAATTGGAAAGATGAGTACCAGGAAGTCTTGGAAAAGATATATCTACCCTTTATATAATCTTATCATTACAATAATTCGCCAGGACGGAATTTCATTATGAACTACCCAACCTTTTCAGAAGTTATTCGGGTCAAAGACGGTATTTTTGACAACCTGGCTCTCCATGCCGCCCGAATGGATCGAACTTGCCGTAATTTTTTCGGCCACCCCCTGGTCCTGGATCTTAACCCGGAAACCCTACCGGAATCTTTACGTCGGGGTCTAGTCAAGGCTAGACTAGTCTACTCTGACCATCTAGAAACGCTTGAATTTACCCCTTACACCTATCGGCGAATTCAGACTCTAACTCTGGTCACTGACAATACTCTGGACTACCGCTACAAATCTACCGATAGAACGGTCTTCGCCAAACTTTTAGCTCGGACCGGAGCCGAAGAAATCCTAATCGTCAAAAACGGTTTACTTACCGATACCTCATTTTCTAACATAGTCTTTCAGTCTAAAAGCGGCTTTTACACCCCCGACAGCTATCTATTGGCGGGTACCCGGCGAGAATACTTACTTAATCAAGGTTTAATCCATGAACGGAAAATCCGCCCGGTCGACCTCGGCTGCTATAGTCGGGTCATTCTAATCAATGCTATGATGGATCTGGAAGACGGAGTGAGTCTAGCTTTGAACCAAATTCGTAGATCATCGGTTTAATTTCACTCCAAGCTCCTCGATAATTTCAAAACATAGAACAGACGCCAGCCGGACCCCATTTGAAAAACCCGTTTACAGTCTTTAAAAAACTGACTAACCGGACTTCTTTCTTATAGTCGATATCGAACATGAAAGTGTGATATTTGGTATAATCAGTAAATTGATACGTATTGAAGGAAATTAAATATTCCACCCATCCTTTAAATCGTTTTAAATATTTAATTGACCACTAAAAATATATTCATCACTTGATTTTTAATTAATTAAGCATATTAACTATAGTATAATCTCGACTACACAACCCGAGATTTGCTTTAAACCCCGATCGAAATACTCTCTTCTTCAAGTAATATATAAGGACACCATCACTACAATCAGGCCGAAATGTTTTATTTAAGGGAGAGTTACTGGGGCAAATTAATTTTTGAAATGCTTACTCGTAATTGGCTGAAAAAAATATTATGATATCTCTTATGATAAAAGCTTCAAAAGTGGATACGTAATCTCTATGTTTAATATTTTTGCTAAGAAATAACCTTTTTAATGGGTCGCACCTTACGCGTTATCCGATTTAACTTATTTCTATTAACGCATTTAAATTGAAGGGGTAAAGAAAAATTTTAAAGCTTCCATTCTATTACATTACATAAGTAGAAAGCACTTTAGAAAGGAGTTTTCTTTAATACCACCATCCAAAAAAAATATTATTTTTCCAATTGATCCTAAGTTGTAAATAAAAGTGATACTTCGCTCTTGAAAGATAGTGCTGTCTATAGGCCTTCCTTTACGCCGTAGCTACAAAAAATAAATAAGAGAAATTACCAAGCCGATTAATTTCTGCAGAAACCCCAAAAAGAATAATAAAGTAAAAAAGCCACGAATCACCTTAAAAACTATTGCCTTAACCTTGTTCCGTAAAATTAAACGTAAAAAATCAGCGGTTAGTTTAGAAATTTATCAAGAATAATTCAAGTTTTTTAGCATATTTTGACTCAATAGTAAAAAGACAAAATAAAATTTACAATTTACATGAGTAGAAAATACTCTACATAGCCAAAAATGAAAAGCACAAAAAATATAAATTTAGTTCAAAATTTTTAATAGCGATGACTAAAACTCACGGTGTTATTGTAGCTACTAAAAATTTTGACTAAAATCTCTACGTTGATAACACACTTAATGATATCTTTTAATAAATAGTTAAGCTTTTAAACTATAACTCAAATTTAGAGACTTATGATTAAGATTATCAAGATCACAAAATAATTGAAGGGGTCCAAGTATTAACATCAGATAATCAAGATTAAAAAATCAGTAAATCTAAAAAACACACGGTAAGCGCAACAAACGACATAATGTAATAGAATCAGCACTACTCAGCTTGTAAACCTTCACCTACAAATAAAATACGTCCCGTGAACGGTTAACAGTAAAGACCTTGTTAATATATTTTCCCAGAATTTCCCCATAAAACCAAATGGCCACCCTCTAGACAGCCCCTCGGCCCTAGTCATATTCAAGACCGAAGCCATAAACCAACACGACGTTATTGCAACGCGTCAAAAAAACTCAGGAACATAACAAAGGAATGAATCGGTTCGACGAAAAAATAATAACCACTGTCACCAAAGTAGTCCGTAGTCTAAAAAGTTATCCCCCTGAGGGCGGCCCCCGACGCCACAGGAAGTATAAACAAAAACGAGTGATTTTCATCCACTTTTAGGCCTATCGCCTTAAGCTAAATTTGCAGGCGCCTAACCGCTACAACATATCCCAGAAATAAAATACTAGAATTTTCATTATCCATAAAACAGCTGAAAGAGTTACCTAACACTATCCCGGCATCCCTACGCCACCGCTTGATTATAGTCCCCGGTGTGTTCAATAACGGTTACTCCATTTCTCCGCAACTGATCTTTTTCCACTGTTTAACCTCGGCCGACATATACACAACTACTCTAAGACCCAGTTGAGCACTCATTATACCTGTACTAAACCCCAGGTTACCATAGAGCTAACGACAAGGCTATATTAGAAAAAATATGGTAATGTAAATAAAACTTTTTCTTCTGCATCTATTTCTTAAAGTTAAAAGCGACGGTAACCATGAAGTCCTTGATCTCGTCCCCCAGGTTTTTTTTAAGAAAATTTGAAACCTTCAAATTTTTGATTTAAGATGTCTGATAACTGATCCTATTATACCACATTGTTTATTACGTTTTTTATTTTTTATTTTTCAAACTTACTAATTTTTTAACCTTTATTCTCTGGTATTAGTATCTAGACCCCTTCAACTATTTTATGACCTTAATAATTTCGGTCATAAATCCCTAAATCCAGTTTATAGTTTAAAATTCTGACTATTTATTAGATTATATCGTTAAGCGTGTTGCATTCGTAGAAGTTTTGGTTAAAAGTTTGGTAACTACAATCACGCTGTGAATCTTAATTATCGCTATTAAAACTTTCTAACTAAACCTATATTTCTTGTGTTTTTTATTTTTAGCTATGCAGAGTATTTTGATTCTTGTAAACTGTTAATTTTATTTTTATCTTTTTACTGTTGATTCAAAATATACCCGAAAAACTTATATTTTTAGCCGGGCATCCCTAGTCATAATAACACTCTTAAAGCTTTTGCTCTAAGAGATTCCACAGTATTTCCCCAGCTACTTACGGGTAAGCATCCCGAGGATTAATTAACACCAATAAATCCTCCTTAAACAAAACGCTTTACCCTAATTGTAGTGATGGTATCCTCATACACCCCTCGAAGAAGAAAGCATTCCGAACGGAGTTTAAGGTGAAACCCAGACTGTACGATCAAAGTCATACTATAATTAATATGTTTTTAAGAATCGACTAATTAATTTATATTTAACTTCCATAACATTCCCTCACCGATTTTCTACTCTTCGCAATATTTAGGGATCCGAAAGCCTTTTTTTAGGAGAGCAGGCCGCTTTTAAAATTTTAATCTCGGCCAAAGTAAGCGACCGAATAGCCTCGCGCCTCAGATTGCCTAGAGTCAGGCCGGCATAGCTGATACGCTTTAGCTTCAAAACCGGATGTCCTATAGCTGAGCACATGCGCTTGACTTGGTGATAGCGGCCTTCGATCAGAGTTAAAGCTAACCAAACTCGATCCTGGGCGGTTTTAATAAGTTCGGCCCCGGCCGGGGCGGCTACCCGATCACCCAGGAATAAACGGCCGGAACGCAATTTTTCTAAATCCGCCTCATCGGGCTGACCTTTAACTTTAACTCGATAAGTTTTGGGAACTTGAGAGGAGGGATGCATCAGGCGTTTAGCCAGAGGGCCGTCATTAGTCAAAATTAACAAACCTTCCACATCCATGTCCAGCCGTCCTACCGGGAAAACCCGCACTGCCAAACGATCAAAAAATGATTTAATGGTCGGACGACCCTGAGGATCAGCCAAGGTAGTGAGAAAGCCGGCCGGTTTATGAAACATAAAATAATATAATTTCTGGGGCGGGGCCAGAGGACAACCATCTACCGTTATTTCGGCCAGCTTAGGATCGATTTTAAGACCAGGCTGAGTCACTAGACAGCCATTCACCGCTACTCGACCCTGACTGATAAGTCGCTCGGCCCCGCGGCGAGAGCTCAAACCAGCCCCGCTGATTATTTTTTGTAATCGTTCGCTGCCCTCTAAACCGAAGTTCGGTAACTTATCTTTTTCAAACATACCGAGCCATTAATAAAAAAGGGTTGAATTGTTGTCCGTCTCCGAATCGAGCTCATTTTCTAGTTTATCGACGCCGTCTTCGTCAGTCTCGCCCACCGGAGCTACATCTACCACAAATTCGCCATTATCAACATTATTAATAAGTTTAACTCCACTAGTATTGCGGTGAACAACAGAAACTCCACTAACTTTAAACATAATTAACCGTCCGGTATTAGTAATGAGCATTAGGCGATCTTCAGCGGTAACCTTCAGAACACCCACTACCTGGCCATTCCTGGGAGTGGTTTTAATGGTTATTGTGCCGACCCCACCCCTAGATTGAAGATTGTATTCCGAAGCGGGGGTACGCTTGCCAAAACCCTTTTCCGTAACCGTTATTAAGACTTCGCTACGATCCATAGAGATAACGTCCATACCTACCAAGCGATCTCCGGCTGCTAAAGTAATGCCTCTGACGCCAGCAGCCGTGCGACCCATGGCCCGGACATCGGTTTCTTTAAAGCAAATTGCTTTGCCACCTCGTGTTGAGAGCAAAAGAGCACTCTGCCCGTCGGTCAGGGCGGCTGAGACCAGTTCATCATCCTCACCCACGGTCATGGCAATGATACCTAGCCGGCGAGGGTTTTGGAAAGCCGTTAATTCCACTCTCTTGACAATACCTCTTCTAGTAGCCATAACCACATAACGCTCCGGCTCAGTCAAATCCTTTAATTGTAAAACGGTAGCCACTTTTTCGTTCTCAGCCAGGAGAATGAGATTAACCATAGCTTTGCCCTTGTTAGTACGTCCAGCCTGGGGTACCTCGTGGACTTTGAGCCAGTACAGCCGACCCCGACTGGTTAGAAACAGAAGATAGTTGTGAGTAGAGGCAATATAAAGATTCTTGATAAAATCATCTTCCCTGGTTTTAGCGGCGGTAACACCTTTACCGCCGCGCTTCTGCGAACGGTACAAAGTTAAAGAATTACGCTTGATGTAACCACTATGACTGATAGTTACCACCATTTCCTCATCAACGATAAAGTCCTCAGGGTTGTAGTCACCGGGCCTCGTCGCGGTAATCTGGGTTCGCCGCTCGTCACTATAATCATCTTTCAGAGCCAGAGTTTCGTCTCTAATGACACCCAAAAGAAGTTTTTCTGATTCTAAAATAGCTTTATAAAGAGTAATGTCTTTAAGCAGACTGTTAAATTCGTCTTCCAGATTTTGCTGTTCTAATTGAGTCAATTTCTGTAGCCGCAAATCTAGAATTGCCTGAGCCTGGATCTCCGTAAATTCAAAACGACCGATTAGGGTTTGCCTGGCTTCGCCTGGATTACGACTTTGACGGATGAGGACGATAACCTCGTCTAGATGATCCAGAGCTTTGCTCAAACCCTCCAGAATATGGGCCCGGGCTTCCGCCTTGTCCAATTCATAACGAGTACGCCGCTGGACTACTTCTTTACGGTGGCTCAAAAACTCGCTTAGGGCATCTTTAAGGGTTAATAGTCGGGGCGCTTGCCCCACTACCGCTAGCAAATTAAAGCCGAAACTTATCTCCAGCTGGGTCTGGCGGTAAAGCTGGTTTAGAATGGTATCAGCCGAATCACGATGGGTGGACTTGAGATCGAGAACCACCCGCATACCTTCACGGTCGCTTTCATCACGCAGTTCCGCAATACCTTCTAATTTTTTGTCGCGGATCAGGGTGTCGATATCCTCCACCAGTCTAGACTTGTTAACCTGATAAGGAATTTCAGTAACGACCAAAGATTTTTTGGTATCACGCGGGCCGGTTTCCACTATGGCTTTCGCCCGAATGCGGATGATACCGCGCCCGGTGTGATAGGCCTCGCGTAAACCTTCGCGTCCCAAAATAAAACCGCCAGTGGGAAAATCGGGGCCGGGAATATAATTCATCAACTCATCGATACCTATGTCCGGATTGTCGATCAAGGCTACTAGACCACCGGCCACTTCGCCTAGATTATGGGGTGGGATGTTAGTGGCCATACCTACAGCGATACCGGCAGAGCCATTAATAAGTAACCCTGGCACTCGAGTCGGAAAAACCAAAGGTTCAACTAGAGAACCATCGTAATTAGGGCCAAAAGCCACTGTATTCTTATCGATGTCAGCCAAGAATTCATGAGCCAACCTGGACATACGCACTTCGGTGTAACGCATAGCCGCTGCCGAATCGCCGTCAATGGAGCCGAAGTTACCCTGCCCATCGGCCAAGGGATAACGCATAGCAAAATCCTGAGCTAAGCGAACCAACGCATCATAAACCGACTGATCACCGTGAGGGTGATACTTACCAATGACGTCACCAACCACGCGAGCCGCTTTTTTATAAGGTTTATTATAATCGTTACCCAATTCGCTCATGGCAAAAAGGATACGCCGGTGAACTGGTTTCAAACCGTCCCGAACGTCTGGTAAAGCGCGGCCGATGATTACACTCATAGCATAATCAAGGTAAGAAACTTTTATTTCATCTTCTATATTGACGGGTTCAACTCGCTGTGACTCTGATATAAGATCCATCTGGCTCTTTTTATCTCCCTCCCCCAATATATAAAGTTAAATTATAATTATACCTTAGAATAACCTAAAATTGGAAAATTTTTGAATCCAACCGTTGAAAAGTGAAAAAGGCCCCTGTTGCAAACTATTAGCCTAACTTAGTATAACGATGTCGGCCTGAATGAGAACCCGATTTTTGAAAAACGAATTATTTTAGCAGCTATACCGATGTTGAAAATACGACTTTTAGCGGTCTAAAAGTTCTCAGCGTGAATTTCCATATACTTCATAGTATCTTCCAGATTACTATGGTAAGCGCCAAGGGTAACCCAAATTTACTCTTTATGTTCTAAAGCGACTTAATTAGCCTCAAAAGCTCCTTGAGCGTGACTCTAGGTATACAGATGAGCCCCGGGGCCGTAGAGCTAGTCATCGTTAACGCAGTTTTGCAGCTCAATGAAACTTTCACGATTAAAACCCGCAAGGTTATTTATTAGGGGATCGTTAAAGCGCAATTCAAAACTGGGACTAACGAAATTAAGGCCGACGCTAGTGCTTATACCGACGGTTTGGCCTAACTCGACGTTAGATGATACACAAGTCGCACTTGATAACTAAATCGCGCCCGTAGAATTAGAAATTGAAGGAACTATAGCCAATAAGTACGGCTTGGCAGGATCCCTCAGTTACGGCCACTATTACCGATCCATCGAGGTTCTAATCGCAATCTATTATGTCGGTTAATACCCCGTCCTCTTTAACATAAATACAGATAGAGGGGTAGCCTTCACAATAAACGATAACGTTACCGATTTCCAAGCTAACTCAAAACTGACTGCTCAAGTTATTGTTAATAGCCCAGACTACGACGGAGATCGGTCTCAAAGCGCTATTTAAGATGCTAATCAAAAAAGGTAGCCCTTATTCGAATTATTTAGGACCTGAATTAGGATGGCACTACTGTAAAAACCTCATTGCTAAAGTAGAGGCGAAAAGCGTATCGGTGGAATCGCCACCAACCACCATGTTTTTCAGGGCAGTTCCACCAGAAAAACTAAAGCGAGCCCAAACCTGACTACCGTAATTGACTTAATACAGTAGTTGCTGCAGAGTCTAACTGCTCTGAATCAACTAGGCCTTTACAACGTAATAATCCCCGGCCAGAAGAGAATCAAAACTAATCTTAGAACCCCAGTTATAGCCAAAAACGAAAATATAACTGTCCTGCTAACCGGGTACGAAGGTGTTAAAACTGAGAGGATGCCGCCATCGCGACAAGCGGGCCTAACAGTCAGAGTAACACCAACAATGACAGTACTCCAAATATCGTTGCGAATAATCACCGGCGATCTTAAATCTAATAACGGTAGTAGCACAGAGGTCATCGATATTAACGAAATAATAATCTTCGACCTTTTCGACTAATAAGGCCGTAATACAGTTTTAGGCCGAGCCCCTGGTAGATAAAATTGATGGAGTCATTAAGAAGTTTAACTCTATTGAATTCAGTAATTGAAACGATACGATTGATTTCAATGACTATAACCTGATGTTCAGAGTTGATGATATCGCATCGGGTAACGATATAAATATCGTTGGCGACCTATTCAACCAATTCCTTCACGTATATAAGCCTTTAGTTAATGACGGCCATAGCGCATCTTCGATAATTTAAATGAAGCTAAAGCCATCGATCGTGTTATGGGGTCCTTTCTGCAAGATAAAAATATCAGTATAAAAAAATACGCACGATTAAGACCGAAAAATCGTTTTCAGTGGAGTTAATGTAGAAATTAGAGGAAAGATATTTAATATTCAGAATCGGGTAATTATAAGCTTAACCTAGCATCCAATTGATAGTTAAGAACATCATATTATAGGTAATCATTGAACTAATAGTTATTACCTCTCTTTTAAAACGATTTTCAAAACCTTAAAGGAGTTTTCCAATTACTTCTAAAATTATTATCGGCTATTTTAAAAATAACTTTAATCATTCATAAAAACTTTTAACCTTTTTCTACCTCCATTCAAGGTTTGGCTAAACCCGATCGAAGCTATAAGCCCAGGCTGAGCTTAGCGTGAAGTCTGGTAAAAATCGTAAAAATATCGAAATCCTGACCAATAGGTAATAACTAGAGCCACATAAATTATAACCGTGCCCACCCCGGCAGTATCGGCCCAGAAGAGCGGATAGTGCCATAGTAAACAGAACAAAGCAATATTCTGGGCCAGAGTTTTTCGTTTACCTGATTCCGAAGCGCTAATAACCAGGCCGCGCTCGGCAGCAATAGCCCTAAGGCCGGTAATGGCTATTTCCCGGGCCAAGATTAAAAAAACCACCCAGGCTAGAACCCGCCCTAAGGGAATAAGCATAATGAGAGCCGCAGAAACAAGCAGTTTATCGGCCAGAGGATCAAGGAAAACCCCCAGAAAGCTAACCAAATTAAATTTTCTGGCCAGGTAGCCGTCCAGAAGATCAGTTAAGGCAGCTGCCAGGTAAATTAGAGCGGTCCCCACTGACACCCCGAAACTCCCGTCAGGTTTAAGGGTCATCCATATAACGATCAAGAATGCGGCCACTAACCGACTTAAAGTAACGATATTAGGCATTTGCGGATGACTGATAGTTTGGGTTAAATTCATAAAAGCCCCTTAAATCTGATTCCGGTAGCGTTCATAGTTGCGGTTGACAATGACAACGTACTTTGAAGTTCCTTAAAATTTGGTTCCCACTAGAAACATTTAACCCATTCGGGGCCGCAGTTATAAGCGGCAATGGTCTGGGTCAAATCAGCGTCAAAGGTATCGAATATCTGGCGAATATAGCAACTGCCAACCATGGCGTTGCCTTAAGACTCGAAGAGATCGCAAGCAGCCAATATCACAGGCCATTTTGAGCATCAGCTACATCAGAATCTAAGTACCGCGACCTAATGGAGACGACCCGGAAAGAGCGTCGAAAGCTAATTCCAAATTTATAATCGCCGCGATCAATGTAAAATCTAAATTATAAATCGCGACGACCCTAATCCAAGCTCCACCCTGATATATATAATATGAAATAATCTTAAGATCGCCAGCCAAGGTAACAATCTCCAGCGAAGCAGTAACGATGAATTTGACCTTAGAAATTATCTTAACCCACTCAACAGATGCTTCCCAATAAGGACGCTCCAAGAATGTTTCTATCGTATACCAGTAAGAGGCGATTATCTTCTCTTCCAGCCGCGTTAAGCCAATAGGATGAGCAACTGGGATTTATTAGCCAGAAAGTAAGGCGTTTTAATGCGCTCTCCTCCACCACCTAGTAAGGCTTTTAAAAGGAAGATAAGGCCGGCGGCGGCCGGAGCGGTTATTTTTTTCGCCTTATCACTTTTAATAACTAAAGTCTTACACTCTTCCTCTGGACATCCACCTAAATTTCCAGAAATAAAAACGGCTCCGGGCCAGAACCGAAGAAATAACGAGCGGCGATTTTTCCTATAGAATAAAGAGCGGGTCACTATAAATAATTAAATCGATTAAAATTAACGGGGACACACCCGCTAAACAACCATTCTAGAGGCTGTTAAGCACACGACCTCATCTGAACCTCCATCTTTAATTTGCGACCGACTAGAACTTTATACCGGTCTCTATATTAAAAAAGTAGAAAGTTTCTCTGCCCCGAGTCAGGCTGAAAGTTAACTTTTTTGAAAAATAGAATCCGGGCAGGACATTACGCACTAAATCTTGCTCCCACGCGACTGCAACTAAGTCGCCCCGGTCAACCTTCCAGACTAGCTAGAAAATAAAAACATCAAGAATGCATATAAATAAATCTAAACACCAAACTATAAACTAGGACTAAAACCGTTTGAAATTTTTTCTAAGCCCTGCCCAACGGGGTTCAGGCTAGCCAAAAGTTCCGCCGCTGTGCGACCTAGAATCGAATGACACCAGCCGGGATAGACCTCAGCCAAAGGAGTCAGAGTAAAGAGACGCTGATGCAGGCGCGGATGGGGTAGGATAAGATACGGAGATTCATCCAGCACTAATGTACCGAAAGCCAAAAAATCAAGGTCAATAAGTCGGGGGGTATTAGGCCTTTTAGATGGGCAGCGGCCAAGAGCTATTTCCAGACTCAGAAGACAGCCCATAAGTTCCTGCGGAGTCAAAGCACTTTCAAAGAAAACCACTGCATTATGGTACCAATTCTGGATCTTCGGTCCTCCTTGGGGTTCGGTCAGATACAAAGACGAACAGGCAAGAAATTTCAGCCCCGGCGTCTTGGCAAGACGGGCCACTGCCGTCCTAATCATTTTTTCAGGCTCTTCAAGGTTAGCCCCCAGACCGATGATAGCGGCTCCAGCCAGATCGGCGGTTTCAAACATTTCAGAATTTCAACTTAGCCAAGCGACTGGCGGCTTCCCTGAGTCGAGGAACTTCCTGAACTAAGGCGAAGCGAACGTAGCCCTCGCCAGAGGGGCCAAAACCGTTGCCAGGAATAACTACAATACCGGCCTCATGCATGAGTCTAGAAGCAAAATCAACGCTTTTAAGGCCTGCTGGCAGCCTCACCCAAACGTAAAAGGTAGCCTCGGAGGGGAAAATTTCGAGCCCGGCCGCTTCCAGTCCTTTAGCCAGAACTTCCCGACGTTCCCGATAGAGACGACCCATGGCCCAAACCGGCGCCTGATTACCTTCCAAAGCAGCTATGCCAGCCATCTGAACGGCCTGAAAGACTCCTGAATCAATGTTGCTCTTAATTAACCCCAAACCCTGGATTAAAGTTTCATTACCGGCAGCCCACCCCAGCCGCCAGCCAGTCATATTGTAAGTCTTAGAAAGAGAATGAAATTCAACGGCCACCTCCAAAGCGCCTGGCACTTCCAGAAGGCTTGGATGCGGCTTGTCGCTCCAGCTTATTTCCGAATAAGCGGCATCGGAGGCTACTATGATTTGCCACTTTTTAGCCCACTCGACCAATTCGCCGTAAAAGTTTAGATCAGCCGAAGCCCCGGTAGGATTATTAGGATAATTAACCCAGATTATTTTTGCCCGGGCCATAATATCTTCACTCACCGCCTTGAAATCAGGCCGGAAGCCATTTTTAGCCAAAAGGGGCAGAAAATACGGCCGACCGCCGGCAAACAAAGTGCCACTGTTATAAACTGGATAACCCGGTTCGGGCACCAGAACTACGTCCCCAGGATTAACGAAGGCTAGCGGGAAATTAGCAATACCTTCTTTAGAGCCGATAAGGGAACAGACCTGCCGGGCCCCATTTAGGGCGACACCATGCCGCCGCTGATACCAGCGAACCACCGTGTCCAAAAAAGCATTCATACCCGAATAAGTCGGATATTTGTGATTGACCTGATCTCCCGCTGCAGTCTCCAAAGCGGCGATAATATGAGCCGGAGTAGGTCGGTCAGGATCCCCCACGCCTAGATCAATGATGTCCATCCCTTTGGCTCTAACTTCATCCCGCACCCAATCTAATTCTTTAAATAAGTATGGCGGTAGAGCCCGGAGGCGTTCGGTAAATTCAAAGGTCATTCTTAAACTCCTTTTAAATACCCTTATATAGTAACATATAATTAAACTTTGATCTAGTAATTGAATAGATGCCAGAATAGGGCCAACTGGTTGGCCACCAAAAAAATAGTTTCGCCCGGTACCTAACCGTAGGTCTCCGAATTACGCAGAACTGCGTTGGTCAGCAACACCCAGTGATTAGACTGGCTGGAGACAACCCGGTTTAGATAGTAACTTTAGTTCGAACTAAGCAAGCCTAGAATTTTGTAATCCTCAGGGTTAAAACCTAACGAAACTTCAAGCATTAACCCCTGGTTGTTATAGAGGAAGTGCAAGCTGCTAATAAAGTTACCGAGGCTAAAGACGACGACCTAACCGCCGCTGGTCCCGAAGTGGAGCCTAGCCGATTCAACCATATAAGAATAATAACTGATAATTAAATTAACCTCGACCGGGAAAGGATTCTCAACCAGATTTATCTAGCCAACATTGAGAAGTTTAAAGATATTCCTTACCAAAATACAGCTTACCGCCGATAAAATTAATCCCAGTCTCTTTAAGAACACTCTGGTCGGCTTCAATAACCTTTCATATACCAAATTAAACTACCAGATTTCATTGTTGGGATAATTCAAAAAACTATTAACCCCATAAGTGTAGTCCGAAAATCCCACAGCGACCCCGAAAGCAAAGAAAAAACGGGGCATAGCCCGGTCGATCGAACCAGTAAAGACGCCCATATAAATCAAACTACGCTCATTCAACCTTTTCCCAATTCAGCCTAAACCAACCCCACTCCAATTCAAGGAATAGTTGTTAGTCAAATTAAGAGCAGAGAAGCTAGCTTACTTAGAGGTATCGGCTAAATTATCCAGGACATTAAAAAAAGGTAACCACTATAGTGGCCCCTCTCCAGTAAAGTTTCTAAGTTACCAATAACAAGATCCGCATTTTTAAAGAAATGGGCAACATATTGATAATGGATCCAAAAGCCATAAAAGTCATCCGCGACTAAAGCCAACTTAACTATCAGCTAACAAACCATACTGTCGCCAATAGCCATAAGGATCAGAACCCAACTCTCACTAGGAAATAAAGAATGAAATTAACCCAATTAGGCGGCTAGGAACTGAAAAGGTTGGGGTTAACTTCCCATAGATAGCTAACGACGGCCGAAAAAATAATTGATTTAAAAAAATTGCGGTACCTTATAATAATTAAACTAACAAAGTAGATGATTTTAAATAGTTTTCAGACGTTCTTTAGCCACCGAGGCAGCATAACTTTTAGGGAAATTCTTCAAAATTTTCTGATATAAAAGCTTGGCGCTGCTATAGTCATTAATGGATTGGAAAGAAATACCCTGCTTCAAAAGGGAGATAGGCACTTGGCTACTTTTGGGAAAGTTCTGCATAACCTTCTGGTATTCCAGAATGGCTTCCTCGTATTTCTTCAGGCCGTAAAGCGATTCTCCGATGTAGAACTGAGCAGCTGCAGCATTAGTCCCCTTGGGGTTAACTTCCAAATAAGATCTAAACTGATCGGTAGCTTCCCGATAATCCTGTTGGTCAAAAAGCTCTTTACCAGCCTCGTAAGAACCGCCTTCAACCGTCTCCGAAGGGGGGGGAGTAACCTGTTCAAC
>LQAA01000150.1 GCA_001577715.1 Candidatus Adiutrix intracellularis | reverse complement strand
GGTCAAAAGCTCTTTGCCAGCCTCGTAGACCGCCTCACGTCTCCGAAGGGGGGGAGTAACTGATTCAACAACGGCAGAGGAGGGGGAGGGGAAGAATCCAGACCGGCCTTCTGTTCCAATCGCTCCAAACGGATGTTTAAAGAATCTAGTTGCTGTCCAAGCGATGGGCTGCCGACCGGTCCCTGAATTTCAGCAATTAGGCGTTGCATTTCACCGCGCAGGCGGCCCACTTCGGAGGCATCGCTACCCCGCAAATCCCCCAGACGACTATTATCTTTAAGATCGGCTACTTCCATTTTTAAAGTATCAACTTCTCGTTGTAAAGGAGACGGTCCCGTACCAGTGGTGCAACCAACAACCAGCCCCAGAGGTAAAGTCAGAGTCATTAGGTTAACCCATTTCATTATTACACCTCTTAACCAGATTATAAAATATGGATATTTTTAAATTAATTCTAAAACTTAACACCGGCCAAATCTAAATTAGTCAAATATTAGTAATTATATTATATTTTATTTTATTTTAATATAATATTTTTATTTAATTAGGCTTAAAAAAATCAGTAGCTATACTGGTAGTAGGTGTTCTTTAACTTTAGTTCTAAGTCAAAGAAACCTCTGAATATTAAAATAATGAAGATTTACCAACTGCATCAAGAAAATATAAGGAAGCTATCCGAACAGACGAGAGTAAGTTAATATATACGAGATAGGAATGTAAGTATCACATAGTATTTACGTCGAAGTACCGTAAACAAATAACCCATAGAAAAATTAAGGCTAATGTGGGCAAAAAATTACGTGAATTACGCGAAAGGAAAGATCTGGAAAGAATAGAGACTGAATGCTGTTCTGATTATATTTATATGCTTGTTAGGATACCACCAAAGTACAGCATATCGGGGGTAATGGGTTATCTAAAAGGTAGAAGCTTACTAACGATATTTGATAGGTATATCAACTCGAAGTATAAATATGATAGCAGATATTTCTGATGTCATGGGTACTATATAAATAAGATAGATAAAAATGCAAGAAAGGATAATGGAATAGATCCGGAGTTAATTACGAGAAGACCTAACAGTTGACCAACTGACATTAAAAAAATATATTGACCCGTTTACAGGTGAGTCAATAAACAAAGATAAAAAGAAATAATTCCTTTAAGAGTAAGCCTATAAACACCGTGCACTTAGTAAACCATTCAGCACGCCCTCAGATGCTGCCGTACCAACTCCTTATAAAGATGAGTAGACCACCCATCACGCATATAATCTTGATTCATCTCCGATCAAGGATAATTATGGAAAAATAATTCTTATTGAAAAATCTGTGGTGATTTTAAGTCATTTTCAGGTTCAGGTTGGATGAACGGGGCTTTGGATAATCCACGCAGGGGTAAAAGATAGCGGGTTAAGAGGTCGGGCCATAACTCAGACCAGCCTCTCCAGTGATTGGTAGCAACTCCGACCCGTCGAAAATTAGTAAAAGTGGCCAACCTTTGAAAATGTGCGCTCATGATTGCGGGGATAATGACGTCTTCAGTACCATAAAAGTGAACTTGACGTAAGGTCAGCAGGGTAGAAACACAATCAGCTGGATTTAGGGAACCAACCAAAGGTTGAAAATTTTTTTCTCGAACCCACCACTGAGTATCCAAAAGACCCGCCACCGTAGCTAGACTATAGATATCAGAACGACGCTCAGCCAAAAGAACAGCCAAGCCACCTCCCCCAGAATAACCGACTAGATGGATGCGCCGTACACCCAAACGTTGTTTGGCCTCGTCTAAAGCTAGGTTAGCGGAGTTAACCACTTCTTCAGCGAAGCGCTTGTTAGACCAGTAAAGTTGATAATTCTTACCATTCTGGGTAGGCTGGTATTGACCCACCCGGGCCAGGTAAAGTACCGCCGGAGCTGGGTCGGAGCAGGCTAGTTCAAAGGCCATAGGTTTAACAGAGGTAGGATTCTGAGTGACACGACCATACACCACCGCACGGCCGTCACCTTCCAAATAAACCACCATTTCCTCAGCCTGGCCGCTCCAACCTCGGATTAAGCCGGACAGAAGAAAAGGAGGGACATTGAAGATAATTGGCCTGAACCCGTAAGCTATCCCCCGGTTGACCAAACTACGCCAAGCTAAGTTATTTTGAACAGCACACCCGGACAAGAGGACCGTCCCTAGAACGGCAACTAAAATAAAAAGGGCGGACGACTGGAAGATCGATTGGCAGCAGACAGATAGGGTATGACTATTCAGTTTCAAAAACGTTAAATCGGTCGAAGGAAAAACTGGAATCACTCATAAGCTGAAAGCCTAGAAGTTTGTCCTTAGCAATAGCGCAATTAATGTTCAGAGCGCAGGAATTAAGGCAAATGGCATCGTTTTCCTCAAACTCGCCAAAACAATCCATACGACCGTCTAGTTCATCACGAGAGAGATTGAGATTAATAGCGGTATTCATAAAATTAATCCCCACAGGCCGGGGGCCGTGTTCTTCAATTTCATATCTAATCTGACATAATACCTCTTTTTATAAAAATCATCAAGACCTAAAATTAAGGCTCGGTAATTCTTACTTTGGGCTTACATAATAAGGATTTAAGCTAAATTAATGTATTTAATAAATGAAGAGATACTTTTTTCCATTGAACCAATTTTACGCTTTCTATCGTGGTGTTCTAATTAATCGGTGACTACTGTGCATGGTGAAGGCTAGCAAATTAAATACTAATAGAAGCACGACAAAAAGTTTCTTTCCTGTGTCCAAAATTATATTCCAATTTATCGACGTTATTTTTTAAGACATTGAAAATCTTACTCCCCACTTTTTTCAATTTTTATCATATCCAGGCAAGCTTTCAATGTTGTCTTCGGAAAGGTTAAAGTTAGTAACGAAGCTATAGATTTAAAGCTTTACTCTACTTTACTTTACTAGCAGAATTTACTATTTTAAAACCGATCCAGTTAACTTTTAAAGAATTATCGTTCTTGCAAATTAGATTTTTTTTCAACTCTTTATACCGATATTCTCTTTAGTTTTTACTTAGAATAGGATTGCACAAAGGTAATTTATTCGATTTAACTCCAAAAAAATACTCTTGTAAAATCTTGTGATTGAAAGAATTATATGTAACTATGAAACTGAAGTCAGACTGCAAAATTTTTTCATAGAACATCTGGTAGACACAAAGGTCGTCACTCAAAAAAGATGGAGCACAGTTCTTTAATTTTTAAACCCTGCTTATCTAATCAGCGTAGAGCGGCTTTCTTTTCGCAGTCTTACTTTTTATCCCCATTTTACAATATCATAAATTCTAAGATCTGGGATAGGACTATATTTTAATCCGATGCGACAACAACGGTCCCTAAAAATCTGTAAAAACATTCTATACTCCCGTCAGAATACTCTCTTGTAGAGCAATTTAAATAACGTATTTTATAGGAATTGAAATATCCAAATCCACCCAAAACAATTAAAATTCTAGTGCCAAACTATCTAAAGAATTTCAGGGTATCTACCAGGCACAAATAAAAAAAATATTAAAAAATACCAATTTAAAATAATTGGTTGGAATTCCATCTATCTGTTGGTTGGAATTCCATCCGGTATCTGGTGGATGTAGTTATTTAAAAGAAATTGTAAATTGGAATAATCATATAATTTTTGAAAAATGCGCTGGTGGGCTAGAAAGGAAGAACTCTGTATGAGAAAAACAGAACATGCTACTAAGCATATGTTAGGCAAAGAATAATGAATGTTCTAAGCAAAACGCTTATCCAGCATCTCTTCAACCTGCTCTCGAAGCGAGAGTATATATTTTTCTAAATATCCCATGAATATATTTTAATATAATTTAACATAAATTTAAACATGTACCAATAAACTTAACATAAAGTATGCCAAAATGAGAGTCACTAATCAGGGTGTAGAAAAATCGGGACTGCGAGTTAGAATAGATAATTTTCTTGACATAAAACTCTTTTTCAATTATATAGAGGATGGCGAAGGCCGGCCAGCGTAACCAGCCAGAAATAAGCACCCGCAAAGTTAAAATTTTTTCCGTAGATCGGTAGGTGATATTTAAAGTGAGCAGCAACCAAACCGGTATTGAAGTTTCTGTTCGAGATAATGACGTGGACCAGGCTATTAAAGCCCTGAAACGTAAAATCGCCCGCGACGGGCTTTTAAAACAGTTGAAAAGCAAAAAAGCCTATGAGAAGCCAAGTGAACGTCGTAAGCGCAAAGAACGAGAATCAAAACGCCGTCTACGTAAGGCCATGACCCGCCGTGCCCGCCGGGTGCCTCGGAGTTAATGCCGCCGATCTTAATTTAAGACTACACTTAAATAAAGTCCGAAGATAACTTCGGACTTTTATATTTTGAGTATACTATCCTTGTTAACACTTTCAAGTCAAACGGCCGCCAGTTTAGCCCCTAACTAGTCGGGAAACTTCTTCTAGTTGGGAGTGAAAAATCGTTAGGCGGCTATCTATAAAGCGGCGCCACCATTAGAAACATCAACCTAACCCCAGCCCAGCTATAGCTAGGAATATTTACTGAGGCGGAAGGTTTAATTCATAGATATTTTTCCTTATGACTAGGTTTAAACGAAATACTTAAAGAAAAAATTTAATCCTAGAGGCGCTCATAACCTGGCTGGGTAAAATTAAGCGAAAGATGACGACCGATCCGTTTACAGCCCTGGTTCATTCTACTATAACTCAACATATTCCCATCAAAACCCTGCAAACTATTTAACGACATCTGCTTGATTGTCTCTAAGAAATCACCTCGTAAAGCCTTTAAAAACTCACACTCTAAGAGATTTAGACCTGCGGTCAATTCTGGTGCAAAGCTTCATATATTAAGGATGTACCCAGGAAGATGTTGACCGAAGATCTAGTTCTGGAGGAGCTTTCGAAGCTACCGGACAACAAAGTCAACCAGCACTTATCGTCACTTCGCGTAATCGGAGTCTGGACTGTAGAAATGCTGATGACCTTTTCTACACAACGCTCAGACATTATGAGTTCCAATAATCTAGTCATCTATCGAGATTTAAGAATGCCTATCCCTACCACGAAATCGATTGCCGGCTTTTTAGTAGAAATAATCGTCGTTACAGTACTTACTCTATTGTAGCCTGCCTTTACCTTAAAGCCCTCGCTGACGCCACTTCCCCAAAAATTATAGATCCAGCCGCCCAGACCAAAACATTTTAAAATCGTCCCTAAATGTTTGATAAATGTTCAGATGCGAGCGAATGAAATTGTAACTTTTTAAATATTAAGGAACTTGCAGATATAAAGATTAAATACACATTAGTCAAAAGCAATTTCATTTTTTCAAATTTTCTGATGATGTTATTTTTTTGTAATAATACTATTAGTCTACTAAAATAAATAAAATAAATTTCTTTACTCCCCGTTGAATTAACCGAACTCTCAAAATTTTAATTAATTTTTTAATTAGCTAAAAAAATAAATTATATTATTTTCATGAATAATTACAAAATTTTATAGTAAAAATATTCTTTTAGCTATAATTTTAAATTTGTTTAGTAAGCAACAAAATATAACTGTGAATTTCCTCCTGCCGAATATATAATTAAGCGTCCCAACATATAGTACACCCAAGCACGAGGATAGAAAGATGGAGGTCCAGAGTACGCATATATTTGGAGCATAAGTACCTAAACTAAAACACTATCTGAATATAAATATTACGTACATCCAATGAATCTTAAATTAAATATGACTCTCAAAGATGCAACTTACAAAGAACTTATCGAAAATGTCTGTCACTTGGTATCCGCTGAGTACTATCTACCATCTGCCCTTAAAGCGGCTAATGGACTTCTTATTATCTTATGCATGCTTTTCATAGAACGCTTACCAAAAATTTAAAAAGCAGCTATCTACTGCCCTCCCAAGACCAAAATAACCAAAAGAAATTCAGAGCTAGAAACCAACGCCATTAAAGCACTCAGCTGGGTCATAAAAGTAAAACTCTCAAATTAGCCGCCTGTCTAACTTTTTTAAAAAGCAACACCCATACCTCATACTCATCTTTGTAGTCTTTTATAACCGAAGTATTAGGGTGCCCCGCTTACCATAGAAAAATAACTAATACCTTTATTGGCTCAACTGTTGCGGATTATATTGGCGTAAAACGCGGTTAAAAGTCTTAAAATCACAAGATACAATTTCAGATAATACGCAAGGCGCGATCCATTGAAAAGTTATCTCTTAACAAAAATATTAAAAGTAATACTTATATATCCACTCTTAAATAATTTAATTATCGCTTAAATTTCAAGTTGTTTTATAATTAAAAACTCGCACATTAAACGAATACTTTTGGCTGGACGTCTCTAATCAAAGTAATACTTTTAAAATTCTTAATCTGAGAAATTCTATAGTATTTTTTCAGTTAAGTATAAATAAGCATCTCAAGGATTGATTTACTCCAGCAAACCAATTTTGAGCAAAACGCCTTGCCCCATTTGTAATAATAGCAGTCTCATACATCCCTCGAAGGAAAAATTATTTCGATCGGAGTTTAAGGTAAATCTTAGATTTTATGATCTAAATTTTACTGTAGTTAACACAATTAATCAATTAAAAATCGAGTGGTTAATATATTTCAAGGACCAACTAAAAATAAATGAAACCAGACACAAAGAAAATAATTATCATTTTTTGGACCTGGATTTCACGGGCTACTTTCTTCGAAATATTTAGAATATCAATCCAGCGATCGTTAGAGGTTCTACAATCAGTTTTGAGGAAAGATCTTACTAGGTTGCTCGGCTGTATTTACTATTCAGCCTATAGCAAGTATTTGAAAAATTGCTTGACCTAGGCTCAATTCTATCTAGCTCATTTCATCAGGTAAGCACGATCTTTATAAGAAAACCAGAACTCGAAAGCCCCAAATCATAGATTACAGTTTTATCTTTTTCGGCCAGACTAAAGTCTAACGTTCAATCCCTATAATAAAGTCAATCAGAAATCCAGTCAGCATATTAAAAATAATGTTCTAAGCGGAAAAAGAGAGAAGAGGCGGATTAAAATTATAGAAATTAAATAAAGACAACAGCTACCCCAAAACCAGCCCAAACCGACCAGAATAATTTCGACAATAGTTAAAAAATTATCAAGAAAAAATAGAGGGTCTACAGAGTTGCTAAACCTCTTAAGACCCTCTTAGGAAGCGATGACCTTTCCGTCAATGGTGCTTGGGATCACCACAGTAAGTAGTGTGCAGCAACTTGTGGCTTTCCGGTCCGAGAGGCTTTTTCAGAAAGTCGGAATAAACCTTTTTGATCGATGGATTTTCATGAGACTTGCGTAAAGGCAGTTCCTGGTCATGGACATAGGTAGCGGCGGTGCGAGCTTTGTAAGCTTCTTCGAAATCGGTGTCCAGAATTAACTTAGGCTGGCCACCGCCAGTCACACAACCCTGAGGACAGGTCATAACTTCGATGAAATGAAGATCCAGCAATCCTTTTTTCAATTTTTCAATAACCGGAACCACATTTTTAAGACCAGTGACAATCCCTACTTTAATAGTTAGGTCCCCGACCTGCATGGCAGCCGTGCGAAAGCCGTCGGTTC
>LQAA01000149.1 GCA_001577715.1 Candidatus Adiutrix intracellularis | reverse complement strand
CATTTTTAAGACCAGTGACATCCTACTTAATAGTAGTCCCGACTGCATGGCAGCCGTGCGAAAACCGTCGGTTCCACGAACGACGGTGACGTCAATGGCCGGGATAGCTTTGCCGGTAATTAGTTCATAACCGGTACGCAAGGCAGCTTCCATAACCCCACCGGTCACACCAAATATTTCACCGGCCCCACTGTAGTCACCTAGGGGCGAGTCATATTTTTCATCTGGCAAAGATAAGAAATCAATACCTTCCTTTTTAATCAGCCACGCCAATTCGCGAGTGGTCAAGACCACATCCACATCCCGCTGGCCACTATCGGCCATTTCCGGACGACTACATTCAAACTGTTTAGCAGTGCAAGGCATCACGGAAACGGAATAAATTTTTTCCGAAGACGTTTTTGCTAATTTAGCCCCATAGGTTTTAATTATAGCCCCGCCCATCTGCTGAGGGCTTTTACAGGTAGACAAGTGTTTTCTCAGATCGGGAAAATTTAATTCTAAGTAGTGCACCCAGGCTGGACAGCAGGAAGTGAACATAGGTAAAAGGCCACCGTTACTCACCCGATCAATTAGTTCACTACCTTCTTCCATAATGGTCAAATCAGCAGCAAAATTAGTGTCGTAGACCCGATCAAACCCAAGGCGCCTTAAAGCTGCAGCTAATTTCCAGGGGGCCAAGGTCCCTAAAGGGGCTCCGAAATCTTCGGCAATACCCACCCGGACGGCTGGAGCACATTGCACTACCGTAAACTTATCAGGGGTAGCTAGAGCGTCCAGCACTTCTTCTAGGTGAGAGACATTGTGAGCAGCAAACAGAGGCTCGGTTATTGTCTCCAATAGCCCTCTCTGTTTTCTGATTTTCGCATAGGCAGAGACGCCATGCTCAGCAATCGAGACATAAGATTTGCATTTTTGGACACATTGGCCGCATTTAACACATTTATCCTCCTGCACTTCTTGGGGCTTATGAGGTAAACCCTTTATGGCAAGGTTGGGGCAAATCTTAGTACATTCCTGACAACCGGTACAGATATCCTTATCAATAGCGATAACAGTCATTATATAGCTCTCCTCTCAGGTACGCCAGCATTGATAACGGCCAGAGCTTCAGCGGCAGCCACATTTTTCCGTTTACGTTCTTCGTCAACGTCATTTAAAAAAAGGGCCTTGTTAGGACAGACACGAATACAAACAGGACCATCCGCCTCTTCAAAACAGAGGTCACATTTTGAAGCTGCCACTTTACCTTCTTTAGCATCAGACTGTTTAACCGGCATTTTATCAATATAATAGGGTAAAAGAGTAATAGCCCCAAAGGGACAGGCCAGAAGACAATCTTTACAACCAATGCACTTTTTTTCATCCACTACAACCTGAGCGCCAATACGGTTTATGGCTCCCTGAGAACAGACGGCCTTGCAGGGAGAGTTTTCGCAATGTTTACATTGAATAGGCATACTAACCGTTTCAAGAGTAGTGACATAAAGTTTAGGAGTGACAGGAACGGCAATGGTTCCCACAGTTTTACCAACTTTGTTACGTTTGGTGTTATGGGCTTGGAAACAAGCCATTTCACAGGCTTTGCAGCCAGTACACTTGGATGTGTCTGTACTCACAAACAAGCCGAATTCACTTGGCATAGATAAAAACCTCCATGAGTGTGTGGGAAATTATGATTTAAAATTATCAAACCCACCGAAAACATTATATTTAGTTCTGACTACTTAGCCGAATAAAGCGAGCTATTATCCAGCCCGCTTCATCCAACCAGACAAATTAAGCCGGCCTCTCATCTGTCCTTTCCGCCTGAAATCCCCCTAGTATTTGATTCAGCCGAAATACACGGAATTATTATAGTCCTAAAAGTTAGATCTTCTGATTCTAGCTTTTAAGAAACATCAAAATTTATAATAAGTTTATTTTGTTATATCTTCGATAACCTGTTTTGTCAAGAAATATTTAGAGGGGCATTAGCAAAATGAAAGCACCCTATTCCCTAACTCTAACGACAACCCGAAGAAGGCAACTTTTGCGACCTAATAAAAGCGAAGGTGAAAGGAGGTATAAAGAGTGTCTGATAGAATAAATTTAAGCTCTTCGAGTTATATCATTCTAGACATAACTAATTTTATTTATTTTTCCCTTGACACACTCTTCTCCTTGTAATAAATTAATAGATAAATCCTATTAGAAAAATAGACTATCTGTATTTAATTCGTGATTAACCAATCCTAGTATACACATAAAATTATATGGACAGACGCTACAATCACTACTGCAAAGTCTCTTTTCAAGTTTTACCAGTAAGGAGATAATTTGATGGTAGATTCGGTCAAAGAGATACAAACCACTTGTTGCTACTGCGGGGCGGGGTGTCAACTTTTATTTACAGTTGATCAAAAAGCTAACCAAATACTTGACGTGCACCCAGTTAACGGCCGGACAAACGCAGGAAAGGCCTGTTTAAAAGGTTGGTATGGCTGGGATTATTTAAATGACCCCCAGATCCTAACTAAACGGTTACGAGAACCGATGATCCGCAAAGACGGAAAAAAGTCGCCGCTAAAAATTGTAACTTGGGATGAAGCGATAAACTTTGTAGCCGACAATTTCAAAAAAATTAAAGAAAAGTGGGGACCGAATTCATTTTTAGCGGCAGCTTCGGCGCGCGGGCCAGGCAACGAAGCCGGTTACATAACCCAGAAGTTCGCCCGCGCCGTTATAGGTACAAATAATATTGACCACTGCGCCCGGATTTGCCATGCGGCCTCAGTGGTGGGCTCTATGCAAACTATCGGCGAAGGTGCTATGTCGCTTTCCATACCAGAAATCGAAGACTGTGAAATTATTTTCAACATTGGTTATAACGCACCGGTCAGTCACCCCATCGTGGCCCGGCGAATTGTAAGGGCCAAAGAAAAAGGTGCATATATCATCTGCGCCGATCCACGCATTACCGAAACCGCCCGCATTGCCGATAAACACCTTCAACTTAAAGGTGGCACTAATGTCGCTCTGGTCAACGCCATGGCACATGTAATCATTAGCGAAGACTTGCTTGATCACGAATTTGTAAAGGCTCACACCAAAGGATTTGATGAATTCTGGGCTATTGTAAAAGAAGATACGCCCGAGCGCAGCGCGGAAATCTGCGGACTCACAGCAGACGATATTCGTCTAGCCGCCCGCAAATATGCCTCAAGCAAGCATTCGGTTATAACCTGGGGTATGGGCATCACTCAATTCAGTCAAGGGGTGGAAACCGTAAAATGCTGCTGCTCTCTAGCCATGCTCACCGGCAATTTCGGACACTATGCCTGTGGAACAGGACCGGTTCGCGGACAGAATAACGTACAAGGTACCTGTGATATGGGCGATTTACCCAACGTATACCCAGGCTATCAAAGTGTTACCGATCCCGCCGCTCAGGCGAAGTTTGAAAAAGCCTGGGGCGTGAAACTGGATAACAAGGTGGGAATTCAGCTCACCCGTATCCCCGAATTTGTTATTCATGAAAAAAATCCAGCCAACCGAATTCACGCCTACTATATTACCGGCGAAGATCCCGCACAGTCCGATCCAGATTTGGAAGAATTACGCGAAAGCCTAGACGAAATTGACTTCGTGGTCTGTCAAGATATTTTCTGGAATAAAACCTGCTTGCATGCGGACGCTATACTACCCTCAACTAGCTGGGGCGAACACGATGGCGTTTACACTAGCTCCGACCGCGGGTTCCAGCGAATTCGCAAAGTACTTGAACCCATCGGTAATATACTACCCGATTGGGAAATTACCTGCCGTATCGCCCGGGCGATGGGTTACCCCATGCCTCATTATAGAAATACCGAGGAAATTTGGAACGAAGTGATCGACCTTTCTCCAAAATTCACCGGGGCTACCTACGAAAAGCTTGAAAAATATGTAAGCATTCAATGGCCGTGCTGGGACAAAGGCTGGACAGATAAAGGCACGATGTTCCTACATAAAGACGGATATTTCGCTACACCGGACGGTATCGGTATACTTAAAACCTCACCCTATCATCCGCCCGCTGAAGTTGAAAGCAAAGACTACCCAATCACCCTTTGCACCGTCCGCGAAGTTGGTCACTATTCGGTACGCACCATGACGGGCAACTGTCGTACCTTGCGTAATCTTGAAGATGAGCCAGGCTGGGTAGAAATTTCACCAGAAGACGCCCGGGAGCTTGGCCTTAAGCATGAAGAACTGGTGCGGATTTCATCAAAGCGCGGCTCGGTTATCACCCGCGCCAGTATTACCGAACGCGTAAAAAAAGGGGCTGTATACATGACCTACCAATGGTGGGTTGGCGCTTGCAACGAATTAACTATCTCCATCTTAGACCCTAGCAGTAAGACACCAGAATACAAATACTGTGCTTGCAAGATTGAAAAACTACCTGATCAAAAAGCAGCTTGGGCGGCGGTTAATAAAACGCTTTTGGACATAAGAATGAATATGCATATAGATATTACGAGACAAGGGGTGTCAGCATGAACAGTTTTGTAATAGCTAACTCTTCACGCTGCATTGGCTGTAGAACATGTATGATTGCCTGCGTTGTTGCACATGAAGGCAAACGGATTTTTGAAATTGACCCAGATGGCTACGCCTTCAACCCGCGTCTTTTTATGGTGAAAACAGTCAAATTAAGCGCACCAGTTCAATGTCGTCATTGCGAAAACGCCGCCTGCAAACAAGCCTGCACTTCTGGCGCAATCAACATAGGAAACGGTACCGTTTCCATTAACTCGAAAAGATGCATCGGCTGCAAGAATTGCGTAGTTGCCTGCCCCTTCGGGGCCATCGAAATCATTAAAACAGTAGAAATAAACAAAGACGGTTATCCCAGGAAAATCGCTAGTAAATGCGACCTCTGCCAAGGGGTTGCCGAAAGTCCGCAATGTATACGAGTTTGTCCGACCGAGGCTCTGTCCCTGGTGACGGAAGATATTCTTATCGGCAATTTACGGCAGAAACGCATCGATTCTTTAAATGCCTGGTTGTAATTGCAGGACTATTAACTCTTATAAAATTAATCGAGAGCTCAAAAAGAGAAATAATTTGGGACCACTCGTTCAATGGGTGATCTACTTACTCATATAAAAGGATGATCCACTAGCGCTTGAATGAGAACACGCTGAATGGTTTTCAAGTTCATTATATTCATAAACTTGCCCCTAAAGAAGCCATTCCTTTTCATCTTTGTTTACCGACTCACCCATAAGTGGATCAATGTATTCTTTCAACGTTAGCTAGTAAACCGTTAGGTCTTCTCGCAATTAACCCTAATATATTCCATCATCCTTTTCGCATTCTTACTTACTATATCCACATAATACCCACAGAAATTCGGCTTAACTACTATGTGATACTTACATTCCCATCTCGTATGTGTTAAGCTTCTCTCGTCTATTCGAACAACCTCATTATATCTTCTTAATACAGTTTGCAACTCTTCATTATTTTAATAGTCAGAGACTTCTTTGGCATAGAGCTAAAACTAAAAAAATGCCTACCACCAATATAACTATTAGTTCTTTAAAACTTAAGCATAAAAAGATAAACATCCTTAGTACTTAAACTTAATTTTAAAACCCGATCAGATTTCTCAGAGTACATTTTAGTCCCAAAAATTTTTCCTAAATACCTGACTAAAATCCTAATCGAAAAAATATGGAAAGGATAAAATAGCTTCCTGTTTATCCACCAACCGCATAAAACTTATTCCTATCAGCATAAACGATACTTAATTCATCAAATAAAGTTATATACCACCTGCTAGCCGCAGTGGCTAATTCGCTTTTGGGGTACAAGAAGTGAGAGCCTTCCATAGCGAAAACTAAATTCCGCTCCCTCCTGAACGGATGTAAAAAGATAATAACGACCAAGTTAAGTCTTTTCATGGCTGCTATAACCGCTAAAACATAACCATACTATTTATAATCGATAACTTAGAAGGCTTACTTAGCAGAGACAAATGATTCACCTTTAAGTCGTCTTTTAATAAAGTCAATAGTTCCCTAATAAAGGCAAAAAAGGTTGGCCAGAGTTCTTTTATTGACTTTCCCGTTATCTCAGTAAGATCCACACAAAAACCTACGCTAAAAAATTACAGTTTAGAATGATGTCTATAAACATGGATATACAATAACTAATTAATATCACGTAGAAGGTGATATTTACATAGATATATTTTCGCTATAACAATACTATTTCATTATTGTAATATTAATATCTTATTTTACTTTTACTTATGTAACTTCAGTTTAAATAATTTATTCCAAAATTTATTATTCAGTCAGTTCAATAGCCAGGTGATCAACCAGCAGCAACCCTTTTTCAGTAGGACGAATACGGCCTTCAGTCCTCACCAAATGGCCAGATTTGATAAACTTAACTAGGCGTGGCGATTTAGCTAAAATAGAGGCCGGAAGACCCTCCGCCAGACGCAGACCAAGCATAATCGTCTCTAATAAGATAGCTTTATGATCTAGTTTTTCCTTAAAGGCGCGCGGCGCAACGCCAGAGACCAGAGCCGAAGCCCATTGGCGAACTGAAAGCAGGTTACCCCAATGATTTTGGCCATCGAAAGAATGAGCGGCCGGCCCCAGACCCAAATAGGGAACCCGACGCCAATATTTCAAATTATGTCTTGATTCGTGGCCAGGGCGGGCAAAATTAGAAACCTCGTAACGATAAAAACCCTTGGCATTCAAAGCCTGACTAGAGAGGAGAAATAAATCGGCCACCTTGTCCGGCGACGGAAGGGGAGGAAGATATTTTTCAGCTATGGATTTAGCTAAAGGAGTTTCCGCTTCCACAGTCAAGTTGTAAGTGGAAATATGATCCGGCTCAAGTTCTGCCGCCCGTAACAAATCGCGACCCCAATCTTCTAGGGCTTGAGACGGAAGACCATAGATCAAATCTAAACTCAGCTCAAAAGGCCATCTTTTCAACATCTCCACCGCCACCCGGCTCTGCTCTACCGTATGACCCCGACCTAAAACGTGACCCAACCAACGTTCATCCAGAGATTGTAAGCCTAGTGACAAACGAGTGAAACCTGTTTCAGCCCACAAAGCGACCTGTTCTGAAGAAACATCCTCTGGGTTAACCTCCAAAGTTATTTCCTTAAGCTGCGATAAATCAAACAGAGACAGAGCCTTAAGTAAGCCCGTCAGCCCTTCGCGATTTAATAGACTGGGGCTACCGCCACCTAAATACAAGGTCTCAAAAGGTTCTGGCCAGGCTGAGGCAAATAGTTCGGCCTCTCTAGCCAGATTCGCAATATAGCGAGGAATCAGAGCCAGATCGGATATAGAATAAAAGTCACAATAAGGACAACGTCGAACGCAGAAAGGTACATGAACATAGAGGCCAGGGGCCTCTTCAGAGCGCCTAACGAGAGTCATGGTGCCACAGTCTTTGTAGCGACTGGCGCAGTGGTAATATTATCGGGTAAAACTTCAGCGCTGATGGTCAGGCTAGTATATTTAGCTTGCGGATCATTAGTTTCCATAAGGATGGTTTGATTCAAACTGCGGCCAGCCCATTCAGCATAAAATTCTACTTTCAAAGTAACCCAGCCGGTTTCCCCAGGGGTTATGACCTTATCAAAATTAACCGCTGTACAACCGCAACCAGGCACTACCTGAATAATTTCAAGATTCGCCTGACCGGTGTTTTTAATTAAAAAACTATGACTGATTAAAGCGCCAGGTACAATCTTTCCAGCGTCGAATTTCGTCTTCAGCATAGAGAGACGAGGCGTTTTTTCCACAGCTCCTAGAATTTCGGCTAAAAAGAATAAAAGTAAAGCAGTAGCCAGCGGCAATAATTTATACTTCACACCAAACCCCTTTTTAAATTCAAACTAGTTTATCGACCATCATGGCTGAAATAACTGCTGGGAATAAAAGCAGGAAAAAAAACTAAGCCCGCCGCCAGTAAATTAAAACCAACGACGGGCCGAAGATTAAGGCTACCCTAAATCAGTATTCTTTCGGCAGCTGATTGAGCTGGGTGAGTGTAAAGACCGGCCCATCTTTACACACATATTCCGGACCGACATTACAACGACCGCAGATACCCAGACCACACTTCATGCGGTTTTCTAAACTCATTATAATATCATCGTTGGAATATCCGGCCGCTTCCAGAACTGGCTGAGTAAATTTTATCATTATGGGCGGGCCGCAAATTATAGCCGCCGTATTTTGAGGCGGAGGACAAACTTCTTTTGTCACAGTCGGGACAAAACCAACCCTACCGTTCCAACCCGGAGCTTCACGATCGATGGTGACAAAAACATCAATATCATCGCGTTTTTGCCATTCACTCCACTCTTCCTTATAAAGGAGAAGCCCGGGAGATCTAGCCCCATAAACGAAGGTTATCTTGCCGTATTTAGGCCGGTTTTGCGGTTGCAACATCCAGGTTATAGTAGAGCGAAGAGTGGTTACAGCAAAGCCCCCAGCAATGATAAGAAGATTTTTACCTTCCAATCTATCTAAAGGGTAAGGATGGCCCAAGGGACCACGAATACCCATAACATCGCCCTCTTTCATATTATGCATAAAAGAGGAGACCTGTCCCACTCGATTAACAGTGAAGAGCACAAAGCCTTTTTCCGTGGGTGATGAGGCGATACCGATAGGGATCTCCCCCTGCCCGGAAACGGACAATTCGGCGAACTGTCCCGGTAGATAAGCGAATTTTTCTTCATCGCCCAAATTTAAAAATTCGAATTTAAAGGTGCGTAAATTTTTATCTTCAGTTTCTACCCGAAGCATAGCTATACGCACTGGATAAGGTAGATATGGATTGTGCATCTCAACACTCCTACGTTGTCAGTTTAAGGCTTCCCTAAAACGTTGCTTTAGTTACCAAGCAATATTACTAAATTTTTAAATTTTGGTATATTAACCCTGATTCATTTGTTTAGCAACTTCGCGAATGTCTATATTGACCGGGCAAAGCTGAACACAACGGCCGCAACCTATGCACCCGCAGGTGCCATCTTGCTTCATAGGAATATATTTTATCTTATGCATAAAGCGTTGGCGCATCCGCTCAGTTTTAGTAGGTCGGGGATTATGGCCGGTGCCATGGACAGTATACAACCAACTCATACAAGTGTCCCAGTTGCGTATCCGCACCCCACCTTCCTCATCTTGCTCATCTTGAATATCAAAACAGTGACAAGTAGGACAAACGAATGTACAGGTACCACAATTCAAGCAACGGTCAGCGGTAGTCTTCCAATGAGGCTGATTAAAAATACTCAGGATAGTCGCGCCCTGAACTTTGGAAAGATCCAGGGGAAGCGGCAGAGAAGCTTCGACCTTCTTTTTTAAATCGGCAATTTCGCCAGTAAGGTCGCCAATCTCCAAACCAGAAGTGTTCTTTAAAAATTCCTCACCTTTGGCGGAAAGAGTTTTAAGACCGAACCCATTACCCCTAACAAGAGTAATAGCGTCCAGGCCAATTTCCCCGAAAGGAGAGCCGCCAACGGCAGTACAAAAACAATTAGGACCGGGATTCAGGCAGGCCAAACCGATCTTAACGGACGGTTCGTATTTCGTATTCCAATAAGGATCAGTAAAGCGGTTGTTCTGAAAAATTTTGTCGATCACAGATAACCCCTTGGCGTCACAGGGGCGGAGACCGAAAATAACTGACGGCTTAACCTGATCCAGCCCCAGGGGCTTATAGACAAAAGCGTCACTCTTAGTTAAATCTTTATGAAAAGCCATCATTTTTTCGGTCTGAGGGAAAAAGAGACTTTTAGGCGACAGGAAAGTATTGAGATAATCTAGATCAACCTTATCTGGATCAGTTGGTGCCATTTGAATCTTATTTTTCATCGAAATCGGAGCAATCAAATTATACCCGCTACTCGCCAGGGCCCTAAGAAAGGTCAACTTATCTTTGACAATATATTCAGTCATTTTACGTGCCCTTTCTATTTAATAAAATCGGCTTCGTCATCGGGCCGATAGGTAGTTAGAGGCGGCTTCTGTTCCCAGCTTAAGCCCGGAACATAATTCCATTCTTTCTGAACTTCTTCTTCAAGAATACGATTGAATTCCCTAAGTTTAATATCCATAGGGCAAGCAGCCTCGCAACTACCACAAGAAGTGCAACGGCCCGAACAGTGGAAAGCTCTGAGTATATGAAAGGTCAAAGTGTCCATTTCGTCATTGGATTTACCAAGCCATTGGGGCTGGGTTTCATCCACGAAACAAACCGGGCAGTAACAAAGAGGGCAGGCTTGACGACAAGCATAGCAACGCAAACAACCTTGAATAAGGTTTTTGAAATAGACTAGTTTATCCTGAGGTGACTTAGTCGCTAGTGCTTTTAAATCAGCCCAATTATCGTTGGGGAGAGGCTGGACTTCATCGCCGATAAGTTCATCGGCTGTCTCTTTGGGAGTGCGGCTGAGACAGGTTTTACAGTTGCGGCGTAACACCTCTTCTTTAACAATATTAGTATTCCAATCAGCGCCGAAGAGTTTGATAGTGGTAATATCCTCGGTAACTTCGCGGTAGAGGCGAGGTTCTTTAGCCTGAATTAACTCCGTATCTACCATGCCTAGACAGCCTACACCAATTATATATAAGTTTTCCCGTAAAATCTGATTTTCCACCACCTGGCCCACTACACTGCGAGCATCGCAACCTTTGGCTACGATCGCTACTTTGCCCGAAAATTTTGACAGATAGCCGGCAAGGTTAGTGCGGGCGAAACTAGTCCAGATGAGCTGATTACAATCATCTTCAGTACGAGCGAAATGAGGAGCAGCCATCATAGGGATGCTACCCCGGCGATAGCCAATAACCACCTCAACTTTACCTTCAGTTAGAAGGCGCTTAGCGCTAGCCTGGATTTTCTGGCTAATTTCTTCTAATGACATCATAATCAAGCCACCTCCGCTAAGCCTAAATCAAGTTTCGCTTTACGGAAACTTTGGTTAGGTCCAGAGACCCTAACCTTTTCGACCACATCACAGGCCACTTCCTGAAATTTAGTTGCCTCAGCTGAAGATATCCAGGAAAAATGCAAACGGCCGGGATCCAGGCCTATAGCCTCAATCATGTGGTAAAGAAGAGTAAATTTACGACGAGCATGATAGTTACCAGCTATATAATGGCAGTCACCGGGATGGCAGCCACTGATCCAAACACCATCGGCACCACGCTTGAAAGCCTCCAAAACATATTTAGGATTCAAGCGACCAGTGCAAGGCAGACGCACCACCCGAAAATTCGGCGGATAATCTAAGCGGCTAACCCCAGCTAAATCAGCTGCCCCATAGGTACACCAGTTACAAAAAAATGCTACAATTTTTGGCTCAAATTCACTCATACTATATGACCTCTCTCCCTATATAAATATCCGAAAAAGAATGACCGGGCCGTTGAACCAAAAAGGTACTTGGTAGTTTTTAAACCAACCCAGTTATCTTCCAATCTCCACTTAGTTTTACAAGGCGGCCGCAATCTGGGCGAAGAGCCCAGCGTTAGTAAAACCGCGCAAAATCGGAGCATCGGAGCGACAGGAGGAGGCACAAGTGCCGCAACCCTTACACATGGCCTCATTAACCACGGCTTTACCACCTTTTTCTTCATCAAACTTGATGGCGGAAAAGGGGCAAACGGCGGCACAAACGCCACAGCCACTACACTTAACTTGATTTATCTCAGCTACGATACCGCCCACGGTCATCTTAGGCTGAGTTAAAATAGTCACCGCCCGAGCTGCCGCCGCCTGGGCCTGAGCCACAACTTCGTCCATAGGTTTTGGATAGTGACAAATGCCAGCCATAAACATGCCATCGGTTGCAAAATCGATGGGGCGAAGTTTCTGATGGGCTTCAAAAAACCAACCATCCTCATCCAAGGGTACTTTATATTTCATAGCCAAAGCGCTTTCCCGCCCGGAAACAATGGCTGCAGCCAAAACTATAAAATCCGGATTAATAAGCAAATTACGGCCAGAAACAGGGTCATGGACTTCCACGGTCAAAACACCAGTTGATTCAGAAACCGCTGGCTTATGATTCAAATCATAACGAATAAAGATTACACCTAAGTCACGGGCTTCCTTATAAATATCCTCTTTCTGGGCATAAGTACGCATATCACGATAGAGAACAAAAATACGCGCTTTAGGGTTCTTCTTCTTTAGAGTTACCGCCGAATGGACGGTATGAGTACAACAGACTTTAGAGCAATACATTCGACCCGATTCGCGAGAACCAACACATTGGATAAAAACGAAGTTGTTAACCGTTGTAACCGTTTTATCCTGATTCTTCAATTTTTCATCCAACTCTAGGTGAGTGAGCACTTTGGGATTACGGCTATACAAATATTCATCAGGCTGGTGTTCCCTAGCGCCGGTTGTAATAATCGTGACCCCGTGCTTAACGATCTCACCATTGGTCAGGGTAGTCTCAAAATTTCCCACGAAACCGTCAACCTTCTCAACCTCTACATTGAGAGAAACCGATATATTCGGATCAGCCTCCACCTTAGCTTTTAGTTTAGTGAGATAATCGGCTACGTTCTCATCTTTAACTGTAGACAAAATACGATTCGCTATGCCACCGGTCTGATCTGATTTTTCAACAACTATGCTTTTGAAACCCTGACTTGATAGGGCGACCGCCGCATTCAAACCGGCCACGCCGCCACCGATTACCAAGGTAGTAGGATCGACATTAATAACGTTTTCGGTCAGAGGCGAGAGAAGCGCTGCTTTAGCCACAGCCATTTCGGTCATATCCATAGCTTTACAAGTAGCTTCTTTAGGGTTATTGGCGTGAACCCAGGAATCATGATTACGGATATTGGCCATTTCAAAAAGGTATTTATTTAAACCAGCCGCGGCCAAAGTTTCCATGAACAAGGGTTCATGAGTTCGAGGCGAGCAGGCCGAGACCACAATGCGGTTTAAGTGATAATCCTTAATAGTTTTTACCATCTGTTCCTGATTGTCTTGAGAACAGGCAAACATAGTGTTAGAGGCAAATTCCACAAAAGGAAGGGTCTTGGCAAACTCAACTACCTTCGGTACATCAATAACTGAAGCGATATTAATACCACAGTGGCAGATGAAGACGCCAATACGGGGCGGTTCTCCGGTTATATCCACCGGAGCTGGAACATTAACGATTTTAGTAAGAGTCCCCCGGGCCGATGATAATTTAGAAGAGGCTGCGGAAGCCGCCGCGGAGGCTTCCATAACTGAGCTAGGAATATCTTTAGGGCCGGTAAAAACACCGCAGGCATAAAAACCTGACCTAGATAGGGCAACCGGGCTAAAACTAGAAGTTTTGGCAAAATGATACTTATCGGTTTCCAAGCCGAACTTGTGGGACATATCCCTGGTTTCGCCGGTAATAACTAGACCATGAGATAATACGGCCAAATCAAAATCTTCCGTTGTGCTCTGACCGTAGTCAGTAACGTAATGGAAGCGCACTCCCCCATCTTTTTTAGGCTGGACGGTATGGATACGGCTACGGACAAAACGAATACCTTTGGCTTTGGCTTTTTCATAATAACGTTCGAAATCTTTACCAAAACTACGAATATCCATATAAAAAATAGTCACTTTCAAATCGTACTTAGCGTGTTCCTTAGCGATTATAGCTTCCTTAATGGCATACATACAACAAACGGAACTGCAGTAGCCATTGCTAGTCCGGTTTACATCACGAGACCCTACACACTGCATAAAAGCAATGGAAGCCGGTTCCTTGTGATCGCTCGGCCTGATCACATGACCCATTGTAGGACCAGTGGCCCCTAAAAGACGTTCAAACTCTAGAGCAGTTATGACATTTGGATCGTCGGCATAGCAATAAGTTTCAAAATCACAGGGGTTATAGGGCTTGAATCCTGGGGCCAGGATAACAGAACCAACATTCAATACGACATCTTCAGACTTTTGGGTATAATCAACAGCTTTAGCCGGGCAAATTTTTTCACACGAACCACATTTACCTTTAGTCAGTTTCATACATTTGGAAGCATCAATACCATATTTCAGAGGTACGGCCTGAGCATACTGAACATATATAGCTTTACGAGTATCCAGCAATTCATTATATTCATTATCAACTTTTACCGGACATTTTTTGGTACATTCGCCGCAAGCTATACATTTAGACATATCTATATAACGCGGATTTTTACGAACCCGCACCGAAAAGTTCCCCTCTAAGCCATCTATAGCCAAAATATCAGTCAAGGTTAGAAGCTCAATATTGATGTGGCGCCCCACTTCCACCAGTTTTGGAGAAATGATGCACATAGAACAATCGTTGGTGGGAAATGTTTTATCCAGCTGAGACATACGACCACCAATAGCCAGGGATTTTTCAACCATATATACATAATATCCGGCATTGGCTAAATCAAGAGCAGCCTGCATCCCAG
>LQAA01000148.1 GCA_001577715.1 Candidatus Adiutrix intracellularis | reverse complement strand
TCCGGCTTTGGGCCAGTACGGGGTTAATATCGTTGAATTCTGTAAAACTTTTAACGCCCGCACTCAGAAACAGACCGGCACTATCACACCGGTGGTCATAACCATCTATTCCGACCGTTCTTTCACTTTCATTACCAAAACTCCGCCGGCTTCGGTACTTTTGAAGCAGGCGATGAACCTACCAAAGGGTTCTGCCGCCCCTGGGCGCACTAGGGTGGGCCAGATAACTCAGGTCCAGCTTCTGGAAATAGCTAAGCAGAAGATGGAAGATTTAAATACGGAAGATCTAGAAGCCGCCAAAAAGATTATAGCAGGAACGGCCCATAGTATGGGTCTGGAAGTGATTTAATAGGATGAAACGATATGCCTAAGAGTGGTAAAAAACAGACTGAAGTTATGAATAATATTGATCGGGTTCGACGCTATACTTTTCAGGACGCTATTCAGTTAGTCGTAGGCGTAGCGCGGGCTAAATTTGACGAGTCCATAGACATAGCCGTAAGGCTGGGCGTCGATCCCCGTCATGCCGACCAGATGGTTCGAGGTACCTGCGCCCTGCCACATGGTACCGGTAGCATAGTCCGAGTAGCCGTCTTTGCCAAGGGCGAAAAAGCCAAAGAGGCTCAAGAGGCGGGGGCCGATTTTTTCGGCGCTGAAGACCTAGTGGAAAAAGTGCAGGGTGGTTTTTTAGATTTCGATAAGGCTGTGGCCACTCCCGATTTTATGGGCGTTGTGGGTAAACTCGGCAAAATTTTAGGCCCCCGGGGGCTTATGCCCAATGCTAAACTGGGCACGGTTACTTTTGAGGTGGCTACCGCCGTTAGGGAACTTAAGGCCGGAAAGATCGAATTCCGGGTGGAAAAGAGTGGCATCGTTCACGCTCCTCTAGGTAAGGTCTCTTTTGGGCCAGAAAAACTCCTGAGAAATATAGTTGCTTTCTTTGACGTTATTCAGCGTCTTAAGCCAACTACCAGTAAGGGTGCTTACATTAAGACTATTTACCTGTCTTCCACTATGGGTCCAGGTATCAAGATTGACCCGCTTTTGATTAAGGATTTAAAAGAACTTGCGGTTTAGTTGCTAGATTTAAACATATTTCGGGCCGAAGATAACCGGTTGTTTTTATAGACACTAAAGGGCTAATGCCGCCGGTCGAGGGTTAGGGAAGTTTTAAGCTCCACCGTTTCTTAGGGCCGATAAAACGTCTGGTTTCTTATTGAAACAGGCGTAACACCGGGACCTGACACCGGTAGCCTTTAAAGAAAGGAGGAAAAATGGAACGCCTTCAAAAAGAGCGGGTTATTACCGATCTCCGTCAAAGTTTCGATAGTGCTCAAGCGATCTTTATCACTGACTTCAAGGGTATCGACATGGAAGCGCTGACTGGGTTACGGGTGAAGATCCGTGAGGCCGGAGGTCGCTTTCAGGTGGCCAAGAACACTCTGGTGAAGCTGGCCGCTCAGAATACGCCCATGGATAGATTGGCTGGCCTTATGACCGGGAACAACGCTTTGGGTTTCACTACCAGCGATTCGGCTGCCCTGGCCAAGGTTCTGAACGATTTCGCCAAGGTTAATGACAAATTTATCATTAAGGGTGGGCTTATGGGCGATAAAGTACTTGACTCGAACCATATTGAAGTCTTGGCTAATTTGCCTGGTCGCGAAGTTCTGCTTTCGACCCTTCTAGGCACTTTGAACGCCGTACCCACTAGCTTCGTGCGGGTGTTGGCGGCCGTGCCCCAGAAATTACTTTACGCTCTTTCCGCTATTTGCGATCAGAAAGAAGCGGCCTAATTTTTCTTTGCAACCGTCCGCTGAAAGGATTATATATTATGAGCGTTAGTAAAGCTGAGGTTATTGAGTTTCTCAAAAATCTGACTGTGTTTGAACTGAGTGAACTCATTAAGGAACTAGAAGAAACTTTTGGTGTTTCCGCCGCCGCTCCCATGGCTGTAGCCGCCGCCGCGTTGGCCCCTGGTGAAGCTGCCTTGGTCGAAGAGCAGACTGAGTTCACTGTGATTTTGCTTGAGGCCGGGACCAAAAAAATTGACGTCATTAAAGAGGTTCGGGCTATTGTTTCTGGTCTGGGTCTTAAAGAGGCTAAAGATTTGGTTGAAGGGGCGCCCCAGACCGTTAAAGAAGGCATTACCAAAGAAGAAGCTGAGAAATACAAAAAACAACTTGAAGCCGTAGGCGCCAAGGTCGAACTTAAATAAAGCGTTTTATATTACCATTTGCAATCCTTGTAGCAGCCTTTCCTCTTCCGTCGGCTTGGCGTCTTTCCTCCTCTTTTTTTGTCCGTAGCGGCTGAAAAAAGGGGAGGATAATTCCGCGCTTCCGATTTCGCCAACTCGCCCTGGCCTGAGCGGTGGTCTCTTAATCCGGGGTTTTATCATTATTCAGAGTTATCCGAAAAAAATTGGTTATTGAGTCTTGACAGGGAAATTTATCCCACCCGGCGTGATTTGCGGTCATGCCGGGCCGTTCTCGTTTGGTTATTTTTAAGGAGGATATCCATGCCCAGTCGTTATCGCAACCTGAGGATAAGGAAGACCTTCGGCAAGACCGATCAGATTATCGATATGCCTAATCTCATAGAGATGCAGCGTGGCTCTTATGAGCGCTTTCTACAGAAAGATGTACCTCAGGACAAGCGGTCTTTGCAGGGTCTTCAAGCTGTTTTTAAAAGTGTTTTTCCAATCCGCGATTTTTCCGGATTGGCTAATCTGGAATTTTTAGCTTATAGTTTTGACGAAGTTAAATATGAAGTAGATGAATGTTTAGCTAAGGGAATGACCTATGAGGCACCTTTGAAAATCAGGGTTTCGTTGGAAGTTTATGACCAGGATAAGGATACGGGTGTTAAGACTATTCGCGGTGGAGTCAAGGAGCAAGAAATTTATTTTGGTACCCTGCCTTTAATGACTAATAAAGGCACTTTTATCATTAACGGTACCGAAAGAGTCATTGTTTCCCAGTTGCATCGGTCACCGGGCATCTTTTTCGACCATGATAAGGGTAAGACTCATTCTTCGGGCAAGATACTGTATTTGGCCCGTATTATTCCTATGCGTGGTTCCTGGCTAGATTTGGAAATGGACCCTAAAGATATCATTTATGTCCGTATTGATCGCCGCCGTAAGTTTCCAGTGACTCTGCTTCTTAAGGCTCTTGGTTATACCGCCCAGGATCTGTTGGACTATTTTTACGAAAAAGATATTTTGCGCTTTAAAGATGGTCGAGTTTACCGTGACGTCGCCCCGACCCTTCTTATTGGTCAGAAAGTTTTGGCTGAAATTCTGGATCCAGAAACGGGTAAAGCTTTAGTTCGTCGGGGTAAAAAAATTACTAAAGTTGCCGCTAGCCGACTGGAAGAATTAGGTATTCGAGAAACCGAAGCAGTGCTGGATGATTTCTTCGGTCGTTACGTCGCCCGCGATGTCATCAACCCTGAAACGGGCGAGGTTCTCATCGGGTTGAATGAAATTTTTACCGAGGAAACTTACGAGGCGCTCATCGCCGCTGGAATCACTGAACTGCCGCTTCTGTTTATTGATAATTCCAACATAAGTTCATCTTTCCGCGATACTTTAACTTTAGATAAGGTCGAGACTACCCAGGAGGCGGTGCTGGAAATTTACCGTAAAATTCGCCCCTCCACCCCGCCCACTCTGGAAGTGGCTCAGGCTTTTTTTGATAACCTTTTTTTTAATCCCGAACATTATGATCTTTCCCCGGTGGGTCGCTTGAAGCTAAATTTACGCCTTTTTGGTGACCAGAGTCAGACCGGCCAGGCCGCTGATTTGGGTGTGCAGGTGCTTCGGCCTCTGGATATTCTGACTGCCGTTAAGGAACTGGTTAAGTTGAAAGACGACCCTACCAGCGAAGTTGATGATATTGATCATCTAGGGAACCGGCGAGTTCGGGCCGTGGGCGAGCTTTTGGAAAATCAGTATCGAATGGGTCTGGTACGTATGGAGCGGGCCATTAAGGAACGTATGAGTTTGCAGGAAGTCGATACTTTGATGCCCCATGACCTTATTAATTCCAAACCTGTCTCTGCTGTGGTTAAGGAATTTTTTGGGACTTCTCAACTTAGCCAGTTTATGGATCAGAATAACCCTCTGTCGGAAATAACCCACAAGCGCCGCCTTTCGGCTTTAGGCCCTGGAGGGCTGACTCGTGACCGAGCTGGGTTTGAGGTGCGCGATGTCCACCCGACCCATTACGGCCGTATTTGTCCTATTGAAACGCCGGAAGGTCCTAATATTGGTCTTATTGTCTCTTTATCCACCTATGCTCGGGTTAATGAGTACGGTTTTATCGAAACTCCTTACCGTAAGGTGGAAAATAAGCGTGTCACCGGCGAGGTACGCTATCTTACGGCTCTGGAGGAAAAAGACCTCCCCGTGGCTCAGGCTAACGTGAAGTTGGATAACGACGGTCATTTTTTAGCCGAGCAGGTACCCTGCCATGTTAATGGCGAATTTATGCTGGTGCCCAAAGAAGAAGTTAAGCTTATGGATGTCTCCCCCAATCAGCTGGTTTCCGTGGCCGCCTCTTTGGTGCCCTTTCTGGAACATGATGACGCCAACCGTGCTTTAATGGGTTCCAATATGCAGCGTCAGGCCGTGCCCCTTTTACGTACCGATGCGCCGCTAGTAGGTACCGGTATAGAATCTGTTGTAGCCCGGGATTCCGAAGTCACGGTAGTGGCTAAATACGATGGTGTGGTCGAAGACGCCGACGCTTCGCGTATTGTGGTGCGCTACACTGATCGCGAAGCCGATAAATCTGGTCAATGGGTTAACATTTATAAACTCACTAAATTCCAGCGTACTAATCAGAGTACCTGCTTCAATCAGCGGCCCATCGTTAAGCCCGGTGATCTAGTTAAAAAAGGCCAGATTATAGCTGATGGTCCATCCACGGAAATGGGTGAATTAGCTTTAGGTCGCAACGTCATGGTAGCTTTCATGACCTGGGGCGGTTATAACTTTGAAGATTCAATTCTAGTTTCTGAACGCTTAGTCAAAGAGGATATCTTCACCTCGGTACATATTGAGGAGTTTGAAACTGTGGCTCGCGACACTAAGCTCGGGCCCGAAGAAATAACCCGTGATATTCCTAATCTGGGCGAGGATTCCTTAGCTAATCTCGATCGGGCTGGTATCATTCGTATAGGAGCCGAGGTTCGGCCCGGCCATATTCTGGTCGGTAAAATTACCCCAAAAGGTGAGACTCAGCTTTCGCCGGAAGAAAAACTGCTGCGGGCTATTTTTGGCGAAAAAGCCTCTGACGTTAAAGATACTTCTTTGCGGGTGCCGCCCGGAGTTGAGGGTACCATTATTGACGCACGGGTTTTTTATCGTAAGGGCGTTGACAAAGACGAACGCTGCCAGCAGATTGAAAATGATGAAATTGCTCGTTTGATGAAAGATCAGGAAGATGAGATTCACATCATTATCAAAAATACTCAGACGAGGTTGGCTGAATATCTAGAAGGTAAAACTTTGGGGGGCCAAGTTTTCGACGGGCATCGGAACATTTTGGTTCTGAAGAAAAAAGATATTATCACCGCCGAGGTCCTCGACCAGATTTCACCTTCTGCTTGGGTTGGGGTGCAGTTGGTGGAAGATAAGGCCGGGGCTATTGCTGAGGAAGTGGGGAAGGTTGTGGCTTATTATGAAGAACAGGTGGAACTCATCCGCCTTATTTTTGAAAAGCGGGTGGCTAAACTCAAAAAAGGCGACGAGATGCCTCCGGGAGTTATTAAAATGGTTAAGGTCTATGTGGCTATGAAGCGTAAACTTTCGGTGGGCGATAAGATGGCCGGCCGACACGGCAATAAGGGTGTAGTTTCTCGAATTCTCCCGGAAGAGGATATGCCTTTTTTTGAAGATGGTACCCCGGTGGACTTGGTTCTGAACCCTCTGGGCGTCCCTAGTCGTATGAATGTGGGTCAGATTATGGAAACTCACCTTGGTTGGGCCAGCCGCGAATTGGGCCGGCAGATCGGTGAACTAGTGGATCAGGCGAATCAGGCCGCCCTGCGTCAGAAATTCAAAAGAATTTTGGGTCATGCCGATTTTGAACGTTATTGCGAAGATTTGAGCGACGAAGATCTTTTGGAACTGGCCACTCACTCCGCGAATGGTCTACACATGGCCACCCCGGTCTTTGACGGAGCCGAAGAAGTGGAGATTAAGGCTATTCTGAATGAAGCTGGACTTCCGGACATCGGGCAGACGGTACTTCGCGACGGCCGCAATGGGGAGCGTTTTGAAAACGAAGTTACAGTGGGTATCATGTATATGCTCAAACTTCACCATCTTGTGGATGACAAGATTCATGCCCGGTCCATCGGTCCCTATTCCCTTGTCACTCAGCAACCGTTGGGTGGTAAGGCTCAGTTTGGAGGTCAGCGCCTGGGCGAAATGGAAGTTTGGGCTATGGAAGCTTACGGAGCTGCTTACAGTCTGCAGGAATTTTTGACCGTTAAGAGCGATGATGTAGCCGGTCGTACTCGGATGTATGAAAAGATCGTTAAGGGTGATAACGTACTAGAAGCCGGGCTTCCGGAAAGTTTCAACGTTCTGGTTAAAGAATTGCAATCGCTGGCTCTAGATGTGGATATGAAAGGTGATCTGCCTGAAGAAATGACTGTGGAGCAGGCGAACATTGCCGCTCTCCCGGAACCTTTGGCCGAAGTTATGTCCGATTCAATCGCGACAGAATTGGCTTAGGTAGGCGCTCTGTTCGATTTATTGCATGCCGTTTTTCATAACCAGGAGGAAGAACCTTGGAAGATATATTGAGCTATTTTCAAAAACCCAAAGATCCCTTAAGCTTTAGCAGCGTGCGTATCGCTTTGGCTAGTCCGGATAAGATTAGAGACTGGAGCTACGGCGAAGTTAAAAAGCCTGAAACCATAAATTATCGCACTTTTAAACCTGAGCGCGATGGGTTGTTTTGCGCCAAAATTTTTGGCCCCACCAAGGATTATGAGTGTAATTGTGGCAAATACAAGCGCATGAAGCACCGAGGGGTTATTTGTGAAAAATGTGGGGTCGAGGTTATTCAATCTAAGGTTCGCCGCGAACGCATGGGCCACATTGAACTAGCCTCACCCGTGGCCCATATTTGGTTTTTAAAAAGTTTACCCTCCAAAATAGGCAACCTTTTAGACATGACTTTAAAGGATTTAGAAAAAGTCCTTTATTTCGAGGCTTATGTAGTCATTGATCCTAAAGATACTTCTCTCATTCGCGCCCAGATTCTGACCGAAGAGTGTTATCGTCAGACTCAGGAGGAATACGGGGCCGAAAACTTTGAAGTTGGCATCGGGGCCGAAGCGGTGCAGAAAATGATCCGCCAGGTAAACTGCGCTCAGCTCAGCCAGGATCTGCGGCGGGATTTAGCTGAGACTTCTTCCGAAGCCAAACGTAAAAAACTAGTCAAGCGGTTGCGTATAGTTGAGGCTTTCCGTGACAGTGGTAACGACCCAGCTTGGATGATCTTGGACGTCGTACCTGTTCTCCCGCCTGACCTACGGCCCCTGGTGCCTCTTGAAGGTGGCCGCTTTGCCACCAGCGATTTAAACGATCTTTACCGTCGGGTTATCAACCGTAACAACCGCCTGAAGAGGCTTATCGAACTCGGAGCCCCTGAAATTATCATCTGTAATGAAAAACGGATGTTGCAGGAAGCGGTAGACGTTCTGTTCGACAACGGCCGGCGTGGTAAGACTATTACTGGGCCCAATAAAAGGCCTTTGAAGTCTCTTTCCGACATGCTCAAGGGTAAACAGGGACGTTTTCGACAGAATTTGCTTGGCAAGCGTGTAGATTATTCCGGCCGCTCCGTTATCGTCATCGGGCCGGATTTGCGGTTGCACCAATGTGGCTTACCGAAAAAAATGGCTTTGGAACTCTTCAAGCCCTTCATTTATCATCAGTTGGAAAAGAAAGGTTTTATCAGTACCATAAAAGCTGCGAAGAAGATGGTAGAAAAGGAAACTGCTGAGGTCTGGGATACCCTTTCGGAATTGGTGCGGGAATATCCTATTCTGCTTAACCGCGCGCCCACCCTTCACCGCCTTGGTATTCAGGCTTTTGAACCCATTTTGATCGAGGGCAAGGCCATTCAGCTTCATCCTCTGGTCTGCTCGGCCTTTAATGCTGACTTTGATGGCGACCAGATGGCTGTCCATGTGCCTTTATCTATTGAAAGCCAGATTGAGGCCCGGGTGCTAATGATGAGTACCAACAACATTCTTTCGCCGGCTAACGGTGAGCCCATCATAGTTCCCAGCCAGGATATTGTTCTGGGCATTTATTACATGACCAAGGAAAAACCCGGTGCCCAGGGTGAGGGCAATAGCTTTTTTGGTCCCGATGAGGTACGGATGGCTTATGACGCTAGTGCTTTGGACCTGCAGGCCCGGATCTGGGTGCGCTTGCCTGATCAAGAAGGGCAGCTTAAGCGGGTGGAAACCACTTGCGGCCGAGTATTACTGGCCGAGACTATCCCTCCCCAACTAGGTTTTGAAACGGTTAACCGGGTTATGAAGAAAGGGGAACTGAAAAACCTTATCTCCAAATGTTTTCGGGTCTGTGGTATTAAAGATACGGTGCTTTTGGCTGATCGCCTGAAGGATTTCGGGTACCAGTTCGCTACCAAAGCTGGTATTTCGCTGTGTATTTCGAACATGATCATTCCCGGTCGTAAAAATGAGATCATTAATGTGTCCCAGACCGAGATTAATGAGGTAGAGCGGCAGTACAAAGATGGTCTCATTACTGAGGGCGAAAAATATAATAAGGTGGTTGATATCTGGACCAGAGCTTCGGATGAAGTGGCCGCAGAAATGATGAGCGAGATTCAGACTACTAAGCTCGACGGCAAGTCGGAAGAATTTCAGGGTCCGGCTGGCTTTAATCCCATTTTTATGATGGCCGATAGCGGCGCCCGCGGTTCTAAAGATCAGATGCGCCAATTAGCTGGGATGCGCGGTCTGATGGCTAAGCCCACTGGTGAAATTATTGAACAGCCCATTACTGCTAACTTCCGCGAGGGTCTAACCGTTTTGCAGTACTTCGTCTCCACTCACGGTGCCCGTAAGGGCTTGGCCGATACGGCTCTGAAGACGGCTAACTCCGGCTATTTGACCCGTCGTTTAGTGGATGTAGCTCAGGATAGCATTATTCTGGAAAAAGACTGTGGTACCCGTGATGGTATTGAGGTGGAGGCCTTACGCGAGGCCGGTGAAATCATCCAGCCCTTAGCTGAGCGTTTGTTGGGGCGCACGGTTCTGGGCGATATCGTTAGTCCGGTAGACGGCAGTCTAATTGTAGCCGACGGGCAGGAAATTAATGAAGAAGTGGCGGGGGCCATTGAAAAAGTTGGTTTTGATCACTTAAGCATCCGGTCGGTGCTAACCTGTCGTTCTCGGCGGGGTGTTTGCGCCAAATGTTATGGTCGTGATCTGGCTCACGGTAAGCTGGTCGAAATCGGCGAATCTATCGGTATTATAGCCGCCCAATCTATCGGTGAACCTGGTACTCAGCTTACTATGCGGACCTTCCATATTGGCGGCACCGCTTCCCGCCGGGTTGAGCGGCATGTTATTTCGAGTGATCTATCTGGTACCGTTGAATTTACTCCGGACGTGCGCCTAGTTCGTAGTTCCGGGGGCGACTTGGTGGTTATGAGCCGTAAGGGCGAAATTGTTATTCGCGATGAAAATAACCTACCTCGGGAAAAGCACGAACTTATTTATGGTGCCCACCTGCGGCTTAAACCTCTAGCCACAGTTGGCCGTCAGGCCATTGAAGTGGTTCCGGCCGCCGAAATCAGCGAAGTTGATTTGCCCCAATACGCTTTGGAGCTGAAAGCCGGGGCCGCTAAACTGGCTAAAGCCTTGGGTAGTAAAGAAACCTTAGCTATCCTACGCCAGGCTCTGAATCTTCTTTACCAGCGCGTTTTGACCTGGGGCCGCTCCCGAGGCCTGATTAATCAGAACGGCCTTCTGATTGAAGACGAAATTAACGCCGTGCCAGGTGCTCGGGAATTGGCAGAAGCCTGGCCGGAAGTGACTGCGGCTATGAATCAGTCTGGCCAGACTTTAGATGAATACGACCTTAAAAATGAGGGCGATATCAAACGTCTGGGGACTGATTATCAGTTGATCGTTGATAAGCCTGGCGAATTTGTTGAGTGGGATCCTTTTACTGTCCCTATTCTCACCGAGGTTTCTGGCTTCATCGCTTTCGAGGATATGGAAGAAGGTAAGACTATGATCGAAAAAGTCGATCAGGTTACCGGTAAATCTTCTAAAGTTATCATTGAATCTAAGCAGCCTGATGTCCGTCCTCGTATTATTGTTCTGGATGCTGCCGGTAAATCTCTCCTGAACTCTAAAGGCACCCCGGCCGTCTACCCTTTACCGGTTAATGCCATTTTAATGGTAGAAGAAAAAATTAGCGTTCACGCTGGGGAGGCTTTGGCTAAAATTCCACGGGAAACCACCAAGACTAAAGATATCACCGGTGGCCTACCGCGGGTGGCTGAACTTTTTGAGGTTCGTAAACCTAAGGAAGTAGCTGTTATCAGTGAAATAGATGGCATTGTCTCTTTCGGTCGGCAGACTAAAGGTAAACGTAAGATCATTGTTACTCCAGAGATTGGTGAATCTAAGGAGTATCTTATTCCTAAGGGTAAGCACGTCATTGTGCATGAAAGCGATTTTATTCGAGCCGGCGAACCGTTAATGGATGGAGCGGCTAATCCCCACGACATTCTGGCTATTCGCGGGGTTAAGGATTTGGCAAAGTATTTAGTTGATGAGGTCCAACAGGTCTATCGTCTTCAGGGCGTTAAGATTAATGACAAGCACATTGAGGTTATTGTTCGTCAGATGCTGAGGAAGGTTCGAGTCAAAGCTTCGGGTGACAGCGATTTATTATCTGGTGAATCGACCGATCGTTTACGTTTTGAGGAATTAAACGAGAATCTTATTGCCGAAGGGAAAACCCCGGCTACAGGCGAACCGGTTCTTCAGGGTATCACTAAGGCCTCGCTTTCCACTGAGAGCTTTATCTCCGCGGCCAGTTTTCAGGAAACCACCAAAGTTCTCACTGAGGCCGCGGTAGCCGGTAAAATCGATCAGCTGGCCGGACTTAAGGAAAATGTCATTATGGGCCGCTTGATCCCTTCCGGGACGGGGCTACCTAAGTATTTGTCTCAATTCGATAAAAAACAGCGTGTGGTTGTCGCTAGCTGAAAAGAGTCCGGCTACTACAATAGGGAGGGATGGCCGAGTGGTTTAAGGCGGCGGTCTTGAAAACCGTTGAATGAAAGTTTCGGGGGTTCGAATCCCTCTCCCTCCGCCAAACTATAGTAATATATTGTTCTATATAGACCTAAGCTGCAATAAAATAAATAGCTTAGGTCTTTTCTTTATTATGTATAGTTACAATAAAGGATTAACATTTCGATAAATAGTTCGTATATTTGTCAGTATAAAGTTGTATTTAAATCCTTAGATGGTACTTAGTCGGAGCTAGTAGCGAATCTTGGGGTGGATAGCGTTCATATACCGGAGTTTGATGTGGAGATGGAATTCGTGGAGGAGAGAGGGATGATATGGATGGGTCAAGTAGAGGAAGCGGATGAATGAGGCTGGAGTAGTAGATGCGGCAAAAAGCAAGCAGAATTCCTGTTCGAAAGTTTTTTCTTACGGGAACTTATTGAGAATATTGAGATCTATAGTTATAGATTATACGGTTGAGGTAAAATCTGCGTTGGAGGATGTTAAATACAAGTCAAGAATCGTTATTCAGTACGATTGGTATTACTGAGATTGAGGCAATTTGGCTGTTGTCAGCCATAAAAGGTAATATTTTTGAAAGTGATATAGAGGCGAGTGTTAATACGGTTAACGGTATCGGTATAATGAGGGCGGAATTACTCCGCAATTCAAGAAACGTGATCTTAATAATTTTTTGATAGACAAGCAGATTTATAAACGGGGCGTAGCAGTGTCGGGTAAAATGTTCGTAAATGTTCAAGGGACGTGTTTTTTTTTGCAGGTGGGAGTTAGTTTACAAATTGAATAGTTAAGGATATGCCTATTTTATATAGAAAGAGTTAATGGCCTGACGTAGAAATTGGAAGAAGGAGTACTTGCTTATGGTTTAAGTAGCAGTAGTTGTTCAGATGCATTTTGAGTAGTTATGCTTAGTTTTGGAATGAGTTTCTTGATTGACGGCCCTATCCAGAAATATAAAACAAATGGATTGTTTGGCGAAGTTACTGGTAAGTTTAATTTCCGGGTTGGTGATGAAGTGACCTAGTGATGAATTACCATCTTTGTAAAAATGCCTAACCAAAAAATTGGTTTTTTATCGTTAGGGTCTTAAAGAGCTAATTTTGTAAAGGTTCTCCGTATTTTTGCAATTTAATATAGGTAATTGCATAAGCTTCCGTTCTGAATTGATGATAAAGCTAAAATAGCTGCTGTAATTATCTTAGAAGTCTTAACTTATAACTTTAGATTTTCAAAAATTAGTTTGTTGATAAAAATTATGTTTCTTTAATGAAATGGTCTAGATAGAATTAGGCATGGGCCGGGTAGTTTCTTAAGTACTTGTGATAGATTAAATAGTAATTACAGATTGAGTATTTTTATAAAAATTTTCCCTAATCAAGAGGGCAATAGGTAAGCTGGAAAACATCACTTAAAGCAACGAAGATTTAAGTAAGGTTACGCCTATTTTATGCCTAAAGCTGAGCCAGCTGAAATCGGTGGCGATTTTTATATTTAACTGAATCCGGTACCAATGAAGATGAGATTGAAGCCGGTTATATTCTACGGTGGGGGGGTGTCCATATCGGATGCGATTAAAGGCATGGTATCGATAAAAGTCTTTTTATAGTTAGGAGTGGAGGTTACCCCCCCTGGGGGGGGGAGGGGGGTAATGCACCGTCAGGATTATGGAAATAAAACTGAGCATGGAAGACGTCAGCAGCCTGGTTTGACTGAGTAGATTGACGGAGGGGGGTGAATCAGCGGCTCCTCTGGCCTGAATTTATGCCTTTGCCTGGGTTAATGGAGTGGGAAGAAGTGGGCCCCTAATCTAAAAAATATTGGAAAACTGTTTAAGACTTAGTTTTAGGGGATCGATATAAAAAATAGTCTGATTAGTAGCCTGCGTTTATCGCGGATCTCTCTGGCCTGAACTTTAAAATCGACGGATTTTTTGGGCGGCTAATTTTAATGACTTCGTCTGCGAACAAGGAGATTGTTTTGACTTAAGCTTAAAGCAAGTTCCTTTGGTGCTAGTGCTAACGATATTTTCTGGCTTTGGGTGAGGTGGACGCTAACTTAGCTGAATTGCAGGGTAGTTTTATTCTGGTGATTTCGAATAAAGGATCGATCTCTCAATTTCTCTTGGTCGAAAACTTAGGCTAGGTTTCGTTGTCGCCGCCGATCAGAATCCTAATTTTAAAGTAAACCAGAATGAGTAGCCCGGCTCTTAGGCCGTGCATTACGAGGCCAATAAGGGTTATATCGGCGGGCGTAGTTTCCTAAATTTTTAGAATATTGGTCTGCGTAATATAATTCGTATCGTGGACGAAGTCTATGGTAAGAACATTGTGGTTTCCGACAATGTCAAGGGTAAGGTCACGCTGAAATTGAAAGACGTGCCCTGGGACCAGTCCATAAATATAGTCTTATTTTTGTAGAACTTGGGGGTTGATAAATTAGATAACAGTTTAACTATTTATGATCTACCAACTTTGCAAAACTTTCGTTCCGGCTGGGAACGGACGGTAGCTGATCAAGCTGCTATGAGTTGGTAGCTCCCCTGGTTAAAAAGTCTATACTCCTAATATATACTTTCATCGGCTTGGTGCCCGTTGAATTAAAAAACTTTTAATCGCTCGGGGTAAAACAGTTGCCGTAGGCAACGATATTTATGTATGTGGAGAATAACTCCGGCACAATCGGTTTCATGAGCTAAAAAATTTCCGCGTCGATAAGGTAGTTCAGTAGATTATCATCAAAGCTCGTATAGTTATAGTCGAGTTTAACTTAATAAATAAACTGAATGTACGACAGGGGTGCCAGCTACGCTCTCGGCTTAAACGGTATTTAAGCGTGTCTATTTTCGGTATAATACTCGGTGATAGCGGCGACATTAAAGGTACTGCTGTTAGCCAACTAGGCGTAGCCGTTCTTAATAAGCCTAACAATCTGCTGCTGAATATCCGGATCGAAGTTACCGAAAGTACCGGTAACTCTCGTTTATTTCGGACCCACACATCATGATCGCGAACGATCAGGACGGTTTCATCAAGCAGGGTCCAGTTTCTATCAAAGCGGGGACTCGCCTACTATCGCCTCCAACACTAAAATTAAAGAAGTATCTATGGAACTGAAGGTCAAGTCGCATATTGAGGGAAACGGACAGATTATTACTTTAGAAATTAATCTTAAAAATGATTCCGTGATTCCTGGAGGTAATATGGCCATCAATACTAATTAAGCTAAAACCAAACTAATAGTCAAAGATTGTGACACTGTAGCTATCGGCGGTATTCTGAGAGAGGAGGAATATAATGGTTCGTTCTATCTGGGTGCCTAGTTTGTATTGCTTGCCTTTTCTGAGGTGGCCCTTTAAGAGCAATAATACAAGTAACACCAAAAAGACAAGATGATGGTTTTCATCATCGCTAATATTAGCCCCATTAATATCTAAAAATAACCTAGATATAATTCCAGGCTAAAGATCCTTTTAGTAGGAGTACTTTTATTTTTTAACTTTTCCAGTAAAGATAACTTTGTGTTAATATTCTATAATTATAATATTAACCTGCTAAAATAGATTTCTTTATTCTCCATCACGTTAATTAAACTTCCAAAAAGCTAATTAAAAATCTAGTCCGTCAGAAAAGTTTAACAAAAAGTGAGCTATCATATTTTTATAAATAATTATATAGTTTATAATAAGATATTCTTTCTAAGTACGGTTTTAGATTTGTTTGATGAGTTAAAAAGTCCAATTGTGAAATTCTTCTTGATGAAGGTGTGATACTTTATCCGTTTGCTATTATGTTCCCCCGCGCATAGCATACAAAATGCTCTTGACGAAGATTATAAAAAACCGGGGCTCCAATATAGTTTGGAGCCCCAGGTAAAATTTTCTAAAGTTAACACTTATTTAGTAACTTTATAAGGTGGACCAGTAATCATGACCTCGGTATCTGTATTAATTGTATATTTTGGATTACCAGCAGTGTCTGTACCATCTTGTTCCGTTGTGATAATGTATAACTTGTCAGGTATCACGGTGTTCAGTTCCTTAGCTTTAGCATCAGTATCAACCAGAGTAGCATCGGAGCCAGAGGTATCACTGTAAACAAACAAAGACGAACCAGCAGCTTTATGAGCGGCCCAAACTTCATAGGTGGTATCAGAACCTGTGGTGCCAGGTCTAATTAGCAGACCAACATTCGGGTCAGGCCGGAAGCCGAATGTACTAAGTTGATCAAAATCTTCTTGGGTCATAGCTGTACAGACATCTTCACCATCGTTGGTTAGAGAAGCCTGGGCCAAGCCGATATTGTGTAGAACGGCTTGAGCGGAGCTATTGTGGGCCTGTTCCATATAGCGCTGGAACATAGGGACGGCGATCATGGCTAGAATAGCAATAATAGCTACAACGATCATTAGTTCAATGAGGGTGAAACCTTTTTTCATGTTATCTCTCCTTAAAGATTTAGTTTAGCCCGAAGGGCTAGGGGTAATTTAGTTGAAGGCAGAATGGATTTTAATCGTGTTAACAAAACAATATGCAAACAGTGAGCCAAAGCCTTGCCTATATAGAGGAAGGTATAAATATTTTCTGAGCAAATATATAGCCCGTTTAACTAGGCGGATTGCTATTTAGGGTCAGGGCCGGATAAAAATTGTAATTTTACGTTGCCTAACCTTAATTTCGGGGCGGTTATTTATCAGTTTCGGGGCACACATAGTTAGTTTTAGGCCACACTAACTGCCCGAAAATTGCTTATAAATGACTGGCGAGTATACTGGAGAATTCAGAATTTAATTATAGAGATATAGAAATTACCTAGGTTGAATCCGGTTTACAATTGGGGTTTTCTCCAGAAGGGAGATATCAATGGCTCAGTTCCTGTTAGATGTGCTAGCTTCAGTAGTCGGTAGCGGCCAGCTTATCTTAAATAATCACCTCTTCAGTTATAGAATAGGACCATCCGCTTAGCGGGTGGCCTACTCATTCTTATAAAGAGTGGTACGGCAGCAACCTGATAAGGGCATGCTGAATAATTTTCTAAGCGCACTATGTTTACAGGTGTATTTCTAAAGGGGCTATTTTTGGTTACCGTTATTTACCGACTCATCCGTAAACGGCTTGATGTATTTCTTTAATGTTAGTTAGGTAACCGGTAGGTCTTCCCGTTATTAACTTCTGATGTAGTCTACTATCTTTTAATTTAACGTATTTCCGTTAATATATTAGAGTTTAATGATAACTTGTTTTTGTAAGATAGTGTTAGTTACAGGCTTTTTTACGTTATAGCTACAAAAAAAAGAGATAAAGAAAATATCAGAATAATTAATTTTTATAGGAGTCCTAAAAAGAGAGCAAAGAAGTAAAGAAAACTAGGAATTACCTTAAAATTATTGCCTTGCTCTTGTTTCGTAGAATTAAGCGAAAAAAACTAACAGTTGATTTAGAAATTTATCAAGACCGATTTAAGTTTTCCGAGTGTTTTTGACTTAACAGTAAAAAGATAAAATAAAATTTATAGTTTACATAAGCTGAAAAATATGATGTTTAGCTAAAGGTAAAAAGCACAAAAAACACGAGGTTGACTCAAAATTTCAATAGTAGTGACTAAGATTCATGGTGTGAGTGTAGGCATTAAAATTTTTGACCGAGCCTTCTACAGTGGCAACACGCTTGATGATATAATCCAATAAATAACCAGAAGTTTAAACTATAAACTAGAAATTAGAGATTTGTGATTGAGGTTATCAAGGCCGTAAAATAGTTTAAAAGAGTTCAAATATCAATACCAGGATATCGAAGTCAAAAAAATATTAAATTTAAAAAACAAAAAAATAGAGAATGCATTAAACAACGTAATGCAATAGAACTAGTTATTGGATGTCTTAAACTAGATTTTCGAAGATTTCGAACTTTTCTGAAAAGAACTCTGGGAAATAAGATTAACGTCCTCATGGTTATTGTCGCTTTCAACTCTATGAAATAGACGCGGAAGGTAAAGCTTTATTCGCAATTGGTAAGTTTGAGACTTTAAGTCGTGTTTTATGCTGATAGAACTCGCCACGCTTGAGTTAATATCTAGTTTTAAAAAAAATTTAAAGCTTGACTATCTACCGTATCTATATAACATCTACGATATTGTAAGTGCCTGTTGCCATACTTGTACTTTAGATTAGCCTATCTATTAGGTGTCATCAATGAGTGTTTACCTTGTTAGATAGTCTATTACTTCTAATATATTGTATTTTAGTAATATTCTCATAAACATGTGAATATGATCAGGGTAGCAAGTAACCTCTATATATTTCAAAACCGTTTCTTTCAAACAAGGTACGTAATATTTTGCTCAAAGAGGTAGTAGTTTTTTAAGTTAAGCACACAATAACCTTTTCTATTATGGAGCTAGTTATTCTATAAGGGTTAGTTTTTCAGGCTTTCAAAAAAACCTATTTTTTAAAAATAACGTATCCGGCTAAAAAAACGAATAAATATTTTTAAATGGGCCGGCTAAGTTCTTTCATTCGTCATATGTAGGCGATACTTTTTGGTATTTTAGTTGCTTAATTCTCCAGACAGACTATAAAAAGCGATTAAGACAGCAAACGTTTATGTAAATTTTCAGGCTTATCATCTTTTCAGCGATTCACTAGCCTCAGACCGTTTATTTGCTTGTTTCAATTCATGCCCCGTTAAGGGATATAGTATTAATATTACTTTAAAAAGATAATTTTAGCGAGTCGTATGGTTTCGTCTTGTCTAAAATTAGATTATTTTTTGGCAAAGTTCGCTTATTAATTGAAGTATGGATAGCATATTCAAGATATCTGCTGAATATCCAGAAGCTACAAGGCATTAGCTTGGTAATATTAATAAATAGAATCTAACTTAATGTGGTGACTTAGAAGGTTATTGATTTAGAAATCAAGATTATGAAGATTAGATACGTTAGCACACACGAAAAAACAAATCATTAGCTAATTAACTAAAATATCTTTAACCGTTTCGATCGAAATAAATAATTTGATAATTAAAGGAAGTAATAATATTTCAACCTCTTGTTATTTAAAATATTTTTGTAGTGGGCTGGTGATTTATAGTTCAGCCAAAGTTTCTTGAATATAACAAATATAAAACGAATCGGTTAACGGTGATTATTAAAAGTTACTGAGTTAGAAACTAAACTGGCTGGAGCTCGAAAAACTCTAACAACTCGTCAAAGTTCCCATCGTCTGATAGTAATAATCTTCATCAATAAAAAGACGTACGGTAAAAAATGTAAAGTCGGAGCGTAATTAGGGAATAAATCCTGTTTCTGTACGATTTTTATTTTTGAAAAATTTGATAGAATCAGAACTTTTACCTCAGAGCCAAAAATCTGTGGTTGCGGTGGAGAGTTAATTACCGAATTAGATGAAGATATCGTGCAACAACATAATAAATGTTGTGGAGAAAATTATCGTAGCCAGATATCGTCTGAAGTTATTAATAACAGGTTTATCTATTCGAATTTTGTTGCTTGTTTGGCTTTTTTAAAAGACAATATTCATACTCCGTATTCGTCTTTGGAATCTTTTATAGCTAAAGTATTGGGATGTCATTGCCAGTCAAAGAGAAACAGCTGATAGCTTAAAGAAAAAATCCGCTATTTTAAAGGTTCTCTATGAAGAGATCTTGGATGTTCCACCCGAACGACCCTTGTTAAATATAATTGAGGCTGGAAAGAAATGGTTATCATTTTTGAACCTGTGTTTTTTGAGGACGCTTTTTACGGCGTTTAGAATATCAGTTTATCGATCGGTAGAAGTTTTTAAAAAGGTAGCAATTTATATTTATACTTCATTACCAACCTAGAAATTGAACCTATTAATAATTTAGCCGAGTAAACCGTTTGTGTTGTGGTTCTAGAGCGGGCCGTCATTTAGGAAACTCGTTTTGAACACGGGCGCAACTGATCAGAGCACATCTGGACGGCTAATACACTTGTACCATGAGGGAGCACTCTTTTTTTTAATTGCTATAGCAGGAGATTAATTTTTCCTATACAAAGTAGGTATATTTTTTACCATTTAACTTGGAAATCTTCACCTGCAAAAAAATATATCCTGTGAATAGTTTTGGTGGCTTTGCCCGTGGTGGTGGTCAGTTTTAAATTATTTCCTTGCGATGGTACCACCAGAACGGGCAGATCGTCGACCGCAACTAGAGGTAGGTCTAGGTTAGTAATTTAGCAAAATAAGGTTGAAAAATTTTTTGAGTTAGCTTGCGGAATCTTCCAACTCCCCGGGGTTGGGACTGGCATTCTTATTTTGACATATTTTGTATTGAGTCTATCATAGTATCTTTGAATTTATATTAAAATATACCTATGGAACATTTAGAGAAATATATATCCTTAGCTTTAGGTGCAGGTTGAAGAGACGCTGGAGATGTTTTTCAGTTTCATGTCTGATATTTGCTTAGCGGCAGTTTTTATTTTTACCATACTGAGTCTTTTTTCTGGCTCAGTAACGTAATCTTTAAGGACTGCCATGGTCGTTCCAATTTACAAATTATTTTTTAAAATGTATAGATTTAGTTGGGTAATTATATCTGCTAGGGGTGTAGAATATTTTTACAAATTTTTAGTATAAGCTATTGTCGCGTTGGGCCAAAATATAGTTCCGTCCTTGGACCCAAAATTTATAATCCTGCAAGACGGGGATAAGAAACAAGGCTGCGAATAAAAAGCTGCTTTGCGCTGGTCCGAATTTAATTTCATCTTTACCTGAATTGAACTAGACGGCTTGTCTTTGTGGAGGTTTGCTTAAGGCAAAGGCCGAAGAGGATATCGATATAAGGGGCTGGAAGGAAATTCAACTTGTTCAGCGTCATATTCTTCATCTCCTGGAATTCACTCCTCAGAACTATTATATTTGGTGTCTCATTATCATAAATATACTAATTCATCTTTCATTATTATTACGTAACTTTAAAATGAGAATTACTGCAATCTTAATTAACAAGTTGCCAGAGCCAATTGGCTATGATATACTTAAAACTAATTTATGAGGAAATAATCTTTAATCCTAATGGGTAGGGTAGTGATTTGAAGGATTGCAGTTGTTGTGGCGTAAGTTTGGTTTGACGTTATGTAAACAGGTCGGATTCGTACCCGAAGAAATATGCAAAGGAAGGAGGAAGAAAGATAAACTTCCCGGAAAGATCTTTTGCTTATACGTTTTTTTGAAAAGCAACTCAGTAAAGGAACTGAGTTCTTAAAAACCTAAATCCGGTCTTATTTTAAGGCCAGCTCTTCTCAG
>LQAA01000147.1 GCA_001577715.1 Candidatus Adiutrix intracellularis | reverse complement strand
TCCGGGGTGGATATAGAGGCTGGAAATTTGGCGGTGGAAAAAATTCGGGCCGCCGTGCATTCTACCCGCCGTCCGGAGGTTTTAGGTGAGATTGGTGGCTTTGGGGGTCTATTTGCTTTGTTGCCCGGCCGCTATCAAGAACCGGTTTTGGTCTCCGGCACAGACGGGGTGGGTACTAAGCTTAAGATTGTTTTTATGATGAACCGTCATGAGACCATCGGACGGGATTTAGTGGCCATGTGCGTCAATGATGTACTAGCTCAGGGAGCCGAACCGTTGTTCTTTCTGGACTATTTTTCTTGCGGTCGCCTAGATCCGGAACAGCTTACTCTAGTCGTTGATGGTATAGCCGCCGGCTGTCGGGAGGCTGGTTGTGCTCTTATCGGTGGAGAAACAGCTGAAATGATTGGTTTTTATCCCGAGGGTGAATATGATTTGGCCGGCTTTTGTGTTGGGGTGACGGAGCGAGCTAGGCTTTTACCCTCACCGGACCTGGTCCCTGGGGATCAGGTGTTGGGTCTGGCTTCCAGCGGACTCCACGCCAATGGCTACTCCTTAGTGCGAAAAATTTGCTTTGACTACTTGAAATTAAAAGTAGACGATTATATTGAAGAACTTGGTTGTCCTTTGGGGGAAGAGCTTCTGACTCCGACTCGCCTTTACCCTAAAATTATTTTACCCCTTTTGGCCCCTTTTCAAGTTAAAGCTCTGGTGCATCTGACTGGGGGCGGATTTCAGGAAAATCTGCCTCGGGTTTTGCCGGAGGGCTTAGCGATAGTCATAGACCCATCGGCCTGGGTCGTACCGCCGATTTTTCATTTGCTTCAGCAGTGGGGTGGGGTGACGGATTTTGAAATGTTCCGCACTTTTAATATGGGTATTGGTCTAGCGGTGATCGTGCCGAGCTCTAAGGTTGAAGGGGCTGTAGCCGCTCTGCAAAAAGAGGGTGAAACGGTTTTCCGCTTAGGGCATCTGGAGCGAGGGGAGAGGCGGGTTATTATTTCGGGGGTGACTGATGGCTGATTCTTTACCTCTGGGAGTTCTGGTTAGCGGCCGGGGTAGCAACCTGGATGCTATTGCGGAAGCTATTGAGACCGGCCGCTTGGTCGCCACGATCAAGGTAGTTATTTGCGATCAACCGGGGGCCTTGGCTTTAGACTTGGCTAGTCGTCGGGGGCTTCCGGCCATTTTGTTTGAACGGGCTGCTTTCTCTGGGCGCACTGCTTTTGAAGAAGAAATCGTTCGGACGCTTCTTCGGTACGGCGTCCGCCTGGTGGTGCTAGCGGGTTTCATGCGTCTAGTGGGGCCAACCCTTCTGAGCGCCTTTCCCAACAAGATTATTAATATTCATCCATCTCTATTACCATCTTTCCCCGGTCTGAGCGCCCAGCGGCAGGCTCTAGACTATGGGGTTAAATTTTCCGGCTGTACGGTGCATTACGTTAATGGGGTAGTGGACGGTGGTCGGATTATTGCTCAAGCGGTGGTGCCGGTTCAGTCAGACGATACTGAAGAAACCCTGAGTACTCGTATTTTAACCGAAGAACATCGTCTCTTACCCCAGGCGATCGGGTTTCTTGTCTTTTAAAATAATCATTCCCTAGAGGGTCTTAGTTTTGTAACCCCGTTTATATTTTATAAAAAATAAATAATTTTTTAATAAAATCGTGGTAGATTAAGGATATAAATTATGAAAAAATTATCCCTAGGTACTCAGACCTTCCGGGAAATTATAGAGGATGGATATTATATATACTGATAAAATGGAGTATATTTATAAATTAATTAAGGGTGGAAAATGTTGCTTTTTATCATTTTCCTACTGATTCGATAAACCTCTTCTTTTGTTAGCCGGGGAAGAACTCTTTTTTTAGGAACAGGGATTTTTAAAGGACTTCTGGATTATTTCTTCGAATTATGATTTTAAAAAGCAACCGACACTTTATTTGAATATGGGTGATGTGAGCGGGGAAAATCTAGAGACATTAGAAGTAGGTATCATTGGCGAAATTGAATTAATAGTTGAAGAAGCTAAACTAAATATTAAAATATGATCTCCCCGATCAGTTCTTTGCGGGCTAGTAAAGACTCTATAAAAGAAAAATATTAAAAGAGTCGTGGTTTTGATAGGTGGATACAATAATCTTATAGTTATTACATTTTGGATATAGATTTAGTCTGAGTTAATTGCTAAGGTGCTGTCTAGTTTCTATTTAGTCTTGAAAGTGATGGATGAATATTTACATTTTATCTTTTTAACTGGTATAACTAAGATTTATAATACGTTTATTTTTCAGGTCTGAATAATCTTAAAGATATAAGTTTGTACCTAGATTTATTAGCATCTACGGCTTTATAGTAGCTGATTTTTTCTATTTTTGGGGATTACCTGTTTGAAATTATGGAATATTGCCGTTCTGGATTATTTCTAAATTATGTGGAATAGAAATCTTTTTTTGAGATAAAATTTTTTCAAGATATATTGGCTATTTTTAGGATGGAAAAACAAGTGTTTTAAATCCACCCTCTCTTTTAAAAAAATTAAATAGTAAGAAATTTAGAGCCTTTTAGTTCCAGTTTAGCATTTCAACTCTGTTGATCAATGTAATCAAAAAACAGCCTTTAAATTATGATTTGTTAAAATTAATAACTATAACTAACTAGGGCTTCAATCCCGTCGAGGTGGGCGAATAACTCTTTAAGCTTTTATGTTTCAATCCAATTAGCTAACTATTAATAAATTTGTATGTGGAAACAATAGTAAATTATATTTATTAAACGCGTCTAATTTTGAAGTAAAGGAATTTTTTAATAAACCTCTTCTGGCCGAATTAACTGAGACTAACAGTTAGAGTGTAGTTACCCTTTTTTAGAAGAGCAAAGAAGTTCTTCCGACTATAGATCCTGTAAAATTTAAAACGATCTTTTCCAAAGTTTGGTTTTCATTACTTATCAAATATATGAAAAATTACCAAATTAGACATTCGATCAAATAAATTAAGCTAGCTTCTATCATCTTTTATTTTTTATTTTAATTAATATTACTAACTTCAGAACTAGTATTGAAGAATCGGTGGTTAGAGGCAGATCTGATGTTGTGATAATTCTCCTCAATTATACAGCTTATATTATAGAATTAGAGTATAGAAATATTGCCACCAAATCTTCTTCGGAAGAAAGAAAAATCTTTCTGGGAAAATTAGCTCGAGAGGGGTTGGAGTAAATTAAAAATAACGAATATACTCTTAAATATATACCTTTTTATAATTGGATCACTAAGGCTGTCTTGTGTGTGGTGGAGCGTAAAGATACAATTAGTTAAACTTGATTGATATAATAGCTGGCGAAGTGAAAATCTTCGGTTGGATCTAATGAATGTTTGGGCCTGATTAGTAAATAGCGGAGAATATGTTCACGAAAAAGAGGCGACTAACTAGAAAGTCTCCAAAAGATGGCGACGGCCAGGTCTTGAGGAAATCCAGAGAGTGAGTTCTTCAAGCCTTTTGTCAAGCCGGTCTTTTTTTTTCTTTACTTCCAAATTGACCTTGATTATTTTTATCAAATTAAGATTTAATTTGATGGTGATCGGGCTCTTTATCCAAAAGGCTGAGGAATATGAAAGAATTTCAAGAAAACTCTCATTTCGATAAAATTAATATTCTGGTAGTCGGTAGTGGAGCTCGGGAACATGCCCTGGCCTGGAAACTGTCGCATAGTCCTCGGACGAAAAATATTTATGTGGCTCCCGGTAATCCGGGGTTGGATAGCATGTCTAAATTAACGCCCATTAAAGTTGATGATTTAGACGGACTTATTAATTTCGCTTTGGAACTGCGGCCGGGTTTGGTGGTTATCGGCCCGGAATCTCCGCTAGCGGCGGGTCTGGTCAACCATCTGGAGGCGATAGGCCTCAAGGTTTTTGGACCCTTAGCTACGGCGGCTCGATTGGAGACTTCCAAAGTTTTCGCTAAACAGTTTATGGTTCGTCATGGTATTCCTACTGCGGCCTGGGCGAGTTTTACTTCGGTCGGTGAGGCGTTACGCTATCTTGAAGGCTGGCCTGACGGTCCTATTGTGGTCAAGGTCGCTGGTCTGGCTGCTGGGAAAGGGGTGACTGTGGCCAGGGATCGGGGTGAGGCGGTAGCGGCCGTTCGGGCGGCTATGGAAGAACGCTGTTTCGGTGTGGCCGGGGAAGTTGTGATCATCGAAGATTATCTTGAAGGGGAAGAAGTTAGTGTCTTATGTTTCACTGACGGGCAAACTATTGTTCCCATGCCCGCCGTGCAGGATCATAAACGTTTAGGCGAGGGGGATACTGGTCCTAATACTGGTGGTATGGGCGCTTACTCCCCCGTGTCAGCCTATACTTCAGAAGTGGCCGCCCAGGTCGAAAGAACTATTATTAAGCCTACTTTAGCCGGTTTAAAGGCCGAAGGACTGGATTTTCGCGGTTGTCTTTATTGCGGTCTTATGCTGCCGGCCTCAGGTTCCCCCTACCAGGGGCCGCAGGTGATCGAATATAACGCTCGTTTCGGGGATCCGGAAGCCCAGGTGCTGGTCCCTATTTTAAAATCGGACTTGGTAGAAATCATGCTAGCTTGCGCGGGCGGAACCCTGGCCGGGCAGACTATTGAGTGGCGTGATGAAGCCTCCGTCGCCGTGGTTGTTGCCTCCGGTGGCTACCCCGATGATTTTGATACTGGTCTAGTTGTCACTGAAAAGATACCTTCCCGGGCGGGGGCTTCCTTGATCTTCCACGGCGGTACTGCCGTTAACCAGAACGGCGAAATCGTCACCTCTGGGGGTCGGGTTATGACTATTGTCGCACGGGATTTAACTTTGGAAAAGGCTCTTTTGAAAGCCTATGACCGCGTTAGGGCGATTCATTTTAAAAACAGCTATTATCGTCGTGATATTGGTTATCGGGAGCTAGCCCGTCGCCAGCTAACGGAAGATTGACGGGAGTTGGGATAGGGTTAGTCTTTCTGGTCTTGGTTTTTTTCGGGCAGCTTGGACCGGAGTTTTGGCTGTCGCAACCACAGATACAGCTGTAGCTGTCTTTGCCATTGGCGGCTTGGATGACCTGGCTAATGATGAACGCAGCGCAGATTCCGGCGATCATAATAACGACTATTGTTTGAACATTCATAACAAATACCTTATATTATCGTGTGCTTAAGCTTAAAAAAATTACTAACTATACTTCGGGTAGACATTTTTTAGTATTAGCTTTAATTTAAAGAAGCTTTCGAATGTTAAAATAGTGAAGGTTTATTAACCGTATCAAGAAAACATAAGGAGGCTAGCCGAATGAACGAGAACAGTTTAGCATATATGAGATAGGAATATAAGTATCATAATTATATTTATGTCAAAGTACCGTAGTCAAGTGATTAATGGGAAGCTTAAGGTCAATGTAGCCAAAATATTAAATAAGCTATACGAAAGGAAAGGTTTAGAAATAATAGAGGCTGAGTGTTGTTCTAATTATATTTATATAGTTATAGTGATACCGCCGAAGTATAGTTTATTAGAGGTAATAAGTTATTTGAAGGGTAAAGCTTACTAATAATATTTGATAGGTATGCTAATCTGAAATATAAACATTAGGTACAGGCACTTCTGGTGCTGTGTGTGCTATGTTGACACGGTAGGTAAGAATATGAAAATGGTAGTGGAATAGATCAGGAGATAACTACGGGAAGATTTAATGGTTAACTAATTGACATTGAAGGAACATATAGTCTCGTTTACGGATGAATCGTTAAATAAGAGCAAAAAGGAACAATCCCCTTAGGGGTAAGCCTATGAATATAGTGTATTCAGCAAAATATTCGATGCATCCTTATGCACTACCGTACTAACCCTTTATAGGGGTGAGTAGACCACCACTGAGTATAGGGGTGGCTTTGATTTAAGATTGAGAGCATTAAGCCATGAGGGGAAGCTTTCGTTTCGATGATGTTCTATCGTTAAGTGGAGAAGCAACCTTAGACCAGACGGCCGTACGGGATATTTATCGTGTCACCTGGGCTGGGGTGATTGGGAATATTATCCTGATTCTAGCTAAAGCTGGTGGAGGTTGGTGGTCTGGCAGTGGTACTCTTTTAGCCGATGCGATCCATAGTCTGTCGGATCTTGCCACTGATGCGATTGTTTTAGTTGGCGTTCGTTACTGGGCGGCGCCAGCCGATGAACATCACCAATACGGCCATCGAAAAATCGAAACTATGGCTACTCTAACTATCGGCCTGTTTCTAGCTCTAGTGGGTTTAGTTTTGGGCTGGCGGGCGGTTTTGAGTTTGTCTTTGGTGGTTAAAGGGGACGTCGCCAATCCTTTGGCTGCGACTCTAGCTACATGGGTCGCCCTGATTGTGTCGCTAGCCTCTATTATCACCAAAGAAATTCTTTACCGCTGGACTATGAGTAGGGGGCTTACTCTCGGGTCTCCGGCTCTTCTGGCCAACGCCTGGCATCACCGATTTGATGCCTTAAGTTCTATTCCACCGGTCATTACTATCGGCGTTGGCGTGGTCGGGGCGAGTCTGGGTCACAATTTTTGGTATCTTGACCCGGTCGGCACTGTGGTGGTGGCTGTAATGCTGTTGGCGGCCGCTTGGGAGATTTCATGTTCTACCTTAGCCACTCTGCTTGATGCTAGTGCCGATCACAAACTTTGCGCTGTCATTCATGCGGCGGTAGCCGAAACTTCTGGTGTTCTGGCCGTTCACAAGCTTCGCACCCGCTTTTTGGGTTCCGGGGCGGTGGAAGTAAATCTACACATTTTGGTTGATGGTCAGATTACTGTTACCGCTGGTCACCTTATCGCCGCTCAGGTTAAATACCGGTTGCTTTCTCTGACTATCCCCGAGGTCGGGGTCCGTGTGGTAGATGTTCTAGTTCATGTGGAACCCCGTTCATGATGGCCAGAAGCCGGTTAAAGGGGATTAGGGTTTCTACTAGATTAGCTAGACGTTCGTATTCTCTTTCTTTTAAATCTTGATAAGAAGTCGGTAGGTTGGCTGTGATCGTGCTTTCCGGGGGCGTTATCATTTCGCCTTTCAGGCGCCTCAGGCCTGCTAGTAGGCGACGGGTGAAGTCCAAGTTATCGAAAAAACCGTGAAGATAGCTGGCGAAGATACGCCCGTCTGAGCTAACTGCGCCCTGAGGGGAACCGTCAGCTAGAGACTTGGCTAGGGGCTTTTGTTTGGGGCCGAGACGGGTTTCTCCATGGTGAATTTCATAACCGTGCAGCATAAGGCCTCCGGTTCCAGCTAGGGGACCTCCGGTCTCTTGCAGACAGTAGGTGGTTTGGACGGTGTGCTTGGTTTTAGCTAAAACCGTCTCCGCATCCAGAAGTCCTAGGCCTGGGTGGATCTGGCGCGAACTTTCCAGCCCGTGGGGGTCGTGAATGGTTTGGCCTAGAATCTGAAAGCCGCCGCAGAGACCGCAGATGGCCCGACCGGCTGCGGCCAGACGTTTTATTTCTCCAGCCAGGCCGCTCTCTTCCAGAAAAATTATATCTTCAATAGTATTTTTGGAACCTGGAATGATGATTAGATCAGCGGCGGCCAGCTCCGCTGGGGTTAGGATATAATTGAGAGCGGCCTCGGGTAGGGCGTCCAGAGCGGCGAAGTCGGTGAAGTTAGATAGGTGCGGTAGTTGAATTACCGCGATGTTAACCCGGCCTGGGCCGCTTTTGAAGTTGAGACGGTCGGTCAGGCTGTCTTCTTCATCCAGAGCAAACTTTTCATAAGGAATAACCCCCAGAACCGGGAGTCTCAGTCTAGTTTCAATTTGCCGGAGCCCCGGCTCCAGAATTTTGAGATCGCCTCGGAACTTGTTAATGATAAGAGCTTTGATGCGGGCCTGATCTGCTGCCGGTAATAGTTTAACCGTGCCGTAAAGGGCGGCGAAAACTCCTCCCCGGTCAATGTCGCCGGTTAGGATGACTGGGGCCCCGGTAAGGGCGGCCAGTCCCATATTGACGAAATCGTCCTTAGTTAGGTTGATCTCAGCCGGGCTACCGGCCCCTTCAATGATGACGGCCTGGTGTCGGCTAGCCAGAGTGTTGAAGGCGGCCATGACATGGGGGATGAAGTGATTTTTGGCGGTATAGTATTCTTTAGCTGAGAGATGAGCTTCCACTTGGCCGTTCACGATAACCTGGCTTTTTTTATTAGTGGTGGGTTTTAGTAAAATGGGATTCATTAGGGCCGAGGGGGGCAGACCGGCAGCCTCCGCTTGGGTGGCCTGGGCTCGGCCTATTTCGTGGCCTTCGGCGGTGACGAAGGAATTGAGCGACATATTCTGAGATTTAAAAGGGGCCACCGACCAGCCGTGCCGTTTGAAGATGCGGCAGAAGGCGGTGACCAGAAGGCTTTTACCGACCGAAGAAGCGGTGCCTACTACCATTAAACTTTTAGTCGTCATATTTATACGTTCCTGAAAATCCGGTTTATTTAGCGGTTATTGTTTCTCCGGTCAGAATCTAGTTTATATTCTGCGCGGCGTATATGTTACCATATATAAAGTAGGTGTCTTTTTTTCTAGCCTCGATTTTACATGTAGCGGTGGAATTTTTCCGAATTCAGGGTCGGGGTGAATATCCGTTCCCAATCTAAAGTCCGCTGTACTGAGTAGTCCCTTGACCAAATCGGCCGTATGTGTCGCAGTTTTGGCCGCGATGAGGTTCTCCTTCATATCTTTCAGCGTTGGTAGTCGTAGGTTTTTAGCTGAGGGTACATAATAGAAGAAGGTGGTTCTATGCTAAGCCATTAGGGTGTTGCCGATGGCGGAAGTAATATGGTCGTAATCGAGGGTGATATCTATCAATAGTAGCCCCGACACATAAAAAGGCGTGCCGTGGGAAGGGTTTTACTGTAATTTTATGGCTGTCTCAATTTGATCTAAAGGCATATGCTTTACTTCTTTAATTATTACTTGAATTTGTTTGGGCTTAAGCGTACCGGGGCAATTTGTTTAAAATGATCAATTTTTTGATCTGAGTAGCATCGGTAGCATCGTGGAGGGTACCAGTGTGGTAGGAGTCGCCTAGGGTGAGAGTGATACACGTCGTATTTTTGGTAAACATTTAGTAGTTCATCAAGGTGTTCATAGAAATAATTTTTACTGGCGGCTATCTCCATCTAGTTAAGTATCAAAGAGTTATCCCAGGAGATTATGTTCGTAATCCGGGAATTATTTGTTTTGAAGTGGGAGGTCGTCATAAGATTGAGACCGGTGTGAATGGTGAAAAATTCATATTGTCTTCCGTATGGTCCGGGCGACCCTCAGCTATTCGTCAGCGGTGATATTACTGAGGTTCTTTTTGTAATAGACCAGCGCGTCATAGATGGTACAGTAGTACCTAGCGTCCTGTCGCATTCCCTGGCCAGGGTGGCGACGAAAGATACGATTTCCTCCAAAAGTGCTTAAGTGTATAATAGTGTTGGCGTCCAGCGATAGGGGTGTCCTTACTTTCTTAGCTTCATTTCTAACTTTAGGCAGTCTTCGTAATTTTTAGATTGACGCTAATCTTAGTGCGCAGTGTGCCGCCGATAATTTTAGGTTTAAGTTACGTATACTAGATTTACTGGGTAGTAGCATGGTCTGATTAGCAGCGATGAGCATGGTTAGAGACGAGAGTTGAAGGGGCACTGCCTTCTGCCTTGGCTGTGATTTCCGTTGTTGGTGTTAGCCAGCCTTTCTGGACCGGTTCCACTTGGGTGAGGTAATCTTTCAATAGGTTCTTTAGTTTAGTCATAAAAATCAACTAGAAAAGTTGAGGTCGGATCGGTGTATTCGGCGCGCAGGCGACGGAGTAGTTCCCGGGCTACTGGGCCGACCTGGCCGTTACCAACGGGGTTTTCGTCCCAGATGGTGATGGGTAGAGCATCGGTGGTGGTAGAACAGACCAGAGCCTCGGCGGCGTTTCCAACTATGGCCCGGGTGATGCCTTGGTGGCGCACGGCGGAGAGTTGGCCGTCTTTAACTAGATCTTCGGCCAGGGCCATAAGGCGGCGCAGGGTGGTACCTTTCAGGATAATATTCCATTCCGGAGCTAACATCTCTCTCGCTTGACTGACGATGAAGATGTTTTCAGTGGAGCTTTCGGTCATGAAACCGTCTCGACCGAAAGAAACCGCGTAATCAGCGCCGGCGTCTAGAGCCGCTTTTTTGACCAGGACGTTTTGAATGTAAGAACAGGTCTTCATAGTGGCAATTATAGGATCTTTGGCTAGAAAGGGGGCGGTGATAACTTTGACCCCTTTTTTATATTTTTCCGGATTTTGGGGGTTAAGGCGCAGAACTGTGATGATAAGTAGACCTAGCGGGCTTTCGTAGGGGTTAGAGGTGAAACCGCCCGGCCCTCGGGAGATGGTCACTCTCACCAGTACGTCTTTTTCACCGCTGGCCCGGACGGTATCGCGTAGAATTTTTTCAATATGCTCAAAATCTGGGGGAATCCTAAGGCCAAGTTTGTTTGCAGTAGTCTTCAGTTTTAAAAGGTGATCGTCTAGACAGTAGGCACGGCCATTGACGCATTTGAACACGTCGAAAGCCGCGTCGCCCCGGTGAACCAGGTGGTCATCAACTGGGATAGTCCATAGTCGCGGATCAGTTATTATGCCACCGAACTGGCTGGAATACATAGCCAGGTAGTTTTCGTGCCAGGGTTGAGGCATTTGGTCTAAAATCTGAAAATAGCGGTCGCGGGAGATTAGAGGGGTGGGCATATTAATTTTTCTTTTCCTTTTCAGCGTTTCAAATTAGCTACGGCCGCACCGTAGTCTCGCGCGCCGTAAAGATAAGAGCCGCTAACTAGAATATCGGCCCCGGCTTCAAAAAGTTCGCGGGCGTTTTGGCCGGTGACACCGCCGTCGACTTCAATAAGGATAGTTCGATCGGTGTGTTTAGTTAGAATTTTTTTAAGGCGTCTAATTTTTGCGTAGGTCTCCGGGATAAAGATCTGCCCTCCGAAACCGGGATCGACGCCCATTATTAGAACTAGATCTACATAATTTAGCATCGTTTCTAAAACTTCTACTGGTGTGGAAGGGTTGAGGGCGAGGCCGGGGCTGGCTCCGGCCTCGCGAATGGCGGTGAGAGCGCGGTGAACATGGGGGGTAGCTTCGAAGTGAAAACTCACCCATTTAGCCCCGGCGCGGGCGCAGTTAGGTCCGTAGGTTAAAGGGTCGGCGATCATGAGGTGGACGTCTAAGGGGCGGACCGCCGCTCGTTTGGTTGCCTCCACTAATAGAGGGCCGAAAGTTAGATTAGGGACGAAGTGTCCGTCCATGACGTCAAGATGATGGTAATCGGCTCCAGCCGCTTCCATAGCTTTAAGTTCTTCGCCCAGGCGGGTAAGATCGGCCGAGAGGATAGAAGGGGCGACTGCTGGCTTGAGCTGATTAGGCTCTGCCTTCATTTGGTAACCTTATTTTCGGTCTGATTGGGGAAGTCGTTGCGGGTAACCACGGTGATACCCCTTGGGGTGACGTGAGAGCGCTGGCGGTCGTTCTTAGGGTCGTAACCTATTTTTGTACCGGCCGGAATCCTGGTCCCGTTGGCGATAATGGCTTTTTTAATTTTACAATAGCGGCCTATATCTACATTTTCCATTACGACCGCCTCATCAACTTCCGCCCCGCGGTGAACATAGACGTTGTAGGATAGGATACTATTGCGCACAGTACCGCCACCGATGACACTACCGTGGGCCACCATGGAATCTAGAGCTTGGCCGTGTAGAAAGGTGGAATTTTCGAGAACCGACAGGGTTTTAACTGGGGGAAACTGGCGCTGCAGTGTGCGTATAGGCCAGCGAACGCTGTAAAGGTTGAAAAAAGGGGTTAGGCCGCAGAGATCCATATTAGCATTCCAGTAGGCGTCGAGGTTGCCTACGTCCCGCCAGTAACCTGAATCAGGCGCCGTAGCCATGGGTCGTTCCGCTCGACTGCCTTCTTCGCCGGTGAAAAAGACTACGTCTTCAATATGGTTTTTCCGGCGGTAAGGGTAGGCCATGACTTTATGGGTCTTTAAAATGGTGGGTAGAATATCTTTGCCGAAATCAGGCTTATCGTCGCGCCGAAGAAGATCGAACAGAACCTCGGCTCGGAAAAGGTAGATACCCATGGAAACCAGGCTGTGTTCCCGATCGCCTGGAATGGGGGCGGGGTCTTGGGGCTTTTCCTGAAAACCCGTAACCTTATATTTTTTATCTACTTCCAAGACACCGTATTCTATGGCTATATTCCGGGCGCTTTCAATGACAGCAATAGTGACATCGGAATCGGTCTGGTCGTGATATTGTTTAAATAGGACATAATTCATTTTATAGACATGGTCGCCGGAAAGAATAAGTAAATGATTGGGTTTTTCTCCTTCGATCATTTCTAGATTTTGTCGAATGGAATCGGCCGTGCCCTGGTACCATTTGTCACCGCTCATCATTTGGGGCGGTACTATGCGGAGAAAATGGCCCAGATCAGCGCTGAAGATATTCCAGCCAGTTTCTAGATGTTGAATGAGAGTCTGGCTCTTGTATTGTGGCAGAAGCAGAATTTTGTAGACTTCGGAATTTATGCAATTGGAAAGGGTTATATCCACCAACAGATAGATGCCGCCGAATGGTATGGCGGGTTTACTTCTGGTGGCGGTAAGTGGCATGAGCCGTTCTCCCTTGCCTCCGGCCATGATCAGGGCTATCACATTTTTCATCGACCCTAATCCTCCTGTTTTTACTACTATTTTTCTGTTACATTCGCGCTGTTAATAATTTTACTTATTATAGCAACGGCCTGGTAAAGTAATAAGACTGTATTTTAATTTATATATCTAAACAGTTATGAGCATTAAGGCACAATTAAGGGTGCGGTTTTTGGGGGGAGGCTCATCGTCGTTATTGGGTTAACCAATATCCGGATTGTTATTTTTATGGGCGGCTTGCCGACCTTGGATGATCTTAAAGATTCGACTGTAGATCTGGTTAAGATTAACTTTTTACTAACGAGTATACTGATAGCGCTGAAATTGTGTGCTACGCTGTTTTGTTCGAAAATGTCCTCTCCATCCTAATCAGCTTGTTACTGGGGGTGATGGTTCTGCCCGTTTCCGGGTAGTAGTTTAGGCCACCGTTCAGCTCAACCGTCTTCTAGCAGAGGGTAAATTTTTTCCAAAGTGGCAACTCTCGGTTTATTGTGGTGGGTTTAATTGTTCTATTTATAGCCATCTTTGATAGTCTAGTCTGCTTTTTAGAACTGCTTAGTATTATGGATCCTGTGGAGGAAATCTGCTACTACCTTAAGCTGGGTTAAGCTTTCGTGGTTAATTTCACGGATATAATCTTAAATAGTTTTTTATATCTTTCCTCCAATATAGCCTACGGTGAGAGTAGTGTCAATGTGGCCAGGTGGGTGGTCGCTGGTCTGATCGTTTTGGTTGTGGTTATTTGCTCTATCGCGACCTTGTTTTGCACGCCCCTTTTCTACTATTTTCTTTTTTGCTATGGTTTCGGCTTTGGTGGCGGTGAACTGGTAGATGCTTTTACCTCTAAACTAGAACGCTTTCAACGATCTGACCGAATCTTCCTCGATCTTGCTCTTTAGATATTGGAGGCGGCCTTTTCTACCCAAATATGTGTCACTTTCAGCAAGTGATCGCCTAGCCGATCGAAATAGTTAAGTAGATCGGTGAAGATAAGGCCCTGTTCCACGCCGCAGTTACCACCCTGTAAACGCTCCAGGTGGCCGGAGCGCATGCTCATACGCATTTTATCAAGATTATCTTCTAATTGTTGGGCTTTCGGTAGAATGTCGGTACGATTTTTCTTTATAGCTTCGGTGACCAGATCATAAAATTCTAAAGCAGTGTTGGAGATGGTTTGATACTGCTCCATGGCTTCGTTGCTGAGATGAACATTGTTGTCGAGAGCATTGCTGATAAGATCGGCGATATCGTTGATGGTATCGCCGAGGCGTTCGATGTTAGTGGCCATGGCCATTTGGGCGTTAATGAGAGAGCGTTCAATGGGGGTGTTTTGATCGCTGAATAACTGCACTAGATAATGATGGATGGAGCCTCGGAGCGTATTCAAGGTCGCTTCTCGAACGGCGTAGTTCTGCATATCCCGGTGGCGGCGGCTGACCAGAACCGGAAAGACTTCAGTAGCCATAGCATGGCTGATTTCGGTCATGTGTATAAGTTCTCGCCGGGACAGACTGAGTGCTACCGTGGGTGATTTCAGGGCTTCTTCGTTGAGATAGAGGGGCCCGGAATGGAGGCCGTCTCGTCGGATTTCCTTACGATGGGGGGTTAGAGCTACGCCGATTTTAACCAGGAGCGGTAGAGCTGAAACCATGATCGTTGCGTTGATAATGTTGAAAATTGTGTGAGCATTGGCTATATAATGAGCTATGTTAGGTTTGACATTGTTGACTATCGTCTCAGCTGGGCCTATCTGCCCGGTGGCCTGGGTAAACCATTCTACGAAATGAATATAAAATGGAAAGAGGATAATCATGTAGGTAGCCCCGATGATGTTGGAGACCGAATTAGTTCGAGCCATGCGCCGGGCTGCGAGGTCAGTTTTAAGAGCCGCCAGTTCGGCGGTAATGGTGGTGCCGATGTTATCGCCGATGACCAGGGCCGCAGCCCCGGGGAAGGTCAGAAGCCCTTGGGTGGCCAGGGCCATAGTTAGTCCCACTGTTACCGAACTGGCTTGAATAATCACGGTGCAGCCGGCTCCTACCAGAACGCAGAGAGCTATACCGCTTAGCTGTCAGCTTTAAAACGGGTGAAAAGTTCTACTAGTAGGCCGGATTCCTTGAAGGGCCCTACTCCGGCTTTAGTCAACTCCATGCCATAAAACAATAAACCGAGGCCTAAAAAAAAACTCCCTAGTTCTCGTACTAGGCGGTCCTGGCTGAAAAGCGCATAAACTGCCGAACCCTATAGCC
>LQAA01000146.1 GCA_001577715.1 Candidatus Adiutrix intracellularis | reverse complement strand
TTTTTTTAGTTTTTTGGCGGCGGATGGGGTTGAGGAGATTAAGCCCATTCGCATTAACGATAGCTTACTAATCTATTACTATATTAGTTCTGGGAAAGAGCCGGCACTACCTTGGCTTGGTCCTTTTTTCGCGGGGTTCGATTTTTTTATTTATTAAAGCAACCTAGTTCATTTAAAAATTGTGTGTTCCTAATGAAATGAGTCAGACAGAATTGGGTTTGGGACAGGTAGTTTTTTAAATACTTGTGATAGGTATTGACTATTTTTCTACGGCTGATAGGGTATCCTAGTACTCTGGCTATAAAGAACTGCAAAGACGAGTACCTAAAATAGGGGAGTTGCTTTTTTTAAAAAAGCTAGGCAGGTGGTTAAAGATTGGTCTATTGACCTAGTACTAATAACCTCAGACGGCATTTAACTATGATAAATTTTCTCATAACGTTTATAATAATAGGCAGCTTCACGATAGTTGATAAGCTGCCGGGAATTAATAACTAATTTAATTTGTTGTCATAAAATATATTTAGTTGGGTCAGAATTTAACTTTCTATTGTAATCGTAGATTTTTGGCTTTAGGCTAAAGGTTCTGACTTCTTCAAGTTCTTTAAGAATAAAAGGCGTATGAAAATAGAGCTCATGCCCTGGCTACACTTATAAATTTACATTTTTACCGCGTTTCTTTTGTTGATGGGGATTGGTAATATCAGACGATGGGAACTTTGATGAATTGCTGGAATTTTTTCGGGCTTTAGCTAGTTTAGTTTTTAGTTCGACAAATTTGCATTCTCGTTGCGTAAAACTTTAAGCGTATATTTCAGTTTATCCATATGCTGAGGAGCTTAAAAGACTGTATCTTGCAGCTGCTTAAGTTAATTATTGTAATATAAATATTTGTTTAGTTAGATTTATCTAAGGATACGGTTGCGGCTAACCCGGTCCTTGGAGTATAATATTATATGTAAGATGGAACGGATAAAATTCGATCTTTGGGGAAAAATTTATGAGCAAGAACAATCCCCCGGCTTTGGAGGATTTGATAGGGCGGTTGAGCCGGTTACCGGGCTTAGGTCGTAAAACGGCCACTCGATTGGCCCTATTCTTTTTACGTCAGCCCGGTGAAGATGTTCAGGGGCTAGCTCGGGCTCTCTTGGAGGTCAAGAATAAGATTAGATTCTGTTCATTGTGCCATAATTTTACAGATCGGGATCCTTGTTCCCGTTGCAGCGATCCGCACCGTGACCAGGGAGTTATTTGTGTAGTGGAAACTCCGGCCGATCTTCTTGCTATTGATTCCGCTGGGCTTTTTAGTGGTCTTTATCACGTTTTGGGGGGGGTTCTAGCTCCACTGGCCGGGGTTGGGCCGGACGATTTGAAGATTGATGAACTTTTAAAACGGGTGGAGGCTGGCGATGCTGAGAGGCGTCCTCTGATTCGGGAGGTCCTTTTGGCCACCGGCAGTTCTCCTGAGGGCGAAAGCACGGCCGTCTACTTGTCCGCCCGCCTTAGGGAACGGGGGGTCACCGTCACTCGTTTAGCACGAGGTCTGCCTAGCGGAGTCGACCTTGAGTATGTCGATTCCGCTACTTTAAAACAATCTTTTGAATATCGTAGAGAGTTTTAATGAAACAATTTCATGACACTGATCTTTCCGGGGCCAGGATGATTGTTTCGTTTTTGGAAAAAGCCGGGGTGAAAGTTGTCTTTGGTTATCCTGGTGGGCAGATTATGCCCCTTTACGATGCCATCTATGAGGCAGCCTTCACCCATATTATTACTCGCCATGAACAGGCCGCCGCCCATGCCGCTGATGGTTATGCCCGAGCTACTGGTCGGGTGGGAGTGGTTTTGGCTACCTCCGGCCCTGGGGCTACTAATCTGGTTACGGGTCTGGCCACAGCTAATATGGACAGCGTACCTTTGGTGGCTATAACCGGCCAGGTGCCTACCGTAGCTATAGGCAATGATACTTTTCAAGAAGCTGATATCTATGGCATCACTATTCCTGTCACCAAATACAATTATTTGGTGAAAAAAGCTATCGAACTTCCCCAGGTGCTGGCCGAGGCTTTTTATCTGGCCTCAAGTGGCCGGCCGGGGGCTATTTTAATTGATGTACCTAAAGACGTTCAGAACGAGACCCTGATCCCGCCAGAGGTTGGTTCAGTTCGGCTCGATGGCTATAATCCCGATCCAGTGTTGGACGAGGTCCAGATTGCGTCTTTTGCCGCTATCCTTACCCAAAGCCGGCGGCCGGTAGCTTATATCGGCGGTGGGGTCACTATTTCCGGAGCTGAGAACGAACTCTTTCGCTTGGTGACCGAATCAGATATACCTGTAGTCTCCACTCTTATGGCCAAAGGGTCTTTCCCCGAAGAACACGAGTTATCTTTGGGTCTACTTGGCATGCACGGAGCCAAATATGCTAACTTGGCCATTCATGAGTCCGACCTCATTCTGGCTTTGGGGGCTCGTTTTGATGACCGGGTGGTAGGAGACGTCAACCATTTCGCTCCCGGGGCTAAAATTGTGCATGTGGATATCGACGTGGCTGAAATAGGGAAAAGGGTAAGCACTCATCTTGCTGTAGTGGGTGATTTAAAGCGCGTTCTCACCCGGCTTCTAACCTTAGTTACTCCAATACGCCGGCCGGAATGGCTCCGCCAAGTGGTTGCATTAAAGGGGAAATATCCTCTTTTAATCTCAGCGGCGGGGGATTTGGAGGGGATTAAACCCCAGTCGGTCATTCGGGCTATTGACGAGGCCACTTGTGGTGAGGCCATTATCGTCACTGATGTGGGCCAGCACCAGATGTGGGCCGCCCAATTCATCGTTAGCCGGAAGTCTCGACGTTTTTTGTCCTCAGGTGGGTTGGGTACGATGGGTTATGGCCTTCCCGCAGCTTTGGGTGCCCAGGTAGGCTGTCCTGAAAGTCAGGTGGTGCTCATAACTGGCGATGGCGGCTTTCAGATGAATATTCAGGAACTGGCTACCATCCGTGAAAACGATCTCCCGGTCAAGATCGTAATTATTAATAATGGTTGTTTAGGGATGGTCCGCCAGTGGCAGCAATTTTTCTTCAGTCGCCGCTATTCACAGACAATCTGGAAATTCAACCCTAATTTTGCGGCTATAGCTCAGGCTTACGGTATTCCTGGTCACACGGTAGATGACCCGAAGGAAGTGACCGGGGCTATACAGGCTATGTTGGCCGCTCCCGGTCCTCAACTGTTAGATTTTAAAGTGGTTGGGGAAGAGAACGTCCTCCCTATGATTCCATCCGGCGGTGGGCAGACCGACTTTTATGATGCGTAAAGGAGGCTTTGAATGAAAAAGATGATTTCGCTTCTGGTTCACAACCGCCCTGGAGTTTTATCCCATGTGGCTGGCTTGATTACTAGGAGGGGTTACAATGTAGAATCTATCGCTGCCGGTCTTACGGAAAACGCGACTCGCACCCGTATTTCTTTGGTAGTTTCCGGTGATGAGTGGGAATTAAGCCAGGTTACTAAACAGCTTAGTAAACTCATTGATTGTATTGAAGCCAGAGATATTAAGTATTCTGAAGCCGTTATCGGTGAGGTAGCACTGGTTAATTTGGATGTGGAGCCCGAACGACGCCCTGAAATTATGACCTTAGTCAACACTTTTGGTATGCGTATCGCCGATTTAGATAATAATACACTGATTCTGCAGGTAGTTGGTTCAACTCATCTGGTAGATATGATCCTCAATGGTCTGGCCCCTTACCGGATCAAAACTATAGCTCGGACGGGTTTAGTAGTTTTACCTTCGGAAAGATGCGAAAAACAAGAACACTTTTTGTAGAGAGAAACTATGAATTCTAGAATACGTCGGGTTGAAGCAACCCGTCAAACTAAGGAAACTGACATTCGGTTGAGCTTAAATCTAGATAGCGGTGGCCCGGTGGAGGTGGCGACCGGCATCGGTTTTTTCGATCACCTGCTCATTACTTTGGTTACCTACGCCGGCTGGTCTTTGGTTTTGAAAGCTAAAGGCGATCTGGGGGTGGATCAGCATCATACGGTTGAAGATGTGGGTCTAGTTTTAGGTGGAGCTCTGGCTGAAGCTGTGGGTGATTTTAGTGCTCACGCTCGCTTTGGTTTGTCTTTAACGCCTATGGATGAGGCTTTAGCCGAAGTAGCCGTGGATGCCGGCTGTCGTGCTTTTCTGTATTTTGAAGTTACCTGGCCCCAACTGAGCTGCGGCGACTTTGAAGTTTGCTTGATTGAGGAATTTTGGCGGGCCTTCTGTGGGCGGGCGGGTCTGACTCTTCATATTATTGGCCGCCACGGGCGCAATAGTCACCATTTAGCCGAGGCCGTTTTTAAAGGTGTAGGTCGGGCCCTGGCGCTGGCCTTAGTTAAACGGGCCGGAGAACCTCTGTCCACGAAGGGAGTTTTGGGTTGATTCTCTTCCCGGCTATTGATCTTAAGGATGGTCAGTGCGTACGATTATTTAAGGGGCGCTTCACAGAAAAAATAGTCTATAGTCGCGATCCTGCCGCTATGGCTGAGCACTGGGCTGAGGTCGGGGCCGAGTGGTTGCACTTGGTGGATTTAGATGGTTCTTTGGGCAACAACCAGGCTAATCGCAGAGTTTTGGAGGCTATAAGCAAACGGGTAAAGCTGAAATTACAGCTTGGTGGTGGTATTCGTACTCGTGAGGCTGCTGACCGTTGGTTTGACCTGGGGTTGGATCGCTTAATTTTAGGTACCGTGGTCTGTGAAGACCCAGGTCTGGCTGCCGATATCGCTACCCGTTACCCAGGCCGCTTGGCCGTAGCCTTGGACGCCGTCGATGAGGAAGTGCGAGTGCGGGGCTGGCAAGAATCCGGCGGGGTTAACCTTTTTGAAATGGCGGCTCGGTTAGGAGGAATAGGTGCGACTTTGGTTATTTATACCGATGTGGATCGTGATGGTACCCAAGACGGGCCTAATGTAGAAAATACTAGAAAAGTCGCTCAGGTGTCCGGTCTACCTACTCTCTGCTCGGGGGGGGTGTCTGGTCTGGACGATTTGGTGGCGGTTAAAGCTTTAGAACCTTTCGGCGTTACCGGAGTCATTTCTGGCAAAGCTCTTTATGAAGGTGTTTTAGATTTCGCTGAGGGGCAGAGGTTCCTGAAGACCTGACCGTGGATAGCGCTAGATTAATTTTGGAATACGATGCGGTTCTAGATTGGCTGGCGGAGGAAGCTCATTCAGTTAGTGGTCGCCGGGCCGCTTTGGCTTTAACTCCTGATCTCACTCCGGAAGCTGTTTTACAATCTTGGTCTTTTATCACCGAGGGTCGTAAGATTCTGGCTGAGGGTAATAGCCCCGATCTTTCCGATCATTTAGATCTAACTGAAATTATGGCCTCTTTAAAGTTGGAAGGAGTTCTTTTAGGGGTTGAGGAACTTAGGGCCGTGGGTTGTGAGGCTGCTTGTTCCCGACGAAATAGGACTTTTTTTGCCCTTTGGACGAAAATAGCCCCAGATTTGACTACCCTTGCTGCTGGTCTCGGTGCTTTTCCCGATTTGATTGAGGCTATAGAGCAAACCATTGGACCGAACGGTGACATTCTAGATAGTGCTTCTCCGGAACTGGCTCGCTTGCGGCTGGAGGTCATTACCACTCGTCAGGATCTAATCGCCAAGCTGACTAGGCTGATTCATAGTGAAACTTTCAGACCGTTTTTGCAGGATGATTTAATAACCATTCGTTCCAAAAGATTTGTAGTGCCCATTCGGGCCTCGGCCGCTAGCCAACGGTTGGGCCTAGTGCATGACTGGTCTAAAACCGGGGCCACTGCTTTTCTGGAACCACTGGAAATAGTGGAGGACAACAATCGTTTAAACTTTCTTAAGCGTCGGGAAAAGACTGAGATAGAGCGTATCCTGCACTGTCTTTCCGCTAAATGCCAGGTCGCTGCCCCTGAACTTATGGTTTCTGGAGGCCTTTTGACCCGCTTGGATCTTATTCTAGCTCAGGCTCGACTGGCCCATGTTTGGTTAGCTAATCCACCGGAGTATCGATCGGGAGGCGGTTTTTGTCTTAAAGCGGCTCGTCACCCCCTTCTGATGCGTCGTTTAGCTCAAAATGGTGGCTGTATGATCCCTCTAGATTTGACTTTGGAGCCTGGTCAACCTTTGCTTATAATTTCTGGCCTCAATGCTGGGGGTAAGACTGTAGCCATGAAAACCCTGGGTCTAAACCTGCTCCTGGCCCGGGCTGGTCTTCATTTGCCGGTGGCTGCGGACAGTCGTCTGGACTTCCCTGAGTTAATTCTGGTGGTAATGGGTGATGAACAGGATCTTACTTCAGACCTCTCCACTTTTTCCGGTCATATTCGCTCATTGAATAGGGTTTTATCTGAAGCTCGACCGGGTCTTTTAGTTTTGCTTGATGAAATTGGTTCTAGTACCGACCCGGTTGAGGGGGCGGCTCTGGGTCTGGCTGTTTTAGAAACATTGCGCTCTAGTGGCGCTTTGGTTCTAGCCGCTACACATTATCAGTTGATTAAGACTTGGGCTACGCTGACCCCGGGAGTAGTTAGCGTAGCCGTTAACGCCGCTGAAGCTGGTTCATTGCCCTTATATGGGCTGACTTATGGAGTTCCCGGTTTTTCGGGGGGGCTTAAAATAGCCCGTCGTCTGGGGCTACCGGCAGAATTAGTGAGTCTAGCTGAAAGCTATCTTGATGTCGGCCAGAGTCGGACTATGGAACTTTTAGCTAGGTTAGAGGAAGAGCGAGCGGCTTTGGCACAGGCCAGAGAAAATGTGGAAAACGAACGCTTGGTCCTGGCCCGGGCCGAAACTGATTTGCGGCGGCAGGCTATCCAGGAAGCCGAGGATTTTAAGCGTCGCTCTGAAGTCCAAAATCGGCTCATCAACGAGACTTTAGCTGTCGTCCGGCAGGAGTTTGAGAGGTTAAAAGCGGAGATGCGGGCGGCTGATCTGGCTGGGGGTAAGGTAGCTAATCAGGTTCGTTTCAGTGAAGAGAGAGCTAGGTTGGAAAAAAGTCTGCGATTAGCTCGCCCTCAGATTCAGATAACTGAAAATTCCTTGGGTGAAGTGCGCGAAGGTGACCGGGTAAGAGTGGGCGCCCTCGGCCGCGAGGCCTTAGTTCGGGTGGTTAACTCTAGACGTGGGGAGGCTTGGGTGGAGATCGGGGGGCTGAATATTAAGGTTAGTTTGAAAGATCTTTTCCTCCCTCGGGCAGAGCCAGATCTTAAAAAAAATCGTGTGGTGGGTGTTACTGTCACCCCAACTGAAAGTTCCGGTCTAGAATTGAATCTTTTAGGTCAGACTGTTGATGAAGCCCTAACTTTGGTGGCCCGGGAACTTGATCGGGCGGCACTAGCTGGCCGTAAGACTCTCTATATAATCCACGGCTTTGGTACCGGCCGTCTTCGCCAGAGTATTCGCCATTACTTGAAGCGTCACCCTAAAGTTAGGCACTTCGAACGAGCACCCCAAAACATTGGTGGTGACGGGATGACTATAGTTGATGTAGAGTGAGGGGGGGCTGGGTTCAGAGGCCGGTTTCCGCCCTTACAGCTTGAACGTTGAAACCTAGAATTAGTCCTAACGCATCCATTAATTGCTGCTCCTCTGGGTTAAGTCGTTGGTTAAAAATAGGGTTGCGAGCTTCGGCATACCAGTTATTTTGGCTCTGCCGTAAATCTAACTGGAAACCTTCTTGCTTTATGATTTTTAAAAAATTCTGTATTTCCATCAGAAGACGCCTGGGGTTCATTGTGGTAGTTAGAGCTTGGGAAGCGCTATCAAGAAAACCTTGTCCCATCTCACCTAGACAAGTCCGATCTTGGGCTTGGCCAATCAGGCCTTTTCGGCTCAATAGGGTAGATAGTGCTTCAATATCTATGGGCCGGCCGAAGTGGGCCGGCTTCAGAATGCGTTGAAGTTCTAATTCGCCAATAACCCTGAAAATGAAGGCTTCTTCCCACTTCGGGGTAGAGCTGGAGGCGCGGTTCATTAATAAAAGATCCTGGTGTCGGTGAAAAAGATCTTCAGTCTGGCTTTTTAGTTCATTGGAAACTCCGATAGCTAGTTTAGCTAGTAGTTTGACCTGGCAACTGGGTAAAAGGTCTTCCAGAACGAAGCGGGTAGCGCTGGTTTCGGGCGGGAAAAGTTGGAGTAGACGGTTCCAGATATTAAGGGCAGTCGCTGGGGTCAGGTGTTCTCCCAGAATTTTCCGTAAATCCGATTGGTTGAGCCAGGCTGGTGGTTCTGGTTGGTTGTACTCGCCGGTCAGAATCGCTAGGTGGATGCCGCCGGAATAGAGAGCCAGACATAAAAAACTATTTTTCCGGGATAGACGATCATCGGTAAGTTCCACTAATCCAGCCGTAACTTTCAGCCCCTCACCATTGATTAAGATTAGTCCCCGGTTAGTAAATCTGGGAACTGAGAATAAATCTATAATTTGGGGAACGTTGAAAAAATTACTTACTATCCAATGAGCGGCGATGAGGCGATTATTTAAGCTACCGTTTTTCACCCGTAGTCGCCAAATATCTCGTCCGGTTCGAAAATCTGGATTATTGGGAATTATAATATCCAGATATTTGTTTAGTCCGGTTTGAAGATTCTGTTCTGTCAATTTTTGGCTTAGTTCAATGGCCCGTAGGGCGTAACGTAGATTTTGAACTGGTTCTAGATTCGATATTTCATCGAAAAACCAGCCGCAACTGGTGAACATGAATAGACTCATTAACTGGGCTTCCAGAAGCGACAAGGCCTCTGTTCGCTCTTCGCCGCTTAGAGGAGAGCGGGCCTGGGCTACTAAAAACGTGGATTGGGCGTTCGGTTCATAATTAGAGGTAATCACCCGGATATATTCGTCTCTGGTCCGCCAGGGATCTTCAAAATATCGCCCGCCTACGGTTTCGAAGGTGTCGGCTAGTTGGTCACGTAGCCAGTTGAGGCCTTTTCGTAGAGGGCCTCGCCATTTTTGATTCCATCTATTGCCTCCGCCGCCGGTATTACAGCCGCAGTTAGAACGCCAGCGTTCTACTCCATGGCAGCAGCTCCAGGAGCTATTTTCAAAGATTCGGACCTCCTGAACCGGTGGAAAGAGCGACAGATAGTGGCCGTAATTAGTCAATTGAATGGAATCCGGGTTTTTAGATCTGGTTTTCAAAGTTTCAAAGAGCCAGGACAAAGCCATTTCACCGAATTGAAAGTGATGCCCGTAAGATTCTCCATCCGTGGCTAGATTAACCAGACGTGGAATATCGTCCTCTTTTTTATCGCCGAAGGCCTGTTCAATACGTTGAAGAAGGGTGGGACCATCGCGTAGTAAGTTTTCAAAGGCAATGGCTCGTGACACTGGGCCGTCGTAAAAGAAAACATCAAGATAATCTTTGGGACCTTTACCCCAGAAGATGCGGTAGGGTTCTCTAGGATCAATTTTGCCGCCGGAGACATCTTTCCAGGCGCCGGCATCGGAACCGAGAGGTCGAACCGCTTTGGTCTGTTCCTGAGAGAGGACGGTAAACTTTAGACCTTCCTCAGTCATCATTTTCAGGGTTTCCAGATCCACTGCCGTCTCAGCTAGCCATAATCCTTCGGGTCGGCGGCCAAAATGGTGTTCGAAATCGAAGAGGCCCCAGCGAATCTGGGTTAGACGGTCGCGGGTATTGGCTAGAGGCATGATGATATGGTTATAGACCTGAGCCAGGGCCGGGCCGTGGCCATTTTTAGTTTTGGCCGCTTGGTTATCAGCTTTGATAATAGCTTGGTAAGTTTCCGGATCGGCCTGGCTTAGCCAGGAAAACAAGGTGGGGCCGAAATTAAAGCTAAGGTGTTTATAATTATTAATGAGTTGAGTGATCAGAGCATTTTCGTCCAAAAGACGCGAGCTGGCATTAGGTGCGTAGCATTCGCTATTAATGCGACGATTCCAGTCGGCGAAGGGGGCTGCGGATTCCTGAGGCTCAATAGTCGCAATCCAGGGGTTTTCCCGGGGCGGCTGATAAAAATGACCATGGATAATAAGGTAACGGCTAGATATTAGTTTCATTTTACGTTGCCAACACTTTCTCAAACAACTTCAGGTATTGTCGGGCTGAATTATCCCAGGAAAAATCTTCTTTCATACCGGCTTTGACCATAGCAGTAAAGTCGCGGGGCCGATTGTAAAGATCAATAGCTCTTTTGGTGGTCAGTATTAGAGCTCTAGCTTGGAATTGGGTGAATTTGAAACCAGTGTCCCACAGACCTTTAGGGTTGGTGCCAGCGAAGTCACGCACGGTATCGTTTAGACCGCCGACAGCGCGAACGATGGGCACGGTGCCGTACTTCAGGGCGTAAAGTTGCACTAACCCGCAGGGTTCATAGATTGAGGGGATCAAAATCATGTCTGCACCGGCGATGAGCTGGTGGCTCAGAGCTTCGTCATAACCTATGACGGAGCGGTACTGGCTGGGGAAGTTGGCTTCTATACCCCGTATCATATTTTCGTAAAAAGGTTCGCCCGAACCCAGAATGATCAGATTTAGGCCGGTGTGAAAAAGATCGGCGGCCGCTTCGGCCACTAGGGTGATACCTTTTTGAGCGGTCAGACGTGTAACCATAACCACAAGTGGCCGTTCAGCCGCTCCAGTAAGATTTAGTTCTGCTAAAAGGGTTTCTTTGCAACGTCGTTTGCCCTTCAGGCTTCTGGCGCTGTAATGGGCTGGAAGATAGCGGTCTGTCTTAGGGTTCCAGAGCGTGTAGTCGACTCCGTTTAAAATGCCCCTAAGTTTTTCGGCGTGATGACGTATAGTCCCGTCCAGACCGTGTCCACCTTCAGGAGTTTGAATTTCTTTAGCGTAGGTGGGGGAAACGGTGACTAGGGCTCGGGAAAAGACTATGCCGGCCTTGAGTAGGCTGCTCTGGCCATAATATTCTAGGCCGTCAATATTATTAAAATGGGGTGGAAGGCCTAGAATATCTAGTTTATCATGAGGTGTAAGGCCAAGATAGCCTTGATTGTGGATTATAAAAACACCTCGAGGGCGGTCTAAGCCTTGTATGATTAAAAGGGGCATGATTAGTCCGGTCTGCCAGTCATTAGCTAGGATTATATCGGGATAATTAGCTAGATGGGGTAGGACTTGAAGGACAGCTTTACAGAAAAAAGTGAAACGCTCGGGGTTGTCGGGGTATTCTATTCCATCGCAATCATATAACCCTGGACGGTTGAAAAATTGATCACAACCGATCAGATAAGCTGGAATGCCTGGGGTTAGTTCTCCGTGCAAGAGGAACCCCTCTATAATCTGGTCAGCTTGAGTGATTACCAGTCGGATTCCGGTCTCTTTTAATCTTATAGCTTTATTTTGCAATACCGATTGGTAGGCCGGCATAATTACGGCTGTCTCGACTCCTTGGCGTACTAGAGCGGCTGGGAGACTTCCGGCAACATCGGCTAGCCCTCCAGTTTGAGCTAGGGGGCGTACTTCGGGGGAAGCTATGAGAATATGTTTTTTACTAGGCACCGGTCACCATCCTATTTTAGCCGCCGGCCAAAATTATAAATCGTTATTAGGTAAGCAGTCGATCCTTAAAAAGTATTTTAAAACAGGAGTTAATTCAAGCGTTACGGGTTCTATTAGCTTAAAACACGGGCAAAAATCTTAAAATTACCAGTTGCAAATAAAGCTTTGTCGTCTGTGTCTATTTTACGAAGTTAAAGGTACCGGTAACTATAAAGCCGTTGATCTTATTTGTAAAAATTTCTTTTAGGAGATTTAAAAATAATTGAGACCTTGATTTAAAATATCCGATAACTAGTTTTTATTGTATTACGTTGTTTGTTGCGTCTTTTGTTTTTTTTTGTTTTTCAGGGTCGCTGATTTTTTGGTCTTGATTCTTTGGTGTTAATACTTGGATTCCTTCAATCATTTTACGATCTCGATAACTTTAGCCACAAACCTATAAATAATGGTTATAGTTCGAAGTTCTGGCTATTTGTTGGATTGTATCGTTAAGCGTGTTGTCATTGTAGATGATTCAGTCAAAAAATTTGGTAGCTACAATCACATCGTGAGCCTTAGTTACTACTATTGAGACTTTCGAACTGAACTCATTTTTCTTATACTTTTTACCTTTAGTTATACAGAGCGTTTTCGGCTCATGTAGACTGTAAATTTTATTTTTGTTCTTTTTGTTATTAGGCTAAAACATACTCGAAAAGCTTTAATTATTCTTGATAAATTTCTAAAGTAGCCACTAATTTTTTTTCGCTTAACTTCACGGAATAAGGTTAAGGTAATAGTTTTAGGGTGGTTCTTGGTTTTCTTTACTTTTTTGCTCTTTTTAGGGTTCCTGCAGAAATTAGTCGTTCTAATAATTTCCTTTGTCTCTTTTTTTATGGCCACGAAGTAAAAAAGTCCTATAGATGATAGTATCTTTCAAAGGTAGGGGATCCTTTTATTTGTAATTTAAAATCATTTAAAAAGGTAATATTTTTTCTTAAATGATGGTGTCAAAAAGGATTTTTTTCAAGCGCTTTTTCTTTATGTGACAAAATATAAGTCTTAAAATTTTTCTCTACACCTTCAATCTCAATGTATTAATAAAAATGAGTTAAATTAGATGATGTGCAAGGTACGGCCTATTGAAAGGTTGTTTCTCCATAAAGATATTGAAAACAGGGATCTTGTATCCACTCTTAGGCAACTTGATTATCACTCAAATCTTCAAGTTGTTTTATACTCGACAACCTACAGATCAAATGAATATTTTTAGTTGGATATCTTTAGTTGGGATAGTATACTTAAAACTTTTTCTCTAAGAAATTCTATAATATTTCCTCAATTAATTGTTAAGTAAGTATCTCGAGAATTAATTCGATCTAGTAAACTTCCTTTGAATAAAACGTCTTACTTTGGCTGTGGTGATGGTAGCATCACACATTTCTCGAAAAATAGGGTGTTTCGACCGGATTTTAAGGTAAATCTCGAACTACATGGTCAAAATTGTACTATACTCAATGCGATTAATCAATTAAAAATCAAGTAATTAATATATTTTTAAGGACTAACTGATGTAGATTTTTTTGTCAAATATTAAGAAAAAAAACCGGAGCTACGTCAGGATAGTGAATTCGGCGTAAACATTAAGTGTCACTGGGTTCTTAGAGCTTTTCTAAGTACATTAATTCCTGCCATAAACTTGTAAAATCTTCTGGCCAGGGTGCGCGGAGGGTGAGGGGGAGGGTGGTTGTCGGATGATTTATAGTTAGCCGCCGGGCGTGAAGAAGCTGACGGTGGAGATAAGGAATTAGAGAAGGGTAGCGGTGGAACAAATCTCCCACTCCTCGGCTGTAGACAGGATCCGCTAGAACCGGGCAGCCTAGGCTAGCTAGGTGAACCCGGGCCTGATGGGTGCGGCCGCTTAAGAGCGTGAGTAGAAGTAAGCTGATATTGGTTGTGGGGAAATACCGGAGCAGTTGAAAGAGAGTCCGGGCCGGTTTTTCTCTGACTCCGCCGCCGGTCATTTTATGCCGTTGGCTGGGGTGACGGCCGATGGATAGATTGATGTCGCCCCGATTAATGTGGGGTCGGCCCCGGACAAAGGCTAGATAACGCTTAGTGGTTTCACGACGACTGAAGGCGGCGGTTAGAATTTTCAGGGCGAGTTCTGTCCTAGCGATTACCATTACCCCGCTGGTGTCGCGATCGAGGCGATGAACTAGACCGGGGCGAAAACGTTCTCCTACTGTTAGGAAACGGGAGTCGTGGGCCAAAAGCCCCCCGGCTAGAGTGGGGCCTCGGGTTCCGGGAGCGGGGTGTACTAAAAGACCCCAGGGTTTATTCACGGCTAGGATAGATTTATCTTCATATAATATATCTAGTTTTAGTTCCGGGTCGGGGGTGAGGTCGGTTAGGGGGGTAGCTGGGGAGGGGCAGATGATAAATTGCCCGGAAATCAGACGGGTCGAAGGACGGCCCGGACGGCCATCTACTTTAACTTGGCCTACTTTTGCCAAGCGTGCCAGTTGGGAGCGGGAAAATTCAGGCCAGCGTGTGACAAGAGCCATATCTAGACGCTGCCCTGCTTCTGCGGTGGTTACTGTAAAAGATAGTGGTTCTTTCGTTTCCATTTCTTCAATTTGTGTTTCTAGTCCGTCTTTCTTGCCCCGGGGGTTAGTTTTTGGTCGACGGGAGAAAATTATTGATGGCGGCCGTTATTTTTAGTTTGGTTTGGCTATCCGCCAGAGCTGTTTCCTTGATTAAAAGTGTTCTGATCATGTTCAGTAATTTGCTTCCGCTGAAGTAGAGAATTTTTCAGCCTGAGTTATTATTAATTCACCCAGTACTATAGCCGCATTATAGGACGAACTGGTTTTATTTTATCCATAATATTCGCGGTGGTAGCGGCTTTAGGTGGTGATTTTAGTAATCCGGGGTGGTTTCTTTAAATAAGCGAAGATCTTTTTACCCTCACGTTTGTTAATCAATGGTTTTAAGTTGATTTTGTTAATATTTTAGGCTGGGATCATTGTTATAGTTATTTTTAAAATTTGGTATGGTTAAAAAGTTATAGATGTAATTACCGACAGCCTTCCTTTATAAGGACTCAATGAGCTCAACCCCGTGGGTTAGGTAAATGTTTAAATCTCTAAGCTTCAGCATCACTATCGAACTCCTCCTATTAAAAAATTATGAGTTTAGGTGAAGTTAAAGGGAAAGTCAATCTAGCTTGTAGAGGGAAAGTACATAAGTTCACATAGTGACTTCTGTCAGGTAGGGTCGATTTTTTGATCGGGGGGGGCAGGGCAATTTCTAGCGATTTATGTTCCCGTATCTGGTCTAAAAATTGTTTCAGTATTTTTTTCCGCTAGGTAGCCTGGACCTGACCAATTGGGTATAATTGCCTTGCTTGTTAGTGTAGATACTTAAAGTATTCATGACGATCTTTTTTTATCCAGTTCTTCGGGTGCAACCACTGTTTTAGAAGAGATTTATAAGGGTCAGGCCAAAAAAATGTAAAATGCCGCTACTTTGATGCTAAAGGCTGCTTAAAGGCAATTCAATTTTTAGCCTAAATTTAGTGCTAGGTAGCCACCTAGTGAGTTAAACTTCGTATCTGTTCTTAGAGGTTATTTTCGATTTTTTTAACAGCGACGAGGTAATTAACGCTCTAGTTATTGTACATAGCCCGTAAGGTATTGGGATTAAACACCTAGGCCTGTTCTAGTTTTATATATTAGAATTTGAGGGATATAACCACCCGCAGATATTCATACTTTAGAACCTAGGAGAGCGGCATTCATCGCCTTAATTTCTCCAAGTCCGAGAAATTTTGTTTTCCCGCTTAGATCTATTTATCAAAAGGGTAGGCGTCTTAATATGCAGTGCAACTATGGAATTAATTGTGGGGTTGGTTAGAGAGTGCTCGGACTAATCCACCGCGTTGGCTAAGGTTCCTAGATAGATTATACATGTGGGTCGGGTGTAGTGTATAAGGTTCGTAAAGGGCTGAGGTAGGGTAGTTTTTGAGGTAGAGGTTGTAGTTGTGCGGGTAAAGATTGAAGGTTCTCTGACCCAACTAGTTCAGTTTCGGATCGATGAATTAGGTTTCTATCTAAGTCTATGGGATTATTTCTGTATAAAAAATGTTGTGTCGTACTAGATTTAACCCGGCTGCCTGAGTTGTCCAGTGTAGGTTGGCCAGTGTATGATTTCGATTTGAGACAGAAGGGATCCCCATAAACTCTAAAAAACCATTGAAGGCTAAATGGTTATTATATTGTTAAGCATATTCTCGATGGCGGTTTTTTACTAAAAATGAGCAGCTGATATGCCTGACTAAGTGTTCCGATAGGATGTAGCTGCCATAATAAGAGGCGCAGATAATGAAGGAGCGGCCTAGGAGAAAATTAGCTATAGATTAGCGAAAGAACTAAATTTTTCTAGAAAACTATGGTTTTCAGGGAACTTATCTAGTTTATCCATTCGATTGATCAGTTTTTTAACATAATTTGTTAGCATATTCAGGCCGGTGAGATTATACTAGTTATAGAAGTCTTTTAACTGGACCGTAACCTCACTGACATAGAACAGGTTAGTCAGAATAATGTAGATCAGTTTTAGTTACCTAGGGCAGAATCGTAGTTAGGTCATTTGTGAGTATGTATATTTCGTGTTTGTCTTTGTGGGAGGAGTGGATCTGGTAGTCTTTATAATTGAGGTCGTTCAGGTGAAATTCCTTGACTTTCAGGGTTTTTTATTAGAGTCTTGATAGCGACCTTAATTAGCTTGCTGGGATTAGCTTTTTTATGGGGACTACCCTAAATAGCTACGGTTTTTAAGTTAACCTTCCTGGTGCGGGGAATCGGTACCTGAAAGTTAGCAAGTTTTTTGATGTGGTAGCTGGGAATCTCAAGACCCCTGGCGTTTAGATTAAGGAAGTTACGCTTAAAATGATTAATTTTTCTAAGCATAATAAAACTAGGCGGAAAACTGAAGGCTAAAAATCAGTCCGGTCAGGCAAAGTATACTTTGATCGGGAAGGCAATTAAAATTTACTAGTTTATTTTTTTGTTGCTTAAAAGATTAAAGCATGGTATATTTCGCCAGCTTAAGTTTTTGGCTGCGGGGCCGAAAAAGAAGCATCTCGTCAATATCGCCAGCACTCCTTATTAATGAAGTGGGCCCCATGCCCGCTTTATTTTTTGGTTAGGAAATAATGACAATAAATAATACTGAATTAAAGCGAATAATTGAACAGGTTAGTAGGGATAAGGGTATTGACAAGGCCATTTTAATAGGTACTTTGGAGGAAGCTATTCGCTCAGCGGTTAAACGCAAATATGGAATGAGCGATAATTTTGATGTGGCTTTCAATGATGAAAGTGGTGAAATAGAAGTTTTTCAGTTCAAAGAAGTAGTTGCCAAGATCTCAGATGGAGATACTCAGATTGCTCTGGATGATGCACGAAAACTAGATCCGGAATCGGCCCTGGGTGAAGAACTCGGCGTTAAATTGGATACTTCCGAATTCGGTCGTATTGCCGCTCAATCAGCTAAGCAGGTTATCATTC
>LQAA01000145.1 GCA_001577715.1 Candidatus Adiutrix intracellularis | reverse complement strand
GGGAAAAAGAAGCTTTTGAATATTGCCTAGCCAGGGTTGTAGCACAGCGGCTGGAAATGAAGTTAGTGGCTGTGGAGACGCTTTTTGATACTTCTAAAACTATCTTTTATTATACGGCTGAGGAACGAGTTGATTTTAGGCTGCTGGTTAAAGAACTGGTTAGCCGGTTACGCACTCGTATTGAAATGCGTCAGATTGGTGTTCGTCATGAGACTAGGATGATTGGCGGCCTTGGCGTGTGTGGACGCTGTCTATGTTGTAGTTATTTTTTATCTAATTTTGCTCCGGTTTCGGTCAAAATGGCTAAGGAGCAGAATATGGCTTTAAACCCGGCCAAAATTTCCGGAATTTGTGGTCGTTTGATGTGCTGCCTAGCTTTTGAAAATATAGTTTCTGATACTTAATAGTTCCGATTGATTAGAGGTGCTGTGTTCCTTAATTTCAACTTGGTGAATCGTTTAGTGCTGGTGGTTGGGGTCGGCCGGGTGGGTTTACGAAAACTCAAAAAAGTTCTTGCGGCCGGGGCTAAGGTGCGGTTGGTGGAACCAAGACCGGGGCCGGAGCTTCGGCAATTAGTTGATAGTGAGTGTTTAGAACTTTGGTTTGAATTTACCCCTGAATTGTTGATCGGGGTTAACTTGGTCTTTGTAGCTACCTCTGATAATACCGTTAATCTGGCGGTGGCTGAAGCTGCACATCGTCGGGGGCTGTGGGTTAATGTGGTTGATGCGCCGGAACGGTCTGATTTTTTTTTACCGGCGGTAATAATGGACAGAGGTAATTTGGAAATAGCCGTGACTACCGGTGGTGGTAGCCCTGCCTTAGCGGTTAGAGTTGTGGCTCGGCTTAAAGAAATTTTTGGCTCGGAGTACACAATTTTGACCTACTGTTTAGCCTCTTTGCGGCCTTTGATTCTGGCCTCTAATTTAAGTCCAGCTGAGCGGGCGTATAAGTTTAGGAGCTTGGCCGAATCTGAAGAACTGCGGTTTCATTTGGCTCAGCGGCGTTGGGGTGTGGCTCGGGAAAAGGCGGCAGAAATTTTGGCGCCGTTGACTATAAGTGATGACTACTGGCCGTCTCTAGACCTGATCGATGAGGAACAAATCATGTGTGGCAACGCTCGTTAGTTACTTTAAAATAATGGATGGGAAAATGAATTTCTTTGTTATTGGCGTTAGTCATCATCAGGCGTCGGTAGCGGTGCGGGAAAAATTAGCCGTTGCCGGAATAGTTGACCGTCTCTATGGTCTTTGGGAGCGGGGGGAGGATTTAAGTGAATCTCTCTTACTTAGTACTTGTAATCGGCTGGAGTTTTTTGCTGTTTCCGACCGCCCCGAGCTAATCCGGCAGGTAATTTTAGATGAGCTGACGGCTGTTTCCGGTTGCCCGCGGGTTAATCTAAGCCCCTATCTTCATGAATATGCCGATCTAGAAGCCGCTCGTCACCTTTTCAGAGTGGCTGCTAGTCTTGATTCGCTGGTTTTGGGGGAGCCTCAGATTTTGGGTCAGGTTAAAGCCGCCTTTCGCGAGGCCTTGAAACGTTGTCGGGTCGGGATGCTTATAAGTAAACTTATGCACTGCTCTTTTCGGGCGGCTAAACGGGTTCGCAGTGAAACAAGCCTGGCCGGCGGGCCGGTGTCGGTGGCTGGAGCAGTCACCCGCCTGGTCCTAACTTTGAAGGACGGTGACCTGTCAAAAACTGAAGTTCTGATTTTGGGGGCTGGACCCACGGCCGTTCTGGTTTTGGATAATTTGAAGAAAAAAAACCCGGCTGCGCTGACTATTCTTAACCGCACCCGGGTTAAGGCCGAAGTTATAGCGCAAAAATATAAAATTAACAGTCGAGATTGGGTAGAATTGAAGTCAGCCCTAGCTGGAGCCGATTTAGTTATTGCCGCTACTGGGGCTAGTGAATTGGTTTTAACCGAGGCTGATCTGCGGGAAACCATGGGACGGCGTTCGTTGCGTCCTTTAATCATAGTTGATATAGGAGTTCCCCGTAATGTAGCCCATGAGGTTAAATATATTGAGAATATTTTGCTTCGCAATATTGACGATCTGAAAGAGGTAGTTTGGGAGAGTAGCTTAGGCCGTCAGGAAGCGGCCGTTCGGGCCGAGGTTATTATTGAAGAGGAAGTGACTAAATTTGGTAAGTGGCTAGTCCAATTAGCCAAACAGCCTATTTTGGTCGCCCTAACCCGGAAAGCTGAAGGCATCCGCCGGTTGGAACTTCAAAAAACCTTTAGTCAGCATAATTTTAGCTCGCATCAACGTGAAGTCGTGGAAATAATGACCGGAGCCCTGGTACGTCGCCTTTTACACGATCCGCTTTTATTTATCAAAAATTCCAGCCCGGCTGAAGCTGGTTGTGTAGAGTCGGGGCAGGCTTGCCTTAATTCTATCCGTCGGGCTTTTAAACTTTGAAAGTAGGCTTTTAAATACTTATATGGAACTTGCGACTGCTATTTTTGACCCGCCAGTGGGGCCTCCTTTACCTTCTTGGTCTTTTAAGTCTTGTCTAAAAAGATATTTGGAGGGTCCGATTCCGCCTCATCTGCGTGGATTAACTACGGCCAGTTTGATCATGTATCTGCTTAAAAATTCCGAGGCCGAGGCTGAGACTTTGGTTACTTTTGGTGCCTTATGGCTTGATGACCGACCCTGTCTTAACCCGAATCAGGTCCTGTCGTCTTATAGGTACTTCCGCTTTAATCCTCCCGCTTATGGTCCAGTTCGCTTTTATGAGGCCGACCCGAATCGCATTATCTATGAAGACGATGAGTTGCTGGCTTATAATAAAGAATCCGGGAGGCCTTCTCAGGGCGTGCCCTATGATGCCTATAACAATGTTTTGGCGGCGGTTAAGCGTTTGCTTGCCGCTCGTGGCGACGGTAGCTCTTCGGAATTGTGGTTGTCTCATCGTCTCGACGCTGACACTTCGGGGCTTATTTTAATGGCTAGAACCAGAAGTGCAGCTGGGGCTTTGGGTAGGGCCTTTCAGGAGAGGCGAGTGGGTAAGCGTTACCTCGCTTTGGGTTTGGGGAGGCTTCCGCCGGAAAAAGCTTTTCGTGTTTCGGTCCCGGTTGCTAAGGATGGTAGAATTTATCTGGTTCGTCCCGAGGGGCCGGGCTTATCGGCTGTGACCGATTTTACCGTCCGTAAATGGGTAGATTTTCCTGAAGCCGGGGAAGGCGTAAAAAAAATTTTCTTCCTGGCCGAGCCGCATACCGGGCGGACCCATCAGATTCGTCTTCATTTAGCTTGGTCGGGATGGCCTATATATGGCGACCGTTTTTACGGCCGGATGGAAATTGAAGCGGCTCTTCCGACTCCCCGCCTGATGCTTGCTTCGGTGGGGTTAACTTTTAACTATCCTGGTTCAAGGCGAAAAATTAATCTGTCTTTAATTTGACGGGCTATAGGTAAGTCAGATAGCGGCCGCTCTGGGTTTTTTCTACTTTTAGGGGTAGATCGAAAGCCCGGGTTAGGATATCAGGTCGGATGATTTCTTCTAGGGTTCCGGCCGCTAGGACGGTTCCGCCTTTTAGAATAAGGGAGTGGGTTATAAAAGTGGCTATTTCTAGAGTGTTGTGAGTGGTGAGGATGATAGTGGGGGCTGGATGGTTGTGGGCTAGTTTTTCCAGCTGGGCCATAAAAAGTTCGCGGCTAGCCATGTCTAGATTGGCCATAGGTTCGTCGAGAAATAAGATGGCTGGTTCTCCGGCGGCAGCCCGGGCAAGGAGCGATCGCTGCTTTTCACCTGAGGATAAAAGACCGAAGTGGCGTTTAAGTAGGTGGGCCAGGCCGAATTCTTCAGCTAGAGCTTCGGCGGTCTCTGTTTCTCTGAGGACTGGTTTATGGTAAAGCCCCAGAGTGGCCCGGGGGCCGGAGAGGATTACTTCCAGTACTGTAGTTTCGGGGGGGATGAGTTCTTCCAAGGCTTTGGCTACCCAACCTAGAGAGCGGCGTAGTTCTCTAAGGTCCACCCCCTGGCCCAGAGTTTGTCCCAGGATTTCAACTGTCCCGAGGGTGGGCCAGATATATCCGGTCAGCATTTTTAAAAGCAGGGTTTTCCCTGCGCCGTTATTTCCTAGAATAGTCCAGTGTTCGTCTGCAACCACGCGCCAGGAAAGATTGCTGATAAGACTTTCCCCCTCCCGGCTGAGATTAAGATTATTAGCTGCGATTATAGTTCGAGGTTGGATCATACTTTATTTATCTCCATTTTAGGTATATTTTTATGTTATAATATTTTTGATATTATACATCAAAATCGACGGATGACCAACATGGCTTTTATCATACGGAAGGCACACCTGGACGATGTCCAGACTATTTACGAACTCTTGAAACATATGGCCGCTAGGGGGTTGTTACTACCCCGTAGCTTGGCTAATATCTATGCCATGGTGCAGACTTTTTGGGTGGGGGAAAATGAACAGGCTCAGGTGGTGGGCGTAGGTGCGCTTCAGGTGGCCTGGGAGACTCTAGCCGAAGTACGCTCCCTGGCTGTTTATGAAGAATATGGTGGGCGGGGTCTGGGTCGGGAACTAACCTTGGCTGTGGAACGGGAAGCCTCTCTTTTAGGGGTGAAAAATATTTTCGTTCTCACTTATATGCCGAATTTTTTTGAAAAGCTAGGCTTCGGCATCACTCCTAGAGAGAGCTTACCCCAGAAAATTTGGGGAGTTTGTTTCAAATGTGTCTACTATCCAGACTGCCGGGAAACGGCTCTAATGAAGGCACTCCCTCAGCTCATTACTAATTGAAAGATGTTTTTTAATTTCTTTTGACTATCGATGTGAAGTTTCGGACGGCCGTTTTTTTGACTTGCTCGTCGGAGGTGGAGCATAAAATTAACCAGTCTGGACAGTTTAGTCGCTGTAGCTTTTTCCTTTTGAGCTTTATGTTCGTAGATACAAGCATTTTCTTCGAACATAAAAATCTAGCATCATCTTTAATCTGAGTTATTTTTCTGGTTTTTCTATCGGTTTTTGGTTTTGTGGCCTATTTTTTCGTCGGGGATGATTTTCGGATCAGTTGGAAAAGGGAATACTAGTCCAAGATTTTGAGTGTTCTCGTTTACAGTAATCTAATCCGACAACATCTTAATATAGCCGAGGCTTTATTTTTTATTGAAAATTATAGGATAACACTATTTATAGCTGTGACAATCAGGTTAAGGTTTTTATATGGGGTGAGGATATGTTTCCCCGGGTGGTTAAAGACACAAAAAGCATTCGCGATTATGATTATCTTTTATATTTAATTTTAATAATGGTCATTTGGGTTGCGAAATAGTTGAAATCTTGACCGCTAAGGTTATAAATGAGGTGGAGGTGCGTATTATTTACGATAGAGTAGTTTTTAGAGGTATTGGTTTACGATCTCGGATTTTCTAAAAATTACGCAGGGTTGGGGGTAAAATCTGGCTTTTTCTTCTACTTTTTATAATCTGGGTGCTATTTTGTGCCTTAACTATCGCAATTACTGTAATCGCTGGCCGTATCAATTATGCGGGTGGCATGAACATAGGCGACGAATATTTATAAGTTGGAACTCCAGATTAAGGCTCTAGTGGGATATTCAGTTGTGCCTGACTGGATCGGGGTCTATTTTTTTTCGGAAATGTTTTTTGAAAGAGTGGGATTATACCAGCGATTTTGAACTAAAAAAAGGGTAGGTTTTAGCTCTTTTTTTTTCATAACCCAGACTGGGGTCAGGTGGGAGTTAAGATTGTAGATTTCGGGTCGGATATTATTAAGATAGCCCCATTTAAAGTGGTTTGTTGATTATAATTAATTCGGTTCGATGAAATATTTGTTTTCAGACCTTTATTTTTAGCCGAATGCAATTTTTTTTGAAACCCTGTATTTGGTTAACCAGGTTGATGTGGATGTACGTCTAATGTTACCGGGTCTTAGCAACTACTGGCTGGTGACTAAGAGTTCTTTAGGTTATGCTCGCTAGGTATTGGCGCATAGGTTCATGTTTTTTTGCTAGGATTTTTTGTATTCTAAGGCGGTCGTGGCCGATATCTAGATCTGCTTTATTAGTATCGTTAACTTCAGTAATCGCAATTTTATGTTGGATGTTGAGGTTAATACTTTCATTTATGACAGTACCTTTGCAGTGGTATATTAAAAATTTTCTGACCGAATAGTAAAAACTAATTGAACTTAATTGATGCATGGTTCCATCGGTAGAGTTTGGCCAATCAGGCGGTCTATAATTTTACCCATCTCTTTAGTTTTTTGATTTAAGGTTGACCCGTGATAACTCTGATCGGATGCAGCATATTTCAGGAAGAAGTAGAAAATATTTTGGCCGGGGAAGGCCGCCAGGTGGAGATAGAATGGCTAGAGGTAGGTCTTCATGATAATTTAGAACGATTGGAATCAGTCCTTAAGCAGACTTTTGAGGAGAAGCAACGGCAGGGCGTTAAACCGGAGGGGTTGCTATTCGGCTTCGGATGTCTACCGGAAATGAAAGCTTTCGCGGCGGTTCGAGGGGTTCGTTTATTATCTGTTAAAAACTGCTTAGCTATTCTGGTGGGGGATGATGAACTTAGGGTTCTGGAGCGGAATCGTACTTTGGTGGCCACACCCGGTTGGGTGCGGAAGATGTGGCTAGGCCGGGTCGGTACGGTTACTGGCTGGAAGAGAGACGACTACCGCCTGAATTTCGGCCGCTATGATCAAATTTTGGTTTTAGATCCTGGTCTTCGGCCTTTAACTGATGAGGAGATTATTACTTGCTATGATCTGGTTGAGGTGCCTCTTGAAATCCGGCCTTGCGGTCTAGAACATTTCCGTCAAGTTTTGGCGGAATTTCTGCTAGTGGAAACTGTTAGAAAAAACTGTTGACTGGTTCCAGTTATCTATGCTATTAGACGGGTTATGCTCTTAGAATAATTTGTGGCGATGTAGCTCAGTTGGTTAGAGCATGCGGCTCATATCCGCAGTGTCCGGGGTTCAAGTCCCTGCATCGCTACCATTAATAAAATATTTTAATAAAAATATTTTAGTCGGAGCGCCGGTATTACAATTTCCGTTTGGTGGGAGTTTTTATTATGTGTTTAAGTTTAAAGAAACCACCAGTTATGCTGACGGTAGGTGTTTCTTCGCTTTCGCTTTAAGTTAAAGAAACCTCCGAATATTAAAATAAGGAAGCTATTTGAATAGATGAGAATAGCTTGGTACATACGAGATGAGAATGTAAGTACCATATAGTATTTATCCTAAAGTATCGTAGATAGGTGATTTAAGGGAACGATGTAGGCAAAATACTACGTGAACTGTATGAAAGGAAAAATCTGGAAATAATAGAGGTTGAGTACTTTACTGGTCGTGGTTATATATTTATGAGGATACTACCAAAATACAGCGTATTGGAGAAAATAGATTATTTGAGGAGTAAAAGCTCATTGGTGATATTTAATAGTATATTAACCTGAAGTATAAGTATGGTAGCAGCTATTTCTGATGTTGTAGATATTATATGGATACGGTGAATAAGAATGCGAAAAAAATAGTAGAATACATCAGGAATTAATTATGGGAAGACTTAACGGCTAACTAATTAACATTGAAGGAATACATTAATCTGGCTACGGATGAGTTAATAAACAAAGGGGGAAAGGAATAATTTTTTTAGGGGCAAGCTTGTTAACATGGTGTATTTTGTAGATTAGTTAGCACGATTTTTAGGCGGTGCCGTATTAATCCCTTATAGGGGTAAGTAGACCACCCGCTGAGCGGGTGGTCCTGATTATGGGAGGATGTAGTGGCCTTAAGTAGAAAAGAAGAGCGGGATGATTTAAAAAAACTGGCCAATAAATTAGTTATTAAATCTAATTTGATCTGGGATGAAATGACTCCGATTGACCGCCAGGCGGCTGAAAGGCTTGCGGCGGACTACCTCTCTTTTCTTACGGCCTCTAAAACGGAAAGGGCGGTGGTCAAAAATATCCGCCAGATTTTAACGGGCCATGGTTTTGTAGATCTTAATCAAAAAAAACGTGCTCCCGGCGGTGGTTTTCTTATTCACCATGAAAAACTAATCGGCTTTTTTCGTCCCGGGCGTCTCAGTCCAGAAGATGGTTTTAATCTCATAGTAGCCCATGGTGATAGCCCTCGGTTGGATCTTAAACCCAAATGTGTCTATGAGGAAAGCGGACCCGGCTTCGGAATGCTTCGAACTAATCTTTACGGTGGGCTTAAAAAATTTCAGTGGCTGGCCCGACCCTTGGCCTTGTGGGGTTTTTGCGCGCTTAAAGGCGGCCGCACAGTGGAAATTATTTTTGGTGAAGAACCGGACGATCCGGTTTTAACTATACCGGATCTTCTGCCTCACCTCGACCGTAAGGTTCAGCGTGATAAGAAGATTGGTGAGGCTATTGTAGCGGATAAAATGAATCTTTTAGCTGTTTCTATTCCTTTAGGACGACCGAGGGACAAGGATCGTTTTAAGCTAGCCGTCCTTAAAATTCTCTATGACCGCTGGGGACTGGTGGAAGAGGATTTAGTCTCATCTGAAATTGAAATAGTCCCGGCTGGCCCGGCCCGGTCGGTAGGTTTCGACGCTTCGCTCCTTGGTGGGTATGGTCAAGATGACCGCCTACCGGTCTTTGCTACCTTGGCTGCTGTAGCCGAAGTAAAAAAACCAGATCGCCCCACTTTAGTCATTATCTATGACCGTGAAGAAATTGGGAGTTACGGGTCGGTTGGGGCTAGTGGTAATTTTATTGAACATTTAGCCGCCCGTGCTTTTGAAGCTGTAGGTTTGGATGTCCATTGGTCGAAAGTGCGTGAGGCCCTTTTGAAAACTCAGGCTCTTTCGGCCGATGTCGAAGCTGGTGTGGACCCAGATTATAAAGAAGTACACGAGGAATTGAACTCCGCTCATATCGGCCGGGGACCTTGCTTGGTTCGCTATACTGGTGGGACTGGTAAATACGGCGCTTCCGAAGCTTCAGCTGAGTATGTATCCCGGGTACGTTCCGCTTTCGCTAAGGCCGGGGTGTTATGGCAAAGCGCTATTTTAGGTAAACAGGAAGAAGGCGGTGGTGGTACCGTTGCTCTTTATTTGGCCGCCTATGGCCTAAATATAGTCGATTGCGGTCCCCCGGTTATTTCTATGCACTCACCATTCGAAATATCTTCCAAGGCTGATCTGTGGATGACTGTCCGGGCTTATGCGGCGTTTTTGAAAATGTGATAAATATGAATTAGGGAGATTACGAATGTAAAAAATTATTCTAGTCTCTTTTTTAGCGATCTTAGTGGTTTTGTCAAATTCTATCTCCGTCCCGGCGGTAGCGGCCGAAGCGGATAAAGAAACTGTGGAGATCGGGACCATAGTTTCGGTGACCAGGTAATGGATTTTCGAGGGGTAGAATATGGGCGATATCGTCAAATTTCTAACTGAGCACTTCAACACTAATGGTAGGGTTATGGGTCACTTGTTGATTATGGTGGAAGCCGACGATGCGGGCTGATCCTTGCGCTGTGGTTTTAGCTGTTCAGAATCTGGTGATCGAGTGGGATCTGGTGATTATGGGCACTTAGTTGGTCATTATCGAAGCTTCTCAGGATATCTATGCTGACAGTAAGGTGCTTTAGATAGCCACTAGTTTCACATCTATCTAGTTGACTAAAAAAGAAGGGGTATCCTTCTTTTTTAGTACTTGTCCCCGTAACGATGACTAAAGCAAAATTCTGGTCAGTAATATTGAAAAAATTGGCTTTAAAAAACGGTTATTGTTTATGCCAATTCATCTTACTTTAATGGGTTAGTCGATAAAATTGCGTTACTTCTGATATCTTCCGGTTTTTTAGTTGTCTTTAACGAAGCTATCACTTCCGGCAACCACGGTTATACGATCACTTTAACTAAAATAAAAACGATCTTGTCTGATGTTATTCCCTTTACTAGCTATTATTTAGAAGTTAGGGTGCTTTTACGTCAGAAAAAAGAAATGGGTTAACCGGTGCCCATGATCGGCGGCGATGTTATTAATAACAATTCCTTAGTGAATATAGTCGGGTATGAAATGATCGTTGCTTTTTATTGTGTCAGTCTTTTAGTTTTTGGTGATTTTAAGTTGCCTAAAAGTATTATTTTTTTGAATATTTACAAGCAAAAATATAGCGACCTTTCAAGTTCAATTTGATCTATAATGGTCGGAGATGTTTTTGGTATTTTACTCCTGGTTCTAACTAACGTGGAGGATTAGCGGAGAGCTTCTCCTAGCTTTTTATCTCCACTGGGAACTGAAGTATTACGGAGAGATTGCCGTCCTTATTGTCTTAATATAGAAGGTGATTGGATCGGCAATGTCTTTCGCTTTGCTAGTTACCTTTTAGAACGTATTACCTAATGCCACCTACGGAAATTAGAGTGACTTTCGACCGTGGTTTCAGCCCTAGAGGCTAGTGATTAAAGTGCGGCCAAACTTGTGGATTTAGATATGCGGTGGTTATTGCCATTATTTTTATAATCGGTTCGGCCCTGAGTGGTCTGGCCGGAATCATGGTTCACTTCTGCTATGACTAGATAATTTTTATAGGTTAGCTTTGTGGTCTGAAAGTCTTTATCACTGCCATTATTGGTAGTATCGGCAATATCTCTAGAGTTATGTTAAAGTGTATTCTACTGGGTTTCATCGAGTCCTTCAGTATGGCCTATGTTTCCGTGGCTTGGAGGGACGCTACCATTTTGTTTGTTCTGATTCTGATTCTAGTAGTCAGGTCTACTAGTCTGCTTCCAAAGTACGTAGCTGAAAGATTGTAAGTTGCCCGCCCGCAACATTTAAAATACTGCTTATTCAGACTGTCAAAGTGTTATTATTCTTCTGTCTATTTCTAGCTGGCTTGAAGCTTTATTAGCTGGGATTGCTGAACTAGATTTGTATTTACGTTCGCTTAGCTTTGTCGCTCAATATAATTCTGGGTAACGTTATTATGTTTAATATGGGATATGCCGCTTTATTTGCGCTAGTTGCCTACATTCCGCCATTTTAATATGATCTAAGGTTAATTCAGTTCAGCTATTCTGCCCATGGTTGGGATCGTCACCGGGTTATTCGTCGTTAAGGGGATCGTCCCCATCATCTATCTGCGTGGCGATTATTTTCTGGTCGTGACTATCGATATCTTGGAAATTGTTTGCGTCGCCTTTATTACTGATATCTTCGGTTTGACCGGTGGGGCCAATGGCTTTATTGGCATCGGCTGTTCCGCTGGCTGGGAAATTTACATTTTGGCTGAGTTTCAAATTTTATCCGGGAAGATCTATCGGCCGTTGGAGGGATAGATGTAAATACAACCCGTTATAAACTTATGTTTTTATTATCGGGGTCGTCTGGGTCAGCTTCGGAGGTATCATTATATATTAGCTAGATGCGAACTATTTCCTCGGGTTCATTTGACGTTGGGTTATTAGTGATTATATTCATAACTATCATTTTGGATGGTAGCGGCAACCAGAAGATTATTTTACTAGGAGTCTTTTTAGTGGGTGGGTTATCGGAATTTTTTTGGGGGCTTCAGATGATTTTTTGATTCTAGAGATTTCTGTTTTCCAAGGGGGGTGTTTATGACCTCTTACCCTAGAGTGGCTCGGGCCATTATTTATTGTTGCTTAAAAACCTCACTAAGAGCTTCGGGGGCTAGTGGCTGGACCGTGGCCGAGGAGAGGTATAGAGCACAGCGACGTGATGGGCTTCATCGGTTCTAATAGCATCGGTAGGATTACGGTGTTCAGTCTTATTACCGGTCCCATTTACCCCGATAATGGGTTATGTCTTCTTTGATGGCTACAGCTTGGAGAGCTTGAAGGCTCATAGTATTTTTTTTCTCGGCTTGATCTGCACCTTTCAGATCATTCCACTCGTCGTTTTCCTCAACTGTCGGTTCTAGAAAATATTCTGTTGGGCTGCTACTGCTAGATGAAGTCGATATTCAAGTTTCTTTACTGTGCTCCTTAACCTAGAGGTGCGAAGAAAAAGCGGTCCTGATTTAAGCCATGAGGGAATTGGAACTTGTGGGTCTGCCTGATTTATAGCGGGTTAAGATCGGAAATTTGGCCTATGGTGACCAGCGGTGATTTAAAATAATATAGGTCCTTAATTACTGAACCTAAGCTTATCGTTTTAGATGGACTAGCCAAAGGTACGAATAAACAGGAAATTATTAAACCGTGCGATCTAGTCGCCCGCGTCAAAGTTCGCGGTATAATCATAATTCTAATTGAGAACAATATGAGCTTTGTAATGAAAATTTGTAATAAAGTAGAAATTATGAGAAACGGTGGTTTAATCGTCGAAGGGTCGCATGATAAAATTCAGTGGTAACTTAAAATTATCGAGGTCTATTTGGGTCAGGATGACGATACCTGAGTTGAAGGTTGGCCATGCTTCTAGGAATTAAAAATCTTAAGCTAAAGTTCCATGTAGATATCGGCTAGAGTAAGGAACAAGCTGTTAAAGCTCTGAGTAGGAAGACCAGCTAAATTTTTTCTACTCGGGGCTTTTAGTTGGGCATTTTATGTTTTTTCAGCTGGGCTAACTAAAGTCCGGTATTCTTTAGTTTCTAGTTCCCCATTGACAAGGATCAATTTCTGTTAAGTTTTTTACATGGACCACTCGATGTAATAAGCCAGCATATACAAAAAGATATAAGCCCTGATTTTTTGTTTCAGTAGTGATGTACAGGTCGTATTTTTATGTCAACGTTTTTCATTATTCTGAAAGTTCGCTTTACCCGGGAAAAATTTTTGTAAGTACGGATGCCACCCGGCGGGCTTAATTTGTCTTTATTAATTAATGTTATAATTACATATTTAAATGTTTGGCTCCGACACTGACCCTGATTCGCTTTAAGTCTTTTTCGGTGGCGGCCATTAGTTCCTTTCTAGTTTTGGTTCGTTTATCGGCTAGGAAAGAGTTATGATAAGTTATTAGTCTTTTTTCCGGACATTCGTCCGGCGCTATAAATTCAAAAAGGTTTGTCTCGTCAAAAAAAACGGCTGTTTTTTATGATTATTAAGTAGTATTCGTATAGATGAAAGTTTCAAAATGCTTATCCAGTTTGCGTTTTTCATAGCTTGCAGAAGGGCTATATTTTTAATTTCTAATATTTTTCGGTTATCTATAACCACTATTTCACCCAATCCAATTATTATGAGAATACCTGAAACGCCCCAAAGGGTATATTTACCTTTGATATGTTTATTAGTTAGTTATAGTTGCATAAAGCTCATCTGTGTTAGTATTAGCGATATTTAATTTGGTAGGTAAGGTTGGCTATTGTTAGTTAGTTGCAGAGGCTAAGTTGCTTTTTTGAGACAAAGGAGACGAGAGACTATCATGGCGAGAATTAGACTCTGTTTCCTAGGCGGACGTGAAGAGAAATGATAGATGGTTAGGTTAAGTCTTTACATAGCCGACATAATCGCTAAAATGTGACTGTATTGTTAATAATCGATGATTTAGAAGGGTTCCCTGATGGAGATAAAAGACTCACCTTTAAGCCATCTTTTAATGAGGTTAATAGTTTTCGAATTAAGACAAGAGAGATTAGCCAGAGCTCTTTTTTAAACCTTCCCATTGTCCCGATGAAATTTACGTAGGCAAACTGTCAGTGAAGAATTGTGATTTGGAGCGATAGTTATAAATATAAACATATAATAGCTGATTAATGTTAATATATTAAGTAGAAAATAGCATTTACATAGATATATTTTTACTATAACAATATTACTTTATTATTATAACATTAAATATTTTATTGCGTTTATACTTATAAAACTTCAGGTCAAGGTTAAATACGGCCAGGTAAGAGGTTCCCATGGTTTTAATATCGCTGTAGATGAAGGGGAACTGGTGACTATTTACGGGGTCGATGGGGTAGATAAGGAGTACTATATTCATAGTTATTAGTAGCTTGACACCCGTATATTACGGCGAGATTTACTTAAAAGTCGGCGTTTGAAAATCCTGTGAAACCATTAGGTGGTCTCGCTGGGCGTTATCTAGGGTCTGGAGGGTCGCTGCGTCTTCAGCCGCCCTACGATTGTGATCGAAAACCTGATGCTAGGGGGTTATTCGTAAAGATTCTGTGACGCGTTGAAGCTGAGTTTAAGATTTCCCCCCTCCGTCTCTTTGAGCGTAGAGGTAGATGGCCGGGACTCTTTTCGAAGGTGAGTAGCAAATGCTGGCCATCGGCCGAGCTCTGGTATCGGAAATCCACCTGTTTCTTTTAGATAAATCCAGCTTCGGACTGGTCTTTCTACTGGTTAGATAAACCTTTCAAATTATAGAAGTTATCAATTAATTCAGTGTGGCCATCACTTTGGTGTAATAGAACGCTTGGGCCGACCTCAAATTAGCTGATCGCGCTTACACTTTTGAAGTGAAACGCATTGTTATAGAAGGTCTGGTCACTAATCTGTCGCATAATCATTAGATTTAGAATACTTATCTTAGTTAGGATCGTAAACTTTAGTTTATTATCCAGCCTTGACTAGAAAAAGTGCAGTTTGAGCGGCTTCGGCGCAATCGGGGCGGCCGCTGGCTTCTTCAAGCCGGGCGATCAGAAGCCAGGCTTCCGGGGCTAGGCGACCCCGTTCAAGGCAGGTCAGCATAACTTCGGTTATGAATTGGCGGGCCTCGGTCAGACAACCTTTATTTAACAAAGATTCAGCTTCGTTTAGTAATTGGTTTTCGCGTGGCGGAAGGGGCGGAAGAGTAGTTACCGGCCGCTGGGCTACCCTAGCAGGATTGGAGTGGTCATTTTTTTCTTTTTTAGAGAGGTGTGGGGGGGGGGTGGTTTTGATTCGGGTAATTTCCCGACGGTACCAGGTGACTCCGGCTCGCTCTTCAAGGTGCAGTTCATTCGTGTCAGTCAGAGGCAAAAACTCCCCCGGAGCGGTGAAAATGAAGCCGTCTGTAGCCAGAACTTGGCTCAGGAGGCTAACCAGTCGACGCGGGGCTTGGGCCGGGGCATTAAAAGTTAGCTCTCGGCAGAAAATAAGATTGAAAGATCCGATTATCTCCACCCAGGGCCATAGTTCCGGGGCATAAAGATCCGCCGTGGCTAGATGGATAGGGGGAGCTAGAGCTGTTTTAAAGGCGAAGCCGCCGGAGCGAGGGATGAACCATTTTTCTCGTTGCCAGTCCGTGAGCCAGGCTAGGTCGCCAGGATTGAAGAGGGCTGCTTGAGCCTTAGAAATAGCTTTTGAATCTAGATCCAGGCCGTAAATGTCTACGTGCCAGTTTTTAGTTCGAAATCTGGCTTCTTCTAGCATCATAGCAAGGGTTGTGGTTTCAAAGCCGGGACCGCAACCTAGGGAGAGGATGTTTAGAGTCCGGTCGGGAGCAGTGACTGACCATTCTGATAGCAATTCCCTGGCTACCTTAAATTGGGCCGCTGGTTGGAAAAAAACTTCGTTCAGATGGGTCGATCGTTTATGATTTGTATGATTATTAGTCTGATTCGTCATGTGGATTTTTTTTGGTTAAATTTTTTCGGTCCGGGGAAGAAGGGTACGGTAGCGCTTTTTTGGACGAGATCGGTTTACGTGGGTGAAGGGGAGGGGGGAGGGGAGTCGGGAGAGCGGCCGCAGGGAGTAGAATATTTTTTATTTCGATCAGATTGCGGCGGGTTTCATTCAGAATAGCCCGGAGGGAGCTTAGTTCCTCCATGCTATCTTTAGTTCCCGGCGGTCCTTTTAGGTAGTCGTCCTTCGTAAAAAGACGCCCTTGAAGATCATCCTGGCTTAAACGTTTCTTGGCCCCGGCTATGGTAAAGCGATCTTCATATAAAAGTCGCTTGATGATTTGGAACATTTCTAGATCTTGCTCCCGGTACAGTCGTTTACGAGGGCTCACTTGGATAGGTTTTATTTCGTGCCCAAATTCCTTTTCCCAAAATCTTAAGACACTAGTTTCCACTCCGAGTTGTTTCGACAATTCAGTTATTTTATATAAAGTCTGTTCGGTGTTGTGAATCACGGAGTTAATCTTTGCCTTCCTTTGAGATCAGCTTACGCAAACTTTGGCTTAAGGTAAAGACAGATCGCCGCCGGGCGGGAATTAGAACCGGTTGATCGATGGGGCTGGGTCACGGTCGGGGCGTGGGCCGGGCTAAAATGGCTTTCGAAACGGCTTAGTTCGCTTAGATTTACGCCCTCCCCTTCTACCAATTGGGTAGTGATAGTTTTCAGAAAAGCATTCACTAGTGCTCTGGCCTCGGCTGCTGAAAGTTTTGGGCTAGAGCGTAGGACTTTAGTTAGATTCCATTTTGTTAGAGAGGGGTTGAGGGTGGGCATTATGATCTTAGGGAGGCGCCAAAGTCCCGGGCTAGGCGGCTAGTTATTCGGTCGAAGTAACCGGTTACATCTTCGTCAGTCAGCGTTTTATCTGGCGCCTGGAAGGTCAAGCGAAAGGCCAGACTTTTTCGATTTGGGGGGATTTGGTCGCCTTGGTAAAGATCGAAAATAAGCACCCTGACCAGTGGTAGAGTGGTATCGATGTGCATAGCCGCTACGAGATCTGAAGCTAGGGTGTCTCTGGGTACTAGTACGGCTAGATCCCGGTCGGCCGGGGGAAATTTACTCCAGTTTTGGAAAGGCCTAACCTTTAAGGCTTTGGTTAGAATTATTTCGGCATCTAGCTCAAATAAATAGGTTGGCCCGGCGGCGTCTTTCAGTCCGAAGGCTTTGGTTGCTCCCTGGCCTAGGCGGCCAAGATGTCCTAGGCGGCCTGAGCCGGGCCAGTCAATTATCGCTGCTTCAGCGGGGTCGTACCAAGGCGGGAGATCGACTGATCTTTTAAAAATAACCGGGATATTTAGAGTTTCGGTTAGGGTTTCCACTAATCCTTTGATATCCCAGAAATCTACCGGACGCTTAGGTTCAATCCATGTGCCTTGCCCATTGGCGCCGTTTAAAAGACCGGCCAGAGTTTCCCTTTCTTCCGGTTGACAGTTTAGGCCATTAGCCAGGAAAACCCGGCCTAGTTCAAATAAAGCCGTAAAGTCATGCCCGGAGGATTGGTTAGTTTTTAAAGCTGCTAGGAGGCTCGGCGCCAGGAGAGGACGCATAATGCCTTGTTCCTCGCTTAAAGGGTTAAGGATGGGGAGGATTCTTTGGCGCCAGAGACTATTTTTAGGGAGACCTAGTTTATCGGCGAAATTCTGGTTAATAAAGGAATAGGTAATGCTCTCTGATAATCCCTGGGCCGTGAGTATTTCTCGAACCTTAGCTTGAAACTGCCAGATTGGTGGCGGGGCCAGGCGTTTGGTCGGGGGTTTGGGTAAGGTAGCTGGCAGCTGATCGAAATTCAGAAGGCGGGCTACTTCCTCCCACAGGTCCACCTCTCGTGATAAGTCTGGGCGCCAAGGGGCAGGCTGTGGTGATAATCTCACCTTCGTCGGTAGCTAGGGTCAGACTATAGCTGAAA
>LQAA01000144.1 GCA_001577715.1 Candidatus Adiutrix intracellularis | reverse complement strand
TCAAATAGCCCTGAAAAAGAGAAAGAATGACAGTGCCATAACGAGAATACTGAGTGAGCTTCCGGCGGCCATCCTGCCCACCCTCTTTTTTAAGACGACCCAAAAGAGGCCAGACCACAGTCAGAAGTTCAATGATGATAGAAGCTGAAATATAGGGCATAATGCCCAAAGCGAAGACCGAAAACCGAGACAGAGCCCGCCCGGAGAACATGTCAAAAAGCCCCAGAAGAGTGCCCTGAAAATTTCGGAAATACTCGGCCAGAGCTACGGTATTAACCCCTGGAGTCGGAATATGAACTCCAATGCGATAAATGGCAAGCATAACCATAACAAATAGAAGCCGTTTGCGCAGTTCCGGAATCCGGCTAATGTTTTCAAACCCGCCTAATGCCAATGTCGTTCCGTTTTTCCCGGATCTGGATCCGATTTACACGATTATAAAACGTTTATTTCCACGGTACCACCGGCGGCCCGAACTAATTCAGCGGCCTTTTCAGAGGCAGCCTGAACTTTAATAACCAAGGGCTTATCGATGACGCCCTTGGCTAATAGCTTAACTGAAAGTTTATTATGGCGAATGAGCCCAGCCGCCGCTAGAATCTGCGCATCAATAACGCTACCGGCGGCGAAGGCCTCAAGGGCATCTAAATTAACCAAGGCATAAGTTTTTTTAAAAATATTGGTAAAACCACGCTTAGGCAGCCGACGCTGTAACGGCATCTGGCCGCCTTCGAAACCAGGGGCCGCGCCGCCCCCGCTTCTAGCCTTCTGGCCTTTGTGACCGCGCCCGGCCGTTTTACCCCATCCGGAACTCTCACCTCGACCAACACGTTTCGGTTTTTTTCTAGAACCCGCGGGCGGGCTAAGGCTATTTAAATCCATTTTTATTCCTCAATCTTCAATAGATAACCCACTGAATTAATCATACCCCGAATAGCCAAGCTATCTTTCTGAACCACGGTATAACCGAGGCGTTTAAGCCCCAGGGCTTTTACCGTACGCCGATGTCGAGGGCCTCGACCAATTGTTGAGCGAACCTGAGTTATTTTAATTTCTTTATCCATATATTAAATTCCCTTCGCCGGCAGCCTTTTAGCGCCTTAAACCCGCAAACGTTCCAGCGGAATACCGCGATCCTGAGCAACTGTTCTAGCCCGGCGCATTTTTTTTAGAGCGGCGATTGTAGCCCGAACGACATTGTGAGGATTATTGGAACCCAAAACTTTGCTTAAAACATCCTGGACTCCAGCGGCTTCCACTACAGCCCGGACAGCTCCGCCGGCTATGACACCGGTACCTTTGGCCGCCGGCTTAAGAAAGACCAAACCAGCTCCAGCATGGCCCACTATCTGGTGAGGTACAGTTGTGCCGGCTAAATCAACGTTGAACATTGCCTTTTTAGCCTGTTCAAAACCTTTGCGAATGGCTTCCGGTACTTCATTGGCCTTACCTAAGCCAAAGCCCACTCGACCCTTACCATCGCCCACCACCACGATGGCAGAAAAGGAAAAACGTCGACCACCTTTGACTACTTTGGCCACCCGATTAATATGAACGACCTTATCGATTAAATTTTGTTCTTCTGTTTCCGGCCGGTACACGCGAGCCCTCCAAGCCTTTATTCTTTACGATTGTTAAGTTTACAGATTAAAACTTTTTTAAAAATCCAAGCCACCTTCTCGGGCCCCTTCGGAAAGAGCCCGAACCCGGCCATGATAAAGAAAACCGTTGCGATCAAAGACTACTTTAAGGCAACCTTTCCTTTTAGCCACTTGGGCAATAGCCTGGCCCACGACATTAGCCGCATCGGACTTCTTAAGACCAACCAAAGTATCTTTCAAATCCGGGCTAAGGGTAGAGACGGCAGCTAGGGTAGTCCCAGTCTCATCATCTACCACCTGGGCGTAAATATTGGCTGTGGAACGAAAAACGCATAAGCGGGGTCGTTCAGAAGTGCCCAGCACTTTTTTCCGAACCCGGGCCTGCCTTTTCTGGTGGCCCAGCACACGCGCATTTGCCTTAGTCATAAATCACCTCTATTTCGTATAATACACCAAAATACAACGGCTCTATTTGCCTCCGGCCTTGCCGACCTTACGGATGATGCGTTCACCCTCATAGCGAATGCCTTTACCTTTGTAAGGTTCAGGCTTACGCAAGGCCCGAATTTTAGCCGCCGCCTCGCCCAGAGACTCTTTGTCGGACCCACTTAAGGTAATTTTATAAGTTTTACTATCAACTTGAGCGCTAATTCCTTCCGGCAAGGAGATGTTAACCGGGTGAGAAAACCCCAACGATAGCTTCAGAGTCTTGCCATCGGTTTCGGCCCGCCAACCCACTCCAGTCATTTCTAGCACTTTACTAAAGCCGGTGGAAACACCAACAACCATATTACTCACTAAAGTCCGGGAAAGGCCCCAGAGGGCCCGGCTTCCAGAGTTTTTTTCATCCTGCGGAATAACCGTAATAGCTTCACCCGAAACATCTAGATTGATAGCTGGGTGAATCTTCCGGATTAAAACGGTCTTACCACCGGTAATTTTCAGAATCGGGACCCGCCATTCTACTTTAACGCCTTTCGGAATAGTGATAGGTGTTTTCCCTATTCTAGACATGTTGCACCTTCTCTCGTTAAAAACTAAACCTTAAAAATCACCAAATCTGGCAGATCATTTCCCCACCAAGACTTTGACGACGGGCTTCCTTGTCGGTCATAACTCCGGAAGAAGTGGAGACAATAGCCACTCCTAAACCAGATAGAACCGGGGAAATATTGGCAGCCTTCTGGTAGAGACGGCGACCGGGCCGGGAAAGACGTTCTAACCCGTTGATGACCGGCGAATTACGGTCTGAATATTTTAAGAACACCCGAATAAGGCCTTGCCGATTATCTTTAGAAATCTTAAAATTTTTGATGAAGCCCTCATCTTTAAGAATGCGGATTATAGCTACTTTAATTTTGGAGACCGGTATATCCACCCGGTCGTGACGAGCAATCAAAGCGTTTCGAACTCTAGTTAGAAGGTCGGCGATAGGGTCTGTCATAGTCATGGTTAGCGGCCTCTCACCAACTGGCTTTAATAACGCCGGGAATTTCCCCGGCTAAAGCCAGGTTACGAAAACAAATACGGCATAGATTGTATTGACGTAAATAAGCCCGAGGACGACCGCATATAGGACAACGATTGTAATCCCTCACTCCAAATTTAGCCAAACGGACGGCTCTTATCATCATAGATTTCTTGGCCACTTGAATTCTCCCTTAATGCTGCTGCCCGCTTTTGCGGAAGGGCATACCCAGCTCTGTCAAAAAAAAGCGGGCTTCATCATCCGTTCTAGCGGTGGTCACGATGCTGATGTTGAGGCCCTTAATCTTATCGATCTTATCATAGTCGATCTCAGGAAAAATTATATGTTCCTTGATGCCCAGGGTATAGTTACCCCGACCGTCAAAAGCTTTAGGTGAAACGCCACGGAAATCACGGACCCGAGGGAGAACGATATTAATAAGCTTATCAAGAAAATAATACATTTTCTCCCGTCGTAGGGTCACAGTCACCCCGATCGGCATACCCTCGCGCAGTTTAAAAGCAGCGATAGAACGACGGGCTTTGGTAATAACAGCTTTCTGTCCGCTTACAGCTCCTAGTTCAACCGCGGCGCTATCAAGAATTTTAGCATTCTGAATGGCTTCACCCAGACCCATATTAAGGCTGATTTTGACAATCTTCGGCACCTGATTGGAGTTTTTATAATTAAATTCCCGCGTCAATTTTAAAACCACGGTTTTTTCGTAAAATTCTTTCAGTCTAGGCATTTTTTACTCCTGAAAATCATCACCCGCCTTTTAAAAGAGCGGCACTCCTTCGATCTAGCCAACAAGGGTTAAGGCGACTTCAGTTGTCATCAACGCGTTCCCGACATTTTTTGCAAACCCGCACCTTACGGGAGCGATCGGAAGAACTAACCGCTGGCAGAAGGGTATGGGCCACTCGAGTGGTCTCATTACACTTAGGACATAACAGAGCCACATTGGAAATGTGCAAAGGAGCCTCTTTTTCAATTTTTCCACTGGGCGCGCCAGGAGTTGAGGGCTTAGTGTGCCGGGTGACAATATTGACGCCTTCGACAATGATCCGGAGTCGTTTCTTATCAGCTAGCAATTTCTTGACTTTGCCGATCTTACCCCGATTTTTACCAGCTATAACTTCAACTCGATCATCTTTTTTAATGTCGCATTTTATGGACATTTTACACCAGTCCTAACTCTTTAGATCACTTCAGGGGCTAGAGAAATTATCTTCATAAAACGTTTAGCCCTCAGTTCGCGGGCCACCGGCCCGAAAATGCGAGTGCCGATAGGTTCACGGGCATTATTAATCAAAACAGCGGAGTTTTCATCAAACTTTATGAAAGAGCCATCACCCCGTCCCACTTCTTTAGCACAACGTACGACTACGGCCTTCACTACGTCGCCCTTTTTAACCTTAGAGCCAGGGAGAGCCTCTTTAACTGAAACCACAATAATATCGCCCAGAGAGGCATAGCGACGACGACTGCCGCCAAGGACCTTAATGCAATAAAGTTGTTTGGCGCCGGAATTATCGGCCACAGTTAATCTGGTTTCTGGCTGAATCATGTTTCAATACTCCCTAAGAGGGGCGTAACCATTAGGCACGCCGTTCGATTATCCGGATTAGCCGCCAGCGTTTGAAACGAGATAGGGGCCGGGACTCAATGATTTCTACAGTATCACCCATATGGGCGTCATTCTGCTCATCGTGGGCCATAAATTTAGCCCGGCGACGAATATATTTTTTATAAACAGAATGCTTGATTAACCGGCTGACTAAAACGACCACAGTCTTATCCATTTTATCGGAAACAACTACTCCAGTCATTATCTTGTTTAACCGCTTTGTCTCTTCCACGTTTCACCCTCACTTCAGGGAGGCCTCAGGCCTCCCCCTTTTTTTGTTCCCTAACTATAGTCTGGATACGGGCCACGCTTTTTTTGACAGCCGGGATCCGTTGGGAATTTTCTAAAGGACTCGCCGCACGACGCATCTGGAGGACGAACAGTTCATCGCGGAGTTCTAATTCCTTCTTCGCAAGTTCTTCGGATGAAAGCTCCCGAAACTCTTTCACTTCTTTAGTTCTCACAATATTTCTCCCCTAAGGATAAAACGAGTCGAAAAGGGCAGCTTATTAGCGGCAAGACGAATGGCTTCGCGAGCCACCGTTTCTACGACCCCATCCAGTTCAAAAAGAACCCGACCCGGCTTAATGACCGCCACCCAACCTTCCGGCGTACCCTTACCTTTACCCATGCGAGTTTCAGCTGGTTTCTTACAGACGGGCTTATCGGGAAAGACTCTTATCCATATTTGGCCACCTCTCTTAATGTGGCGATTAATCGCTATCCGGACGGCCTCAATCTGCTGAGCGGTCATATACCCCCGGTTCAAAGCCTGCAACCCAAACTGGCCAAAATCTAGGCGGACTCCACCCTTAGCCGGGCCGCCCCGGCGGCCCTTTTGCTGCTTGCGAAATTTAGTTCTCTTAGGGGATAACATTATCCACGCTCCTGTATTAAATCAGACCGAAGCCCATCCTGACTAAAAAGCTTCCGGGGTGTCAGCGTCCAACACTTCGCCTTTGAAGATCCAAGCCTTAACCCCGATAACGCCGTAAGTAGTATGGGCTTCAGCGAAACCATAATCCACATCAGCCCGAAGGGTATGAAGAGGTACCCGACCTTCGCGGTACCATTCCCGACGGGCCATTTCAGCCCCACCCAAACGGCCGGCACAGTGAATTTTTACACCTAAAGCCCCAAACTTGAAGGCCAGAGAGATAGATTTCTTCATGGCCCGACGAAAAGCCACCCGACGCTGGAGTTGCTGAGCAACGGCTTCCGCTACTAGCTGGGCCGAAATTTCGGGCTTACGCACCTCTTGAATATCGATGAGGACTTCGCGAGACAGGTGTTTATTTTCCGAACCATGTTCGCCCTGAACTACCACCTCGCGACGAATCAATTTTTCTAGCTCTTTACGCAGAATTTCGATATCAGCGCCCTTTTTACCGATAACTATACCAGGTCGGGCGGTATGGATACGCAATTTAACTTTGTTAGCCGCGCGTTCAATTTCTATCTGCGAGACTCCAGCAGCTTCCAGTTTCTTCTTCACATAATCGCGAATTCTCCGATCTTCCACCACCTGTTGACCAAAATCGCGGCCGGCATACCAACGAGAACTCCACGTCTTAATAACGCCTAACCGGAAACCTGTAGGGTGTGTTTTCTGACCCAAAACTATTCCTCCCATATACAGCCCGCTTTTCAAGCGAACTCTTATTAAAAATTATGAGGCCCGTCCGGTGCGCTCTTTAACTACCACAGTAATGTGACTGGTGCGTTTTAAAATAGAATTAACCCGGCCCTGGCTGCGGGGACGCCAACCTTTCAAGCTAGATCCCTGATCCACATAGACCCGATAAACAAAAAGTTTGTCGATATCTTCCACCCGGCTGGTCTCACTAGATTGGGCATTAGCCACAGCCGAGTTGAGAACCTTCAAAAGCACCTGAGCTGATTTGTTGGGGCTGAACGTCAAGGTGTTAACAGCCTGGTCAATAGGACGACCTAGAATGTTACGGGCCATTATCCGCACCTTAGTCGGCTGAACCCGGATAAACCTAGCTATGGCTACAGCCTCATCAGCGGGGCGTTCGCGTTTTTTATATTTAGGCAGACCGGCGGCCTTTTTCAGAATATGGGCCATTGTCTTAACTCCTCATCTCTTGGGTACTTACTTCTTGCCCTTTTTAGCCTTTTTATCAGCCGCATGGCTATAAAAAGTACGAGTAGGGGAGAATTCACCCAACTTGTGACCGACCATATTTTCAGTGACAAAGACCGGAACAAACTTTTTACCGTTATGCACAGCGAAAGTAAGGCCGACCATGTCGGGAATAATGGTGGAACGGCGACTCCAGGTTTTAATGACCCTGCGGTCGCCAGCCCGAGCAACAACCGCAATCTTGCTCATGACGTGATCGTCCACGAAGGGTCCCTTTTTTACACTACGGGGCATTTTTGCCTCTCCTCTACTTAACGTTCGTGGTCCGCCATTTATTTTTTATTGCGGGGCTTAACAATGAATTTATTGGAAGGCTTACTCTTCTTGCGGGTCTTAAAACCCTTAGCTGACAAACCCCACGGCGAAACTGGATGGCGACCGCCGGAAGAACGACCCTCGCCGCCACCTAAAGGATGGTCAACCGGGTTCATAGCAACGCCGCGCACATGAGGGCGGTGACCCAACCAACGCTTACGGCCAGCCTTACCCAGAGAAATACTGTTATGGTCGGTATTACTCAACTGGCCTATGGTGGCCTTACAAGTGGAAAGAATGAGACGCATTTCACCAGAAGGTAATTTTAAAAGAGTATAGGCCCCTTCTTTAGCCATAACCTGAGCATAATTACCGGCGCCGCGCACTAGCTGACCACCTTTGCCGGGCTTCATTTCAACATTATGAACTAGACTGCCCAAAGGAACCACTTTTAAGCTCATCGCGTTACCAGGCTTGATATCGGCAGCTTCACTGGATACAACGGTATCGCCGACGCTAAGTTTTTGCGGAGCCAGAATATAGCGTTTCTCACCATCAAAATAATGAAGCAAAGCAATCCGGGCACCCCGATTGGGGTCGTATTCTATAGAAAAGACCCGAGCCGGCACATCTAGCTTGTTGCGCTTGAAATCAATGAGCCGGTATTGCCGCTTATGGCCGCCGCCGCGAAAGCGAGTAGTAATACGACCTAGATTGTTGCGGCCGCCTGTTTTAGATAGCGGAGCCAAAAGCGTCTTTTCCGGGGAACTCCGAGTCAATTCTTCAAAAGTAGAGTAAGTCTGAGTACGCCGACCGGCGGAAGTAGGTTTAATTTCTTTAATAGCCATGATCTATTTCCTCAATCTTTGTTATCAGACGCCTTCAAAATATTTAATATTGTCGCCGGGAGCTAGACGGACGATCGCTTTTTTCCAGTCAGGACGCCGGCCTAAAAGGCGACCCCGTCTTTTTTTCTTACCCATAACATTAATTGTTCGAATATCAATAACTTTGACTAAAAAAGACTTCTCCACTGCCCGAACAATGTCCAGCTTAGTCGCAGCCGGATTAACCCTAAAAACAAAATGATTATAATTTTCCCGCATGACCATGCTCTTTTCGGTAACAATGGGACGCATGATAATTTGATGAGCATACTTCATTTCATTAACCTCACTTCCAGGCCAGGGAGGCTATCTTTTAAAAGCACCAAATGAGTGTACTTCAATAAATCGTAGCAGTTAAGCCCAGCTACTGGTAACACTTGACAATCAGATAGATTTCGGGAGCTCCGTACCAAGTTATCATCGTTTTCTAAAGTGACCACGAGCGTCTTCTTCAGGCCCAGGGATTTGAGTCCCTGCACGAAAGCTCTAGTTTTAACCTCGGCCAGGTTAAAAGCATCTAGAATGAGTAATCGCTTATCTTTGAGCTTAGACGAAAGGACGATCTTAAGAGCGGCCCGACGCACCTGAGCCGGAGGCCTCTGAGAAGAATAATCCCGCGGTTTAGGGCCGAAAATAGTGCCACCGTGGCGCCAGAGTGGAGAACGACGAGTGCCGGCCCTAGCCCGACCCGTACCTTTCTGCCGGTAAGGCTTGCGGTTGGAAAAAGACACTTCGGCCCGGGTCTTGGTCGAAGCCGACCCCACCCGGCGTGAATTGAGCTGGGCTTTAACCACCTCATGAACCAGATGCGGCCGTAATTTAACATTATAAATTAAATCGGGCAGATCAACTTGTCCGACCGTTTCGTTTTTTAAATTGACCACGTTGACTATCATTTAAATATCTCCAAGCGGATGATTCCGTCGGACTCAATTTTTCTTCAGTAGAATTAACCCACCATTGGGGCCGGGGACGGCACCACGCAAAAGGATTACCCCATATTCGGGCCGCACATCAACCACGGTAAGGTTTTTTACGGTTGTCCGCTGGTGGCCGGTATGACCGGCCATACGGCGGCCGGGGAAAACCCGGCTGGGATCGGCGGCGCAACCGATGGAACCGGGGCCACGGGGAGTTAAGCACCCATGAGTAGCTCGACCACCGTGAAAACCATGCCGCTTCATAACCCCAGCAAAACCTCGACCTTTTGAATCGCCGGTAACAGAAATCTTTTCGCCAGCAACAAAAATATCAAGAGTTACCTGGCTGCCTACCGCAAGTTCCTGTTCAATAGCCTGAGGGAACTCTCTCAGTAATTTAAAGCCCGGGGCGCCGGCCTTGGTCGCATGACCCATTTCCGATTTTTTAGAATGCTTTTCATTCTTAGCCTGAAAACCAAGCTGAACCGCTTCATAACCATCAACAGCTAATGTTTTAAGTTGAACCACGGTAGCCGGGCCAGCTTTAATAACCGTCACTGGAACAGACAAACCCTCGCGGACAAAAATTCTAGTCATACCCACTTTTTTACCGATCAATCCTTTACTCACAGCTTAATCTCCACATCTACCCCGGCGGAGAGGTCCAGTTTCATAAGTGCATCAACAGTCTGCTGGGTAGGATCGAGAATATCCAATAAGCGTTTATGGGTACGGATTTCAAAGTGTTCCCGAGATTTTTTATCCACATGCGGCGAACGAAGAACGCAAGTACGATTGATAGTGGTTGGAAGGGGTACCGGTCCGGCTACGCGGGCTCCAGTCCGCTTGGCGGTGTCGACAATCTCCTGGGCTGAGCGATCCAACAGTTTATGATCGTAAGCCCTAAGCCGTATCCTTATCTTCTGATTATTAAGCATCATTTACCCTTCTTAAAGAACAGCGGGAAACCTTGTAAAAAACAAGAATTTCTTCCTACTGGTTTCCGCGTTATTCTAAAATCTCGGAAATAACTCCGGCGCCCACGGTACGGCCACCCTCGCGGATGGCGAAGCGCAGTTCCTTCTCCATGGCTATGGGCATTATCATAGTAACGTTGAAGCTCACGTTATCACCGGGCATGACCATCTCCACTCCTTCCGGCAAAGTTACCACCCCCGTTACGTCGGTGGTCCGAAAGTAAAACTGGGGTCGGTAACCGTTAAAAAACGGAGTATGCCGACCGCCTTCATCACGGTTCAATATATAGACCTCAGCCTTGAACTTAGTATGCGGAGTAATGCTACCAGGTTTAGCCACCACCTGGCCGCGCTCTACTTCATCACGCTTCGTACCCCGAAGCAACAACCCGATATTATCCCCAGCCTGACCCTCGTCCAGGAGCTTCCGAAACATTTCCACATCCGTACAAACCGTCTTTTGAATGGGACGAATCCCCACTATT
>LQAA01000143.1 GCA_001577715.1 Candidatus Adiutrix intracellularis | reverse complement strand
GGCGAGCCAGAAGAATATGTTCCCTAGTCTGAGGCATGGGCCCGTCATCGGCCCCCACTACTAATATGGCTCCATCCATCTGGGCTGCACCGGTAATCATATTTTTGATGTAGTCGGCATGACCAGGACAGTCAACGTGGGCATAATGACGGTTAAAAGTTTCATACTCCACATGGCTGGCAGCTATAGTTATGCCTCGCTCTTTTTCTTCCGGGGCCTTGTCGATCTTGTCGAATGGAACGTAATCTCCACCCCCAGCCTTCGACAACACCAAAGTTATAGCCGCGGTGAGAGTGGTCTTGCCATGATCTATATGCCCTATGGTACCCACATTCACGTGGGGCTTGGTACGATCGAACTTCTTTTTGGCCATTTTCGCCTCCCCTGACGGTCCGGGTCCGCCGCTAACAAAATTTTTTATTATAAACGCGAACCTATACCGAGAAACTCGCGCTCAGATAACAATTAGGAATAAATACCATCATCAATATAAGAAATTAACGATTAACAGTTTTCTTAGCCTCGCGGGCAGCAGCAACTTCAGTAGCTACGCTTTCCGGCATGGGCTGATAACGGCCGAACTGCATACTAAAATTAGCCCGGCCCTGAGTTCTGGATCTTAATTCGGTAGAATAACCAAACATGGAAGCCAAAGGTACTTCGGCCCGAATAATTTGAAAGCCGCTCTTAACTTCCAACCCGGAGACCCGGCCACGCCGAGAAGATAGATCGCCCATAACATCGCCAAGGTATTCTTCCGGTGAAACTACTTCTAAATCCATAATTGGTTCCAGCAGAATTGATTTAGCGTTCCGTAGACCCTCTTTTAAAGCTAAAGACCCGGCAATATGAAAAGCCATCTCCGAGGAATCGACCTCATGGTAAGAACCATCGAACAAGGTAACTTTAAGATCGGTTACCGGAAAACCAGCCCTAACTCCACCTTTACGGGCGGCTTCCAGAGCGCCTTCGCCCACGGCGGAATGATATTCCTTGGGCACGGTACCACCTACTACAGCCGTCTCATAGACTAGACCGGAACCAGGCGGTAAGGGTTCAACCCGTAACCAGACATCACCATACTGGCCCCGACCACCCGATTGGCGGATATGCCGGCCCTGAACTTCAACGGTCTTAGTGACGGTTTCACGGTAAGCCACCTGAGGCGCCCCCATGTTGGCCGCAACCTTAAATTCACGCACTAAACGATCAACTATGATTTCCAGGTGCAATTCGCCCATGCCGGAAATAATAGTCTCATTAGTTTCCTCATCAGTCCTCACCCTAAAAGAAGGGTCTTCGGAGGCCAATTTGGCCAAAGCATTACCCAGTTTTTCCTGATCATCCTTGCTGGCTGGAACTAGAGCAATATGGATAACCGGTTCAGGAATATGGAGCCTTTCCAAAATCAATGGACTGGCTTCATCGCATAGAGTGTCGCCTGTAGTAGAATTTCGCAAACCTACCGCCACCACAATGTCACCAGCCTCGGCCTCTTTGATCTCTTCCCGCTTATTGGCGTGCATTTTCAGCAACCGCCCGATCTTTTCCCGAGTTTCACGATTAGCATTGTAGACCTGGTCACCAGATTTGAGAATTCCAGAATAAACCCGCAAAAAAGTTAAATGGCCTACATAAATGTCGGTCATCAATTTGAAGGCCAGGGCCGAAAAAGGAGCCTCATCGGCGGCGGGTCGTTCGGTCTTTTCCCCTTTAAGATTCACACCAGATACCGGAGGAATATCAGTAGGCGCAGGCAAAAAATCTACCACCGCATCTAGAAGGGGCTGAACGCCTTTATTTTTGAAAGCTGAACCCAACAAAACCGGAACTATCTTCAAATCAATAGTCGCCTGCCGCAAAACTTCGCGCAGACGAGTTGCCGGAACTTCGCGCCCTTCCAGAAAAGCTTCGATAAGTTCATCATCACAATCAGATATAATTTCAACTAAAGCGCTACGCGCAGCTTTGGCCTCTTCCAGGCGATCAGCCGGGATGTCTCTAACCTCAAAAATGGTTGGATCCTTTGAGTTTTTAGAGTAGATAAGGGCCTTCATTTCCAATAGATCAATGAGACCCTCAAATTGATCTTCACGGCCTATGGGCAATTGTAGCAAAGCCGGGTTAGCCCCCAAACGATCTTTCATTTCCTGAAGGCAGCATCCATAATCCGCACCCACCCGATCCAGCTTATTGATAAAAACCAAGCGGGGGACACCATAACGATCAGCCTGCCGCCAGACAGTCTCCGTCTGAGGCTGACAGCCACCCACGGCACAGAAAACCGCAACCACTCCATCCAATACCCGCAGGCTCCGTTCAACTTCAACCGTAAAATCAACGTGCCCCGGAGTATCAATGATATTTATACGATGCTTACGCCAGAAACAAGTGGTAGCCGCTGAAGTGATGGTAATGCCACGCTCCTGCTCCTGCTCCATCCAGTCCATAGTGGCCTGGCCATCATGTACTTCTCCTATTTTTTGAGAGACCCCAGTATAGAATAAAATACGTTCCGTAGTAGTGGTCTTACCGGCGTCAATGTGGGCGATAATGCCAATATTACGCGTGTTAGCTATAGAAATCTGACGGGCCAAAAGAGCAATCCTTTACCAACGGTAATGAGCGAAGGCCTTGTTAGCTTCGGCCATACGATGCGTGTCTTCGCGTTTTTTAACGGCTGACCCCCGCCCTTGAGCAGCGTCCATAAGTTCACCAGCTAGTTTAGCCTGCATCCCCTTTTCTCCGCGGCTTTGAGCATAATTAATCAACCAACGGATAGAAAGGGCGCTGCGTCGGTCAGCGCGAATTTCCACCGGAACCTGATAAGTGCTGCCGCCTACCCGGCGGCTTTTAACTTCTACCACCGGCTTAGCCTGCTCCAAAGCTTTTTCAAAAATTTTCAACGGGTCGTCTTTAGTTTTTTCGGCGATGATATCGATGGCCCCATAAAATATGCGCTCAGCCGTGCTCTTTTTACCTTTGCGGAGCAGATTATTAATAAAACGAGCCGCTAACTTTGAGCCATACTTGGGATCGGGAGCAATTTCCCTTTTAGAAACATCTCTACGCCTGGGCATCGTGATCTATCCTTAGCTTTTTTATAATGAGCGAAGATCGAAATCGCTACTTCCCGAAAACCGGGGCGTAGCATCACTTTACTTAGGCCGTTTGGCCCCATATTTACTGCGACCATTACGCCGTTTCTGAACCCCGATGGCGTCCAAAGCCCCGCGGATAACATGGTAGCGCACTCCAGGTAAATCCTTAACACGGCCACCGCGGATCATAACCACAGAATGCTCTTGAAGATTATGACCTTCACCGGGAATATAAGCGGTTACTTCCATACTATTGGAGAGCCGGACGCGAGCCACTTTTCTGAGAGCCGAATTGGGCTTCTTAGGCGTAGCGGTATAAACCCTGATGCAGACTCCACGCTTTTGAGGACAGGCTTTCAGAGCTGGCACAGTATTTTTCTTAAGCTGGACCTTGCGGCCTTTACGAATCAACTGATTAATAGTCGGCATGACACAACCTTAAAAATAACTAATAAACAATTATTCCTTCGCCAAGCCTTAAACCCTTGCGCCTTCTAGGAAACATCAGGTCCACTCTGAAACCGGGCACCAAAAAAGCCGTTTAGGCTTGATGGGTTACCCCCACAAGGTACACCCAGGAAGGGGTTAGAGCAACGATTGACCCAAGTCAGGCTACGAAAGTTCACCCGCTTACGGGTTATCCTACTTTCTTATGGTCTGCCCTTTTTCTTTGAACTGCGACCTTTTAACCTACTCGGTTGCTTGGGGCCATCGGCATAGTTTGTGAGTTTTACCAGAAAAAAATTAATATGTCAACTTTTTTCTTTAATTAAGGAGTCCTACCCAGATTATTGGCCCGACTGAGCACCTTCATCTTCGATCAACATATTAGGATTAATGCATTCTTCTAAAATAGCCTTAGTCCGCCTGGCGGTTTTCCCCGGGTCAACGTTAACCAAAATTAAACCAGTTTTCCGGCCGACCATACCTGACAAAATAAACACAACTACATCGCCATCCAAATTGTTGATTGTCCCCCCACCCCCCAACCTACTTAGCTTTAATTCCGTCATAAGTGATAGCTAGATACAGAATGCGAGCGTCGCGTTAGTTTTCTTTTTTTTGCTGTTCAGCCAGGGCCTTCTACTCGACCAAAATGGTTTAGTTCCACTGCAATATAACTACGATTTTCCGCTTACTGATATCAGCGTCTTGAAGGTTCTTCTTCGACGCTTCCTCCAAAACGCTTAGGTCGCTTTCTTTACCAGCTAAAAAGACCTCTTTCCGAGCCAAATTCTACTCCTGTTCCTACGGACAACACAAGTTTTTCATCGTTTCAGACTAAGAAACACCTTTCCGACCACCGGGATCAATATTGGGGCAACGGTTCCAGGAGCCGGTCGGAAAGAAAACGTCACCGGGAACATGAGATCATCTCCCTCGGGAGAAGAAGAAGGAACACTTCGGCCGAAACCTCCTACCCGTCTATAACTAAAAGGATCCCAACGAAAACGATTAGAACGAAACCGCCTGAGCCTAAGCTAGGGCCACAACCTCCCGGGGGCCGCCACCAGATAAACCCAGGCACCCTAAAACGAATTAACCTGCAGCAGGCCGAATTTTTTTCACACCCGCCTCTATCGGAACCAAGCGAAGGGCCGAAACCAAAGCAGTCGCTCCGACCCTTTCAAAAATACTCCCACCCGAGTGTACCGGAAAGCTTTTATCTATCGGCCTAATCTTCAAATAAAAAATTTCAACTGAACCTTGGTTTTTTAGCGCCAGGGTAACCAAGCCGCAAGCGAAAAACTAGTTTTAATTACAAGTATTCCCTTTCCCTAGCCATAATTAAACTCTCATCTTAAATCGCTCGACTCCCCGGTCCCTTCGGGCTTTGGCCGGAGTAACTATTCCCTTAAGTTTGTTCTGTTACAGATATATCTACTCGACCATAAATTCAACCATTTTTTTCCTTTCAAATTTTCCATTACGTTATAGTTAACGGAAGCTTTAATCAGGGCAGCTTACTCCTTAATTTTTTCTTCGCGGTTGAGGCGTAAACTCTTCCAGCCACATTAAATCCTTGGCCCATTTATAATTATAATCTTGATCTATAATCACAAGGGCGATACTTATAACCTCACTTCTAATTTTTTCTTCCAGCTCAGTCATCAGTCTAGTTTTAGTTCCCTAAATTTCGGTCATTTTAAGCTTAAAGCTAGCCACCGTTTTATACCCTCTCTGTATTCACTATGTCTTATTGAATAAGTAAAAAGCCGATTAATTTTATCGCAGCATTTCCATCACTAAGTCAAAAGCTTTCTTAGTACTAATAAAATATTTTTTGAAAAGGTCAGAAAGGAAAGTAGACTAACTTCCGACTTTGCCGGAAAAAGCTAAGTAGACGAGGTTAGTCTCGGTCAGGCGAGGGGGATTTTTTATTTTTCATCGGTAGTGACCACAAAACGGACACTATTTTTGACGTCCAGTTCCACCAAACGACCGGGAGTTAGTTTTAGTAAGCCACTAATGTAGAGTGACCCGGTCGAAATTGGCTAAAAGATGGACCTCAGCCAATTCAGGGGCGGTAACTTTACGATGGTAAATTAACTTACAAGCAGCCCCATGTGAGCGGCCAGGACGGTTAATTTCGGAACTAAATCGACATCACCCAAAACAAAAAGACGACTCAAACTAATTTTAAGAGACAGAAGGGGGCATCGGTCTTTGAATTATACCGGCAAGTGAGAGCTAGTCTAGGGACCGAAAGTGCTCAAAAGATGAAGGGTTAATTTTAGGCTGCCGTGTTCAAACTAAGGCATAATCAGAAATTAAGAAATATAGGCTCCACCTCAAATTTCCAGAGTGATAGCCCAGAAACAACGGATTTTATTATCCTAAATCAGGACTTCGAGAGTCAGCGAGGGGAATTTGATCAAAAAATAGCTGTCACTAAGCGCCATTAAATAAACCTCGTCGGCGGCCTAAATATTGAACTCAAGGGAATCTAAAGTTCCGACTAGAGACTCGCAGGCCTGGCTAAGCATAGAAATCCAGGCCAGATTACAAAAAATAGATAAAATTAAAAATAAAAGCTACTCTATAATGCCAAATAAAGTAAACAACCAAGCTTTTATGTGCCAGACTCGCTTGCCTGTTTGAGGAGATAGGCCTGAACAAAGCCGGCTAAATCGCCATCCAGCACCGCGTCGACGTTGCCGCTTTCATAGGTAGTGCGGTTATCTTTAATTAGCCTATAGGGCTGAAGGATATAAGAGCGAATCTGGCTACCCCAGGCTATTTCTTTTTTGCTGTTATTAAGTTTACTAACCTCAGCAGCCTTTTTTTCTTTTTCAAACTGATAGAGACGGGACTTTAACACCTTCATAACCATATCTTTATTGCGGTGCTGACTGCGGTCGTCCTGGCACTGAACCACGATGCCAGTGGGCAGATGAGTAATACGGACGGCCGAACTAGTTTTATTGACGTGCTGCCCCCCAGCCCCACTAGCCCGATAAGTGTCTATGCGCAGATCTCGATCGTTTATTTCAATGACGATGTCGTCGGCCACATCGGGAGTGACGAAGACACTAGCAAAAGAGGTGTGACGGCGACTCTGGGAATCAAAAGGCGAAATACGTACCAGACGGTGAATGCCTACTTCAGAACGCATCAGACCAAAGGCATAAGGACCGGCTAGAGTAAAAGTAACACTTTTCAAACCCGCCTCATCGCCCTCAAGTCGGTCAACGATCTCAGCTTTAAAATTGTTACGGTCAGCATAGCGCAAATACATGCGCAGAAGAATCTGGGCCCAGTCCTGACTCTCAGTGCCCCCAGCCCCAGCATGAATATCAACTATAGCCCCAACTGAATCATGGGGACCGTTCAACGTACGTTTGACTTCATAAAGATCCAGAGCCCGAATCATAGCCTTAATCTGGTCAGATAATCCCTCGGCCTGAGTCTCATCATTTTCTTCCAGAGCTAAATCTAATAACAGGGTTATTTCCTCACCCTCTTTTTCCAAAGTCACCCAGTCTTTCAGGCGTTCGCCGAGCTGGGTGCGCTCCTGACTTACAGACTGAGCATTCTGAGGGTCATCCCAGAAGCCGGCCTGAGTCATGATTTCATCCAGTTCGCTCAGACGACGGTTCAAAGCTGGTAGGTCAAAGATACCCCCTGAGGATAGTCAGGCGTTCGGCGATATTTTTAGCGACAGGGTTGAGATCTATCAGCATTTGGCGTTTCTCGTCAATCTAGTATTGATTAATCCGGATTTAGTCAATTTGGAATAATTACAGTATGCCTAGAGATTCAGATCCATCTAAAAATTCTAGGGTCAAAACTAAAATCCGGTAAAAAGGGATGATCTCAGATAAAGCAAGCTAAAACCCGTTTCAGTTTGCGTCGGGCTTTTTTAGCAAGACGAGATAGGGGAGTGTCGCCCGTTTTACGGAATTCCAAATCAGCAAATTCTAATAACAATTCTTCCTGGCGCTCAGTCAGATTCACTGGAGTGGTAACTATAAGCGAAATAATTAAATCACCCGCCCCCCCTCCGGTAAGATTTTTGAAACCAAGCCCGGGTAAACGAACGAGTTTACCATTTTGAGCCCCAGCAGGAATAGTCAAAGTTCTAATCTCGCCCGTGACGGTGGGAACTTCGATCTCCGCCCCCAAGGCGGCGGTAATTAAATCTATTTTTCTTTCCAGCAGCACATGATTATGTTCGCGACTGAAATACTCATGGTGACGCACAATAACGGCCACTAACAAATCGCCCGACGCCCCCCCGTTATGCCCATCTTCACCTTCGCAACTCAAACGTAACCGGGTGCCGGTATCGACTCCAGCCGGAATTTTCACAGACAAGGTTCGAACCCGCTTTAGCCGCCCCTGGCCGTTACAGTTATCGCAAGGATCAACGATGATGGACCCAGCACCCCGACAGATGGGGCAGGTATTAGCCATGCGAATAAAGCCTCGTCCCTGATAAATCTGACCAGAGCCGCCACACTGCTGACAAGTTGAACGACGGCGGCTTTGAGAACCGCTACCGTCGCAAGCTGAGCAATTTTCTTCACGGGGGATTTTCAATTCCCGCTCAACGCCAGTAAAAGCCTCGGTAAATTCAATAACTATTTCATAAATCAGGTCACGACCACGTCGAGGTCGGGTTTGACCACTAGAATCAGATCCACCAAAAAAATCCTGAAAGATATTGCCAAAGGCCGAAAAAATATCGCCGAAGTCCTGAAATCCACCCGAAAAACCGGCCTGGCTCAAACCATCGTGACCATATTGATCATAGAGCCGACGTTTTTCGGGGTCACTCAGAACCTCATAGGCCTCGGCGGCTTCTTTAAATCTGATTTCAGCCTCGGTGTCGCCAGGATTACGGTCGGGATGGTATTTCAGAGCCAAACCCCGGTAAGCTTTCTTAATAGTAGCGGAGTCAGCCTGGCGTTCCACTCCCAGTACTTCATAATAACAAATCTTAGCACTCATCTATCTAAACCCGTATCTAAAGTCGGCTTGATTTTTTCCTCAATATAAGCGGCAGCTTTAGCGGCGTAGAGAATCTTGCCACCCTTTTCCGCATTGTCTCTTAGCTTTATAATATCATCGTACACCGGGTTTTTATCACGTAGACGCGTCAGAGCCCCCCGATAAACGAAAAAATCGCCCCCTTCAACTGCCCGACTCATTATTTTCCTCAGGCCCTGGTCATCTCCGCCCCGAGCAAAAAATTCAGTGGCTTCATAACATAGATCCAAGTCCAAAAGCTCCCGTCCAATACGCTGATAGGTCTCCGGGCTAGTAGCTGGATTATCGGTCAAAATCCGGCGGTTCTCCCAGGTGACGATATTTTTTAGCATAAAAACTCCTAACTTAGAATAGCTCCAAAGAAATAAACCCTTATAAAGCTTTTATTTCAGTTTACTAATATAAGGCCTATTTTAAAATAGTCAATAGCTAACGCACACAGTTATCATTTTAGCTTTTTTAATAGATTAAGGAATCTAGAATTGCAATAGTTTTTCATATTTTATGAAGTCTAAACTTTCATTAAAATGACAAAATAGGGGATTGAGTTAAGATTAAAGCTACCAAAAAGTGAGAGAAAATTAATATTTTAATGATACCCCTCGTAGTTTACTGAAAACCTTTAGGCGGGTGCTGGTGGTTATGCCAATAAATTCTATAAAAATAAACCGGCCCATGATTAAAGTTGTAGATATTTGTACATAGGAAGATTTGGATAGTACCTGGTTCCGACTTTTGTTTACGCTGTGGTAGCCTTTCCAAGCTTACAAAGATAGCCCACCATAGATTATTGATAACCTAATCTTCAACCTTTTAAATTATTAGTTTTAAGGAATTCACCGTAATTATAAACTGCCACAGTGATAGTTCGTATAACTTGGTCAATAAGCCCTGACAAAAAAAATAAATAACCTCCGCTTCCGTGCTCAATCTTAGCTTTTCTTCCCTAATCATACCGCCAGACTACCCGCGCTAAGTTTTAAAAATTACCGCCGCCCCTAACAAGTGGCTAAGAAGAGATGAACAAAACCAAAAAAATTTAAAGCTTCTAGGCAAAAAACATCCCCCCCTCCAAATGGTAAGACTAATTCGAGCACTGACACATACTACCAAGATTGATAATAGCAACATTGAAAACCTTGCTGTCCCCTACCCTCTCACTATTCCAAGCCGAACAGGATGTTAACTAATTAGCCACTAAAACTACAGCCTTCCTAATTTATGTTATTCCATTAATATAAACTGTATATAAGCAACTACTGCTAATAATTACTCTATTTTAGCCAGTTTAAAAACGTCTACGCAATACGTTACTAAATACTCATTGAAATTATTATTATAACACGAAACTATTTTAACCAACCTCCACCAGGAGAGTTAGCCACAAAACTAGCACAAAAAGGATCTACAGTACCACTTGGTGCAATATTATCATTTACGCCAGTTTTTAGCTCAGGAAGGATAGAATTATAAAACTTAATCTCCTGAAACTCCGCTACTATAGTTAAAGACTAAAAGTCATCAATAGTAAAATTTAGTATACTTGCCAACTCAACTCTTCCCATTAGTACCTAATAGTTATCTTGTTAAACACTGATAACGAACCTTTACAAAATTTAAATGATTCCGGATCTGAAGTCACGCCACCAACCTCAGCTATAACTGTAACCCTCCATTAACCTACTGCATCCATCGTTAAATAAACTTAACTTCCTATAGATTTAGCAGTAGTACCAATGGCATCAGATATATAATCTTTAATTAGCCAAAAATTACTATTATTAAATAATCACTACCAGTATGGCCGCAACTATCTGTCTAGGCTAATCTATTCTTGGTAGCGATATACCTTAAAGAAAGTAACCCAAAAAATCCAGGTCCACAAATGATGACCATTTCCTTTATATCCGATTTCGTCTATATTTAACAACGGCTGTTCAGATAAAGCGTTCAAAGCCTCTTCGTAAAGAATCTTAATGGCAGCGGAGGCTTTCTTTCAGACATTAACTATTTCTCCACGATTGACAGAACATCCCAGTACTTCGACTACAAAAGGCTACAAAGATAAATACGGAGTACAGGACTTGTCTTTAAAGAGCTAATTGGCAGATAGATTTGAGACTATAGACCCAGTGTCGATAACTTAAGTCGGTATCTGACCACGGCAAGACCTTCCACAATATTTACAACGGTAGGCGTCTCCACAATATTTGGTAATCCGCCGGGGTTTGATAACCAGTCCAGTTTGTTGCTGTACGTTATCTTAATCTGATTCGGCTCCTAGTTGCACTCTAACTTTACGCTTCTTTACCACGCTTCTTTTAGTGATAGGAATTAATAATATCAGACGATGGGGACTTTTCTACCAGTTACCCTTAAAATAACCATCGAACTCCTTATCACCTTATGTATGCTTCTCATAGAACGCTTACCAAAAAAATTTAAAGAATAGCAGTACACTACTCGCGGTCCGCAAAGACATACCTTTTACCAATAACTTAACCGAAAAAGACCTTCGAATGATAAGAGTACAGAAAAAAATATCGGAACACTCCAAAATTTGGAGTGTAGCGAAAATATTCTACCACATTAGAGTCCATCTCTCTACATGCCATAAAAATAATACCCCCCTTCTAAAACTCTCAACTTACTCTTCCATAAAAAGCTCCCTATTTTCATCTACTCATTGACTAACCCAACTGAATAGTTACTATATTTTAATATAATTTACTATAGCTTCAAATATATTTTACCAAGCCCAAGACAAAATGTACCCAATGAGAATCGTTGCTACTCAACTTTCGCCGATATAGCTGAGGGACCCTTAGCATCGCAATACAAACCCATTTAACAGGAATTATATCATAGTCGACCCTTAAAAATATGTTAATCACTTGATTTTTAATCAACTAATTATAGTAATCGTAGTATAATTTCGACCATATAGTTCAGGGGGTACCTTAAAATTCAGTCGAAACACTCTCTTTTTTCAAGGTATGTATGAGGTTACCATCACAATAATCAGGGTAAAGCGTTTTGTTTAAAGGAAATTTATCAGAGTAAATTGACCCTCAAGATGCTTACTTACAACTGGCTTAAAAAATACCACTTTTATCTTTTTGTTGAAAGACAACCTTTCAATGGGCCGAATCGCACGCATCATCTAATCTAACTTATTTTCGTTAACATATGGAATTGAATAGGTGGAGAAAAATTTTAAGGTATCTACTTTATTGCATAAGGAGAAAGTACTTGAGGAAGAAGTTCTCTTTAACAATACTATTCAAAAAATATTGTCTTTCTAACTAGTTCTAAATCGTAAATAAAAGTAATAACTCGCCTTTAGAAGTATAGTATAGTCTACAAGTTTTTCTTTATACTATAGCTACAAAAAAGAGATAAAAAATTATCAAAACGATAAGTTTCTACAAGAGTCCTAAAAAGAACAAAGAAATAAAGAAAGTCAAGAGCTGCCTTAAGACTATTACCTTGATCTTATTTCGTAAAATTAAGGGAACAAATTAGCAGCTAATTTAGAATTTTACCAAAAATAATTTAAGTTTTCAAATATCTTTTACTCCAACAGTAAAAAAATAAAACTACTTTTTACAGTTTACATAAGCCGAAAACACCCTACATCGCCAAAGATAAAAAATACGAGAACTATGAATTCAGCTCGAAAGTCTTAATAACGGTGATCAAGACTTACAAGATGATTATAGTTATTAAAAAAAATTTAACCGGACCCTCTAAGCTAGTATTACGCTTGAAGCTATAATCCAAATAAATAGCCAAAAAATTAAACTATAAACCAGATTTAAGAATTTGTAATCGAAATTATCAAGATCACAGAACAGTTGAAAGAGTCCAAATATTAGCCCCAGAGAATCAAGGTTAAAAAATTAACGAACCTACAAAATAAAAAACAAATCCACAACACATAACATAGTGCAATAGAATCAGTTGTCAGGCATATTAATTTAGGTTTTTAAACGTTTCGAATTTTCCTGAAAAGAACCCTGGGAGATAGAATCAACGCCCTCATAACCAACGCTATTTTCAACTTCATAAATTGGATACGGGTGGTAAAGCTTTATTTGCATCTAGTGATTTTGAAACTTTTGACCACGTTTTACACCGATAGAACCCGCAATGCTTAAGTTAATACTTGTTTTAAAACACTTTTAAAGGATTAACTACCGTAAAAAAGGCGGAAAAAACTATTGAACCAGTAGTTCTATTTAGGTCTTTCTTGACTAGCCTTGCCCCAAGACATATAATGAAGAATATTTTTGCCTCAACATATTGTATTTAATTTTTATAAGGAGCTCTATATGTCATGGCCGAAATAGAGAAGCAGCGACTAATTAAAGCTTTACCACATAACAAAAAACAACTAGTAATTTTACAGTTCCTAGAGATAATGGCCCGACGAGCTGGCTTTAAGGTTTCAGCCGGGCAGATTCACTATACGGGCTTGAAACTCAAGTGGTAGCTATTTTTTACACGGCTGCCGCTAACTGATTTCTAGATAAACACTAGTCTTTCGACGATCTACTGGGTATCTTTCGGGAAGCCCTATCCTCAGATGACTTAGCAGCGAATAACCCAGAGAAAGGAAATTTGACCCTGGTAACCCCCTATTTTAAAACTCAGGCGAACGACGGCGCCACCTTGGCGGAAAAGATAGCCCGATGGAACTCTTAACCCCCCTGAAGACTCTGATCTGCTTTTCAGCTAGAGGTACGACTTGCAGTGTCTGGCCGAGACTGGGGCTGACTCTAGTGATCTTCTTTTCACCGGCCCTACTTTGGATACAAACTCCCAACCCCCAAGCAACTATTCTGGAATTTCTGACAGTCAGACTCGACCTGAAACTGAAGGTCCGGGTGCACTTAGTCGCTCAAACTGAAGGCGACGGCATTCCAATAGCTACGAGCTGGCAGGTACCATATGTCGTCATCGCAAAAAACAACGTGACAGAAACTAATTCGAAAAATCCGACTCAGAACTATGATCTCGAAAATTTACGCCTGGCGAAATATGACCAATTAAAAATGATTAATCCCGCCACCCTGACGATCGTGGAGGCGGCCCGAGCCCTCGGCTTTAGCTTTACCTGAAACATGACCCCGATGAAACATCTGGACCCCAAAGTTTTACTGCAGAGCCAAATTGACTTCATGGTTATGCCATGGGGCGCTTTTAAAAACTACCCCAAAGTTTCGTCTTTCAAGATATTGACCCTCTTGACCAATAAAATGGTTCTCGGCGCAAAAATACTACCCACTTTGGAAACCCTAGGTTTGGACCTAACCCCACCTCCCCTATTCGCCTTTTACCTTCCGACTGAAGTTAACTGGCGGATTTATAGCCGACTGTCGGCGACTATCACCAAATTTCTGAAATCAAATGAACTTACCAAACACATCCCTGCGACAAGCTTCATACTTTACCTAGAGGATATTGAAAGTTCCAAGGTCCTTTTGAGCCAGAAATATAAGCGGCAAGAAAAACTATTAAATTATTTCGACTTGTTGGAGACCCAGTGAATCTAACGGTCGAAGAACAGATCGGGGAGGCTCGGGTACTAGTGATCGGTTCCCTGCTCGTAGGCATTCCGGTCGTCAACTGGCAACCGATGGAGACATTGCTAAAAAAGAAAGCTAAATCGACTTGTGTTCTAATATTCGACTTAACGGGCGTAACCGCGCTGGATTTAAACGGCTCAGCCCAGATTCTGACCGCCATTAGCCGGGCCGAAAAGGTGGGCTGGGCAGTTAAGACTACCGGCCTACCGGAACGATTCACAACTATTTTCCAATTGGCCCGAGAGGCTCTAGCCCGTCCCATGGCTCCTCCCCCGCCTCGAATTTCTATAATGGAAGAACTGGGCCGGACAATGCTAGCTCTGGGGCGAGATATAAAGAATCTGGTCGCCTTTACCGGCGAACTGATAGTGGAATTTTTTCGCCTGGCCATCCACCCACTGACCTTTAACTGGCGCAATGTCCTAACCGTAGCTGAGCGCTCTGGAGTCAATTCTGTACCTATTGTGGCCCTAGTAGCCTTTTTGGTTGGACTCATTATCGCTTTTCAGGCGGCCATGCTACTCAAGATGTTCAAAGCAGAAATTTATGTAGCTACTTTAGTAGGTATTTCGGTGGTGCGGGAACTAGGCCCACTCATCGCGGCCATTGTTCTGGCCGGCCGTTCCGGCTCAGCTTTTTCCGCCGAACTCGGAGCCATGCGCGCCGCGGAAGAAGTCGACGCCCTCATCACCATGGGACTATCACCAGTGCGCGAACTAGCTTTGTCCAGGGTTCTGGCTCAATTTCTAACTACCCCTATCGTAACCCTGATTGCCTGTTTCGTAGGAATTATGGGCGGCAGCCTAGTTCTTCTAGCCATGGGCTACACCCTGACGGCCTATTGGGTGCGAGCTATAGAAAGAGTGAGCTTAGCCACTTTTTTGATCGGTTTTTTCAAGTCTTTCGTCTTTGGTTTCACCGTCGGAGCCATCAGCTGCCAGAGAGGCCTCACCGCCGGCGACGGCCCCAGAGCGGTAGGTGTGGCAACGACCAGCGGAGTGGTGACCAATATAGTAGTTATTGCTATTTTAGACAGTTTTTTCGCAGTTATTTTCTATGTTGTCGACCTCTAGCCTCAACGTATCCCCCCCGGTAGAAGTCCGCAATCTCACCGTGGCCTACGACAATGACTCACCTATTCTCACCAATCTTAATTTCACCATAGAGACCGGGGAAATTTTTGGTATTCTAGGGGGTAGCGGCAGCGGTAAAAGTTCGGTATTGCGAAATCTCATCGGCCTCAGAAAACCTCGCGCAGGTCAAATTTTTATCTTTGGACGGGATCTTTGGGCAGGGGAAGGTCTGCACTTAAACCAATGCCGCCATCTTTTCGGCATGATGTATCAGGGTGGGGCTCTCTTTGGCTCAATGAACCTTATAGAAAATGTGGCAATGCCCCTGCGAAAGTTTACGACCATGTCGACGGAATCAATTATAACGGCGGCCCGCCTGAAGCTGTCTCTAGTCGGCCTGGACGGATTTGAATATCACCTCCCGGCCCATATTTCGGGTGGTATGCGTAAACGAGCAGCCATAGCCCGGGCAATGGCCCTGGAACCGGGCCTAATTTTTCTAGACGAACCTTCGGCCGGCCTCGACCCCATTACTTCAGCCGAACTCGATCAGCTCATTCTAACTCTAGCTCGCAATCTAGGCATTGCATTCGGGATAGTAACCCATGAGCTAGGTAGTATCATGAGTATAGTTGACCGGGCTATTCTTCTAGATCGAACAATCCAGGGCATTGTCGCCACCGGACGGCCGGTCGAGCTTGCCAAAATGACCAGCCCACCTTTTGTAGCCGCTTTTTTTAACCGCCGTCCCCTTTCGATCCCGGGCGTCTAAAATAACTTAAAGCCGGAGATAAATCATGCCTGACTATAATTATTTCAAGCTGGGTCTCTTTACCCTAGCCGGTTTTTTTTTACTGACGAGCGGCCTGTTCATCTTCGGCCTACGAGAAAAAATCGGTTCGGAACAGGTAGAGTGCGCAACTCTTTTCAACCGCTCAGTGCAAGGACTATCGGAAGATTCACCGGTCAAATTTAGAGGGTTCACCGTGGGCCGGGTCACAGCTATTTCCCTGGCCTCGGTTAATGACCGGACAGGCCAGCCTCTAGTGCGAGTTCGTTTTACAATAAACCCGGATACCCTGGCCGCCCAAATTGAAAAAGGAGGAAATATCTACAATTATTTAAATAGAGAAATAGAACGGGGTCTCAAAGTCTACCTAACTCTACAGGGAGTCACCGGCACCTGTTTTCTGGATTTAGACTACAGTTTAGACCCTCCGGCGGCAGGCTCTCCTATCGATTTAATCCACTGGCAGGAATTGGAAAACCTGCGCCAGGTGGTTTATATCCCCAACGGTCCCAGTAAAATAGTTGAAATTGGCGAATCTGTAAGCCGCCTAGTCAAAAGTTTAAACGACATCGACTTCGTTAGCCTTAATCTTAATCTGAAAAATGTACTAGCGACCGTCGACCGCCTAATGATTAATCTGGAAACCAGCGGGCTAACTAATAACCTAAACAGCGCCCTGGCGGAAATTAAAAACGCCGGAAACGCCATGAGCCACCTAGCTGGCAAAGGCAGCGGCTCACTGAGCCAGGAACTTGGAAATTCAGCTCGACAGATGCGGCAATTCCTAAAACGACTGGATCAAATAATGGGCTCCTCACAAGGAGCTTTGCCACTGACTCTAAATAATCTACAAACCATATCAGACAATCTACGAGAACTGTCTGAGCTTCTAAAAAACCAACCTAGCCAGATTATTTTCGGTCAACCCCCCGCCCGGGTAGACCCTAACCAAGACCGGGAGAGGAAACGCCCATGACCAGCCCCGGCCAAATTTTCACCCTTTTTCTTTTAAGTCTAACGGCAGTTCTTTCATCCGCCTGCCTCAGTCAGCCGCACCCGGCGTTAAAATATTTCACCCTGGAAACCAAACCAGAAACCTTTCCAGGAGCGGATATTCCCGCCCCAAACCGACGCACTCTTCTCATCGGTACCGTTACTACCACCGAAAATAGCGACGGCCAGGCTCTGATTTACCGACTCGGAGATAACCATTATGAACCTGATTTCTACAACGTCTTCATCGCCCCACCAGTCCGCCTTTTGGCCGATACCGAAACTCAGCATCTCAACCGAACTAGCCACCGACTACGAGTGGTGGATTCCCCCGGCCTAACCCTAGCCGATTTCGGCTTGGAAACCTACATCGAAGCCCTTCATGGCGACTACCGGCCAACTCCGCCCCTGGCCGTTCTAAATCTGCGCTTCACCTTGAACGACCTACGCCCGACCCAATCCCGAGTTGTGCTAGATAAAACTTATCCCTGCCTCTGGCCCCTAAAAAACGTAACGCCCGATGGCCTAGTAGCCGCCCTAAGTCTCTGCCTCACTGATTCCCTCAATCGTCTGGTCCGGGAATTGGATGAAGTCGCTCACTAACTATGACTTTATCATGACTACCGACCGCAGCATAAGAAACCAGCCTATTTATACCTATCTCATGATACTAACGTTTGCCCAAGCCGCCACCTTTCTAGGCTGGAATGCCCTTTACACCAACTTCGCAGTGGAAATAATTAAATTCAACGGCTTTCAGAACGGGATAGTACAATCAATGCGAGAATTACCGGGGCTTTTATCAGTGATGGTGATTGCTCTGCTGCTACTTGTCCGAGAAGTAACCCTGACTTCAACGGCTATTTTAATTTTCGGTCTGGGGGTGATCTTCACCGGCTGGTTCCCAACGCTGGAGGGACAGATTATCTGGACTTTCATTCTGTCCTGCGGGTTCCACTGGTTTGAAACTACCAACCAGTCTCTAACCCTGCAATTCTTTTCCATTGCTGAGGCTCCTCTGGCTATCAGTCGTCTGCGAGCGGTGACAGCTTTAGGCAACCTATTCATGGGCTTAATGATAATCCTTCTAGCCGAGCAGCTAACTTTCCAGAGCCTTTTTTTTCTAGTGGGCTCCGTAGCCGTAATAGCGGCGATCTGGTCTTTTTTTAACCAGCCGGTTTTTACCGAGCAGACGATCCAGCGACGAGGGGTAATTCTAAGAAAACGTTACCAGCTATTTTACATTCTTACCTGTCTTTCCGGCGGCCACCGGCAGATATTCAATGTCTTCGCAGTATTTCTACTAGTGAATAATTTCCATTTTACTCTCATCGACATGAGCCTTCTGCTCCTGGCTAACAATTTCATCAACTGGGTATTAAATCCCTATGTCGGTCTAGCCATAAATACTATAGGTGAACAGCAGCTTTTGACCGCTAAATACATAATAGTAATTCTAGTCTACATAGCCTACATCTGGTGTAGTTCAGCCGTTCTCGCGGCCGCCCTTTACACTATTGATCAACTACTCTTCTGTTTTACTGTCTCCATTCGAACTTATTTTCAAAAAATAGCCGACCCAGCCGATATCGCCCCCAGCATGGCTATGGGCGTAACCATCAACCACATTGCCGCCGTAGTCGTACCCTTCGTTGGCGGCACGCTGTGGATGATAAATTATCGTATTCCCTTTATCATGGGTTGCGGTTTCGCCTTTTTGTCCCTGATCATGACCCGTTTTATAAAAACTCCTCAGGTGACTTAACAACCTCGACTACTTCCATAAGTTCAGATAAACTGACCTTACCCAAAGCGGTCAGAGGAATTTTTGGAAGATAAATAAACTTACGAGGAAAAGCCAGTTTCGAGAAACCAGTAGCTTTAAGGGCGATCTTCAGAACTTCCAAATTCGGGGCCGGGTTCTCAGTGACCAACACTAGCTTTTCACCCTTCCGGTCATCTAACAGAGCTATAATCGTCTGAACCAAGCCGGGCCAAAGGGCAGCAGCAACTTCTTCTAAAGCAACTAAGGAAACCATCTCTCCCGCGATCTTAGCGAACCGACCGCTCCGGCCTTTAATCCAGACAAAACCGTCACTATCTATATCCACTATGTCGCCGGTATTATACCAACCATCTTTCAGCGGAATAAACCCTCCAGAACTGTCGAGTCGTAAATATCCCATCATAATATTTGGACCCTTAACTAGAAGCCGACCCCCACCGGCTAGCCCAGTAACCGATTCCAACCGAGCAGTGAGGCCCGGTAATAGCAGCCCAACTGAACCTTCTCAATAACACATAGCGTGCTCACGGCCAACACAGGGCAGCCTCAGTAGCGCCGTAACCTTCATACAGACGTACGCCAATTTTTTTTGGCGTAAAATTCTCTGGTCCGACTCTTCAACTTTTCAGCCCCCAGCAGCATGAAGCGAACGCTATTAAAATCACAGGGGTGAGCGTTCCGACCCCAGGCCCAGGCGAAAGTGTCGATGGCTATAACCACAGTAGCCTGGGTGTCATAGATCAATTCCGGCACCAGACTGGCCCGAATGGAGCTGAAGCAGTTGAAACTTCTGAACCCTAATAAAATTGGTAAAATAATGCCTATAGTTAAGCCGAAGGCGTGAAATATGGGTATGGCGTTAAAAAGAATATCGTCTTCATTGACATCGATCTGACATTTAACCGCGAAAATATCAGCTAGAATATTGCTGTGGTTTAAGACTACCCCCTTGGGTCGGCCTTCGGAACCGGAAGTAAAAACTATAGCCGCTGGATCTGCGGCCAAGGCGGTCGACCCCGCCAGGTAAAAACTACCAACCAGTCCCTAAACCCGATTTTAAAGTCTTCTAAATATACTAACCGGACCGAAAGAGCCTCAACTAGCCCAATTAATTTCGCCTTTTCCAAAAAACGACAGGAAGTGATAATGATCTGAACCCGAGCCGTGACCAAAGCCGAATTAAGAAAAACCACCCCCTGAATATAATTAAGCAGCACGACAACCCGACCACCGGCCCAAAGGGCAAAGAGGCTAATTACGGCGATATTAGTGTTAGGAAGCATCAAACCCACATTTTCACCAGGCCGGCTGAAAGTCATGAAACGACGCCCAAACATTCGGGCCTGGCGAATTAAATCCTGGTAACTTAAAGGCCGGCGTTCCATATCTTCCAAAATTTTGCGACCTAGCCCTAGGCGCTGAGCTCCCTGGTTCAGCGCCAACCAGAGATTGCGCCGATAGTCCATGGCCTCAAAACGACTCCGGACCAGGAGGGCATACAGAGCCTCACTGATGCGGCGCCTCAACTCCCGCTGCTTTTCCCCGGCTTGGCGGATTAGATTCAAACAACAGGGGGGGGCAGAACCGTTAGACTAATTTTGGGGTAGCGAGGGCAATAACGTAAAAGATCCCTTAAGCGGCCAAAGCGAGTAAATTGTGGGCCATCGATGATAATCAGCAGAATTGGAACCTCGCTTTTGGCGGCAATTAGACCCGAACCGTCGTAAACTTTCGTTAGTCCCCCAGTGATTGTCAAACGACATTCAGGAAAGATAACCACCAACTCACCCCGCTCCAGGACCTCAACCAGACCCCGAGTGGTCAGAGACTGGTCGGGATTAAGTGACAGAACACGGAAAAGTCGTAGTAGCGGCTGCCGCCACCAAGCTCTAGTCCACTTAAAGTCCACAGCAAAAGTTAAGCGCCGGGAGATAAAGGCTACAAGCAAGACCGCATCAAGATGAGAAGTGTGGTTGGCCACCAACAAACCCGGCCCGCCTTCTAAAGCAGCCAGATATTCAAGCCCAGTCACCCGCGGCCGATAAACCAGCTTAATGACCAACTTGATTAACTAACGGCCGGCATATTCCGGCAAAAAATAAAGACTCAGAACAGCGACTGCCAGAGCACTAACAGCAAGCAAGGTAAAAATTACGGGCAGGCCAGCTCCCTGACTAATAAAAAACATAACCAGAAGGCTCCCCAAACAGATGAACAGAGAATTAACGATATTGTTAGCCGCCATGACTCTAGAACATTCACCGATCTCGGAAAAATGCTGCAAAAGAGCATTCAGAGGCACCGCGAAGAGCCCCCCAGTGATACTAGCCATTAAACAGGACAGTCCCAGGCGTATATAAACCCACTGGCTAAAAAAAAGGTCCAGACCTACTGAAGCCGGAACGGTTGAAGGGAGACGCCAGGCGCTGTAAGCCAAGCCGGCAATAAAAACAGCCATGAGGGTAGCCGAGACTGGTACCAAATTAGCGCTAACCCGGCCCTGCAAAAAAAAATGGGCAGCTACTGAGCCGATGGCCACCCCCAGAGCGAACATGGTCACCAAAAAAGTGCTAACACCAGGAGTGCCACCCAAAATGGTACTACACAAAATAGGGATCTGAGTAATGAGAATACTCCCGACCGCCCAGAACCAGGAAATACCGATCACGGTTAACCAAATATCCCGACGATTTTTGATGGAGGCGACTATTTCATAGGTAGAACGGAAAAGATTTAAATTTATTTTAAGCCCAGGGTTACATTCCACCGAATGGGGCTGTTTTAAGGCCATTAGTAAACCCAAAATAGCCGCCAGAACTAGCCCGGCTGGCAAATACATTTCCCGCCCTCCCGGAATAGTCACCAGCCAGGAGCCAGCCATAGTACCCAGAACAATAGCTAGAAATGTAACCCCCTCCACTAAGCCGTTGCCGGCCACCAAAAATTCGTCTTCCAAAACTTCCGGTAGTAGGCTATATTTGAGGGGTCCAAAGAAAGTTGACTGAAGCCCCATTAAAAACAGAATAATCAAAAGAGCATAAATATGGCCACTAACGAAAAAAAAGGCCGCTAGCAGCATTATAACCACCTCCGCCCCTTTGATGATCTTCAGTAAACTAGACTTAGGGCAGCGATCAGACAATTCACCCGATAGAGACGAGAAGATAAAAAAAGGCAGCATCATAAGACCGGTAGCCAAACTGCTAATGATGGTCTTTTCAAAATTGCTAACATTTAAGGCTTCGAAGGCCACGAAAGCGATAAGGGCGGAACGGAAAAAATTATCGTTAAAGGCGCCAAAAGCCTGAGCGCCAAACAGAGGCCAGAAATCGCGCTGTGCCAAAATGCGGCGAAAAGTATTCATATGAACGCCCCCCGCTTAAAATTATAATAAAGACTATTATAACTCAAACCAGGCAAGAGAGCAAAAAGAGGCTTTTCAAATATATCAATTCTCATTTCAGAATTATATAATCAAAAGGAAGGCTGAATGGCTCAGAAAAAAACAAAGCTGGGGTAATGATATTCCCAACCCGATCTATTTTATCCCGCTTTTGAAAGATTTTAGAAACCAGCCTCGAAACTAATAGAGGCGCTATAATTATGATAATTATAACCGGTATTCAAATTATAAATCACAAAAAGGTCAATATTGTCAGCCTTAATTTTAACCCCGGTTCTCGCCTAAAAAGTACTGTGTCCAGATTTGGCCCCGGTAATTTCGGCTAATCCCGATAAATTGACGAAACTTATAACTAGATTATTATCAGTATTTTGGCCGTATAGATCTAACTGAGACTTAGTTCCTAGGTCACACGGTTCTATCTAATTTCAATATCAGTTACTGGTTTTACTCACAGGAGAATCTCATACAGATTTTCACTTTTCCCAGCGAACCAGTTGACCGGAATATTGACCCGTTAATAATACCTTCCGTCCAGCCTTCCTACTTTAACCTAATAAGAAAATCCGACTAATCCGGCTAAGGAGGTTATCCTTACGCTATAGACCTCTATGATCTTGCTATTCCTAACCTCAAACTAGTAAGCTGTCGATCTTGAACCGCTTAGTAAATCCATAGGCAATATTGCCATCGACGAAAACACCATCATCGAACTCATAACCACCGTAACCCCTTAAATTAACCGTATCTACGTTAGTCTATCCAAATCGTTATCATCTTTCACCTCGCCGAAAGAAAAAAATATTCCCGCACCCAGAGTGAAGCTAGATATATCAACGGAAAAAAAGTTATAACCCAAGGCGAAATTACCGTTATTGTATTTATACCCAACCACCTTATCACGCTAATTTTACTTAGCCCAAGACCCGAAGCTACCAATCCAGACGCGATTATCATAGCCACCCTTGTCAACAACGAACAGGATGAGGTCGTTAACAGCATGACTTTTATCCAGACGACTAAGCATAATTCTATGATCTTTAAAAACTATTTCAACCACAGCCTAGCGAATATTCAGAATAAACTTATCGTAATCGTTCACGAAACATATTTTTTGCAAATAAATATTTACAAACAGATACACCTACATTATATAAAAAAAAATAACAGCCTAGCGTAAAAAATGAAAACGGAAGTACTTCCTTATGATGTAAGCGGTATTAGTCATTTAGTTATACTTTGACTAGTTACGCCCAGTTTCGGAGTAAGCTCTATAAATGACGAATCCTATTCAGAACTACAAAACGAATGAGTTACTCGATCAAATTATTGGCAGGCTCAATTTTTGAGTTGCCGAACCAAGCTCTCGATTCCTTTTACTAGATGAAGCCGAAATAGGCGTCGTAATCATCCCAAAAACCTTAACCATAACTTCGAGCTTCCAATTCCTAATTTTCTGACAAAAATCATGCGTCCCCAATGAAATGAGCCAGACAAAGGTAATCCTGGGCCGAATAGTCTTTCAAATACTTGTGATAAGCTGAATAGTAATCACAACCGAATAACCAGATAAAACCTTTCCCAAAAACTGATTGAAGAACCTCTACCGATCGATAGACTGATATTCTAAATACTACAAAGCCAGCAACTCTAAAAATCTAGACCTAAAAACGATGACTATTTTTTATATCTGATCCCGTCTATATTTAGCAAGGTCCGTTTGAGCAAAGAAATCAAAGTCTCTTTATTAAGGAGCCTTCAAAGCAACAAATATTTTCTTTAAAATATTTAGTTGTTCCCCTACGACCGAGAGAATATCCTAATACTTCGATTGCAAAAGATCGCAAAGACTAATACGAGGAATGGGTCTAGCCTTTTAAAAAAACTAGATAGGTAGTTAAATTCAAACCAATAGACCTAATTTTAATATCCCCAAGCGATATCTAACTACGATAAATCTCTCTACAGCGTTCATAACGATAGATAACTCCACAATATTTAGTTAAGCCGTCAGGAATTAATACCCAGTTTAATTTGTTGCCGCACAATGTCTTCAACTGGTTCGATAATCAATTTTCCAATGCAATCGGAGATCTTTAACTCTAAAGTAAAGGTTTTAATTTCATAAAATTCTTCAGAGATAAAAGGCGTACGGAAATAAGACCTATTCTCTAGTTACGCTCCGACTTTACGTTTTTTTTGTGCTTCTTTTTATTGATGGAAATTAGTAATATTAAACGCTGGGGGCTTTAAGAAATTGTTGAAATTCTTTTGGATTCCAGTTAGTTTAGTTTTTAATTCAGTAACTTTATCCCGTAAGATAACATTCTTTACTCGTAACAGGATATTCTTATCATATAAAACTTCAGGTACACATTCCAGTTTATCTATACGCTGGAGAGTTTAAAATATTGTTACGGTTTACCTGTTTTTATGATTATAATATAGTAACTTTTATATTAATGCATAATTACAGCTTGCTTTATAATCACTACTAGCGGTTATAGAAAAAATAATAAAACATGAATTATCTTTTTTTATAAATATAAATAAATACAATGTTTTATAATAAACATCTTCTTTCAAGTACGATTTTAAATTTATTTGACAAACAAAAAAGTTTGATTGTAAAATCCCTCCTAGCGAATGTATGGTTCATGCAGTATAAAATATTTTTATTTCCATCCGGAAAGGCAATCTGAAGCAGCGCCAACCAGAGCCCTAATTTTCGCCCGAGCCGGTTTACCGGTCTCGGTCAACGGTAACTCATTCACCAGTACAATCCGGCGGGGGACTTGAAAGGCCGATATTTTGCCACCTTCCACTAGTTGAACCACCGCCCGCCGGCCAAGTTCGGCCAGAGAAGACCCGCCGGGCTGCTGGCGGCTAACGTAATTTTTCGCCAATACTAGCACAATAACTTCCCCAAACTTTTCATCCGGTGCAGCCGTAATAGCAAAAGGAGCTGGCATGACAGCAGATAAAGTTTCTTCCAGTTCTTCCACTCCAACTTTGAAGCCGCCCGTGTTGATAACGTTGTCCATTCGGCCCAAAATTTTAAAACTACCGTCCAAGGCCAAAGCTGCTAAATCATTAGTGACGATGAGGCCCTCAGCCACCGCCGGGGCCTCAATAACCAAAGTGCCGTCACTAGAAAGCGCCAGGCGCACCCCCGGCAAAGGACGATAACGATCTGAGGCCTCCGGACCGCTCAGTCGGCATAAAGCGATGTGCGAGAGCGTTTCCGTCAGACCATAAGTGGAATAAACGGCGCTAGGAAAAGAGCGAAGCTGCTCAGCTAGTTGCCCGCTCACCGCTCCGCCGCCAATAAGAACCTGACGGATAGCCTTTAGGCGTTCCGTCTCTTGCTCAGAACCCAGTGTATTGAAAATTTGCTGCGGGGTGAAAGCCGCAACGTATGGCGTGGTTTCAACAGTACGTAAGGGATGACCGTCTGGTTCGACCAACTGCAAATCCAGCCTAGCCCGAAGCGCACGCACCACCAGCATCTTCCCGGCTATATAACGCAAAGGTAGACATAGCAACGCGCTTTGCCCGGCCTGTAAACCCAGAAATTGGCAAGTCAACCCTGCACTGTTCCAAAGGCGTTCCTTAAGTACAAGCAATCTTCGAGGCCGGCCGGTAGAACCAGAGGTCTGAACTGTCAAGCTAGTTTCAGCGCTGAACCAATCCGCCAGAAAATCACTAAGTTCACGATGAAAAGAAGAACGGCTAGCAAATTCCGGACGTCGACCAGCGTTAAAATCTACGACAGAATAGAGCCGGCCTTCAACTGTTACAGCCCGGATTTGACGAAAAAAAAGAGTATCAGGCAAAGGGCCACTCCCCCTCATTCCGCTAGGTCTGTTTCAACCGGCGTCGGGCCAGCGAGATCAAACCAAAGCCTCTCACCTCGCACCACCAAAGGGCAGGCTAGATTATTGATATACAAACCACCGGTACCCAGGCCCTGCGGTTTTTCGTCCGCGTGCGCCGCACTCCACTGAGCAACGGCATTGAGACCAAGGTTAGATTCCAGGGCCGAAGTGGCCCACCAACCTAGACCCAGCTGTTGTGCTAGATCCGTCCATTCCTCAACGCCACTAAAACCACCGTGGAGGGTGGGTTTAAGCACGAGAAAGTCCGGTCGGATACGTTCCAGCATTTCTTTTTTGGCAGCCGGGGTGTGAAGACCAATTAATTCCTCATCCAAAGCTATGGGCAACGGGGACTGAGAGACCAACCGGGCCATTTCTGCCCATTGCCCGGCACGGATGGGTTGCTCGATAGAATGCAGCTGTAGTTCCGTCAGACGTTTAAGTTTGTCTAAAGCCTCCCGAGGTGTGAATGCCCCGTTAGCGTCGACCCGCAGGATAATTTTATCCACCGAAAAACGCCGGCGGATAGAGGCTAATAAAGCTATTTCCCTGTTAAAATCTAAAGCTCCTATTTTTAATTTAAGACAGCTAAAGCCCTGTCCTAGCTTGGCTTCGATCTGTTCCCGCAGAAATCCAAAGTCACCCATCCAAATGAGGCCATTGATAGCGAGACCTCGCTCACCCCGGCTAAAGGGGCTATCCCAAAGCTTCAAACTACCCTGTTCCAAGTGACGTAAGGCCGTTTCCAAACCAAACAACATTGATGGATAAGGACGCAGACTTTCCTTATCCAGCCGGCTGGTTTCTTCCAATCGATGGCTCTGTTCCGCTAGTATAGTTTCGTAATCTACAAAAAAATCACAGCTTAAGCCTGGTAGCGGGGAACACTCTCCTATTCCGAAAATTTCCGGAGCGTCCTTTCGGCGTAGCAATACATAGTGAGCTAAGTGCTCGTGATAAAGACCGCGGGAAGTAGCAGCCGGAAGTTTAAAAATCAACCGACGCCGAAATATTCTAACCGTAAGCTTCATAATAACGATTCCTTAAGGGAATTTAGGAAATTTTTTAAAATTAGGCTCGCGTTTCTGCAGAAAAGCGTTTTTACCCTCCTGCGCTTCTTCGGTCATATAATAAAGCATAGTGGCGTTACCGGCTAATTCCTGCAGGCCGACCTGCCCATCCAGTTCCGCATTTAGCCCCATCTTAATCATGCGCAAAGCTATCGGACTGTGGAGCATAATTTTTCGGGCCCAGGCAATGGTTTCATCTTCAAGACGATCCGGCGGCACCACCGTGTTAATTAGACCCATAGCCAAGGCTTCGGCGGCTGAATACTGGCGACAGAGAAACCAAATTTCCCGAGCTTTTTTTTGCCCAACCACCCGAGCCAAATAAGAAGCGCCGAACCCCGCATCGAAACTACCAACGCGCGGCCCGGTCTGGCCAAAAATAGCCCGATCCGAAGCTATGGAAAGGTCACAAACTAGTTGCAGCACCTGTCCCCCACCTATAGCAAAGCCATTAACCATGGCAATAACCGGTTTAGGCAGGGAGCGAATTTGTTTTTGCACTTCCAAAATATTTAAACGAGGTACACCGTCCGGACCGATATAGCCACCCCAACCTTTAACTCGCTGATCGCCACCAGCGCAAAAGGCTTTATCCCCGGCCCCGGTCAAGGCCACAACTAAAACCTCCGGTGCTTCCCGACACCAATGCAGAGCTTCACTCATTTCCATAACCGTTTTCGGGGTAAACGCGTTTCGATAACGAGGACGGTTAATAGTTAGGCGAGCCAAACCGTCATAAAAATCGAAAAGAATTTCTTTATATTCCCTAATAGTGCTCCATTTTTTGACTTCAGGCATCTAGCCTCCCCTAGTTTACTAGAATTTAATTTTTCAGAGCACGATAAAAATCGGTCTGAGTTTGCACACTTTTATCCATGTCGAGAAAGACTTCCAGTAGCCGAGCCGAACCGTACCCCTCGCGAGTAAAGTCAGTCAGCGCATTTTTAAGCGAGGGAAAATCATCACAGTCGGCATAGTCTAACCCGGCGGCCCGGGCCCAAACTGCGGCACTTTCTTGGTGCCCGGCGGCCACAAAATCCCGCAGAGAAGCGGTCCCACCTAGGCCCGGCAGATGATGAAAAATACCACCACCGCCGTTGTTAAGTAAAAAAATACGCAAGTTGGCGGGTTTCCGCCGGTTCCACAGCGAATTCAGGCCGTAAAAAAAACTAAGGTCACCCGTAGCCAGATAGACCGGACCCTCATACTGCTCAGCAAAGCCCCAAGCGGTGGCCAGGCTACCCTCAATACCGCTGACTCCCCGGTTGCAGAAGACATTGATACCGGGGGGAAGCCGGTAGAGCTGAGCGTTACGCAGCGCCGAACTGTTAGCCAGGTGTAAGGCGCAGCCGCCGGGCAATTTTTTAAGTAGCGCCCCCAGAGCGGAAATATCTGAATAAGGCAGGTCGTCCGCCGGTTCACTTAAACCGGCGGAAGCCTCGCGCCAATTCCGGTAAAATTCGACCGAATGAGGGGACGCCGAAGAAACTACTACTAGACGCATTTCTTTCAACAATTCTTCGAGAAAAGAACGAAGGTCACAACGAATCAACTCCGTCAGAGACTGAAAAGTATCGGTTAAATCACCCGTCGGGCTCAGCCGCCAATTAATCTGGGGTTTATTCCGCCGCAAAAATTGTTTAAACCGTTTGGAAACGATATGACCACCTAAGCTCAAAACAAGGTCGGGGGCAAAAGAGGCCTCGCATTCCGGGGACAGAGCGCTCAGCACCTGGTCAAAGTTGCCAATAACAGGAGAATCGCCACCGGCGCAGTTGGCAAGATGTTCGGCCAGAACAACGCAGTCTTCCTGCCTAGCCAATTCTTTCAAGACGGCAGCCAGTTCCGGCTGTCGGAACATCTGACCCACTACGATAAGCCTGCGCGGGCTGTTAACCCAGCACCTAACCAAATCCCTGGCCGTTACTTGCGGCTGAAAAGACGCAGGGACTATACGGCGAACGACAGGTAAAGCCATCACCGAATAATCGAAAAGAGGTTCCGACAGGGGGATATTAACGTGCGCAGGTCCAGAAGCGCCATTGACGAGGCTGTTTTCTAATCCACCTCCGGTACAAGCAATAAGGGCTTCATTAAGCAAGCGGTTGCAGTGCCAAATAGCTTCCTGAGCCGATAAAGTTTCTAAGTTTGATGGAATTTCTGGCAGAGTAACCGCGGCTCTGACTAAGCGACCAAAAACTTCAGGCTGGGGTAAAGTCTGCCCATCCATCTGCCCCAGCCAAGCGGCGGGTCGGTCGGCGCTTAGAATCAGTAAGGGTAGATTCTGATAATAGGCTTCAGCCACCGCAGGAGCGTAGTTGAGCGGAGCAGAACCTGATGTGCAGCAGAGTACCGTCGGCTGGCGCCGAGCCAGGATTAGACCAATAGCCCTAAAGGCCGCCTCGCGCTCATCCAGCACCACTTGACAGTTAAAAAAAGAATCCTGGCTAAAGCAATGGATTAACGGCGCGTTACGGGAACCAGGCGAGACGATAATATACCTTAGGCCCCAGACTTTGAGTAGGGCCACGGTCTGGAGTACATTTTCTTTAATTGAATACATAATCTGAGAACCGCTTCAATTTTATCTATCTATAAGAGAAAGCAAAATGTCCAGCTTATTTTCCGTCTCCCGCCATTCTGATTCCAGAGTTGAAGCCGGCAGAATCCCACCACCAGCATATAACGTAGCCTGATTCCGATTCAAACGTAGACAGCGAAGGTTGACGTAAATATCAACATTTCTGGGCCGTCCCTCCGGCCCCGGCCCGGAAATGAAGCCTAAGAAACCGGAATAGTAACCTCGATCATACCCTTCATAGCGATTGATGAAGTCCAGAGCTTCTGGTCGGGGGAAGCCGCAAACCGCTGGGCTGGGGTGAAGCAAGCGGATGAGGCGACCCAGGCCAACAGCAGCCGTAAAATAAAAATCGGTGCGCAAATGACTAAGCCGCCCCTGGTGTATGGTTACCGGCCCTCGAACGGCACAAAGATACCCAGCGCTAACTAGCTGATCCCGCATATAATCCGCAACTATACGCTGCTCTAAAATGTTTTTCCCATCCCAACACGGTTCCAGTTCGGACCTGGTACCAGCTAAAGCCACGGTTTGCCAGTTTGACCCAGCACCGGTTAGGAGCGTTTCCGGGGTACAACCGAACCAAGTACCGCTATCAGGAGTGGAACAGAGATAGACAAAGCTTTCCGGAAAGTCGGCACAAGCCCGCAAAAAAAGACCCCCCCTAGAAAGTCCGACAGGCAGGACATGGGTCAGAGTACGGGAAAGCACGAGTTTAGTCAGCCTAGCTCCTTTCTGGCGTAGAGCAGCAGAAAATATAGCGAAGATGCGGCTATACCCAGATTTACCGCTAGACCTGGCTGTAAAGTCGCCGGTTAATTCCTGCCCGCCTGAGGGCGAAGATTTCAGCGAGTCATTTTTTCCCCGCCAGTAAGCCAAAAAATGGCTGAGTTCAAACCCATCTAGTTGATGTTCGGCCTCAATCACTATAATCGGCTTACCCTCACCCGATTGAAAGGGTGCCAAGACGAAGCCTGATTTAATGGGACGGCCCTCATCCCAAAGAGTATCCAGCTCTTCTAGTTCATTAAATGTATGAAGAAGACAGGCCTCTTGCCAGATCAGGGTTATTTTATGCCCAGGACGACGAAAAAGAGCAAACGCAACTGGGTCTGAAGAGTCAGCTAATAAGCTATCTATAAGTTGAGACTGGAGCTGTTCCGGCATTAATAAACTCTAAAATACGCCTTGAAACTTAATTTTATCTGAGGACTAAATGTCGATTTTTCCATAATTCATGATCTAATCAATTTTTGATGGTCTTCAATTATAGTTTAACAAAACATTAAATAGATATACCCATATCTTTGTAATATTTATAATTTGTAATATATTATTATATTGTTAGGAGTAATTTTCTTTTTTTCCAGTAGCATTAATTTTTTTGTAACAATATTATATATTCAGAATATAATCTCCTGGACTAAATTCCTTCGCTTCCCATTATGTTAGTCAAGTTCCTAAAATACTAATTAATTTTTTGGTTGGTCAGAAAAAATTAGTCGTTTTAGTCGATCCTTAAAAAGTATTTTAAAACAACCAGTAACTCAATTATTGCGACTTTTTTGGCACAAAACGCAATCATTAGTCTTAAAATCACTAGCTACAAATAAAACTTTACCCTCCCATCTCCATTTTATGGAGTTAAGCACGAGATGATCACGAGGATATTAATCTCATTTTTTAAGGATCCTTTCAGGAAATTTCGAAACATTCGAAAATTTAATTTAAGATATCTAGTGATTAGTTCTCCTACACTACGTTGTTGTTGCAATTTTTGTTTTTTATGTTCGCTAATTTTTTGATTTTGTTTCTCCGGTGTTAATATTTAGACCTCTTCAACTATTTTGCGATATCAATAATTTCGGCCATAAATTCTTAAATCTAGGTTATAATTTAGTTTTTTAACTATCTGTTAAATTATATCGTCAAACGTATTACCATCATATAGATTTCGGTCAAATTTTTTGATAACTATAACCATATCGTAAGTTTAATATTAATTGTTAAAATTTTCGAACTGAATTCATATTTCTTATATTTTTTATCTTTAGCTATACAGGATGTTTTCGACTTATGTAAACTATAAATTTTATTTTTGTCTTTTACTGAAAGCCGACTATCTTATAGTCTATAAATAATTATAATATTTTATAATAACAATACTTTTTAGGTACAATTTTAGATTTATTTAGTGAGTAAAAAATCCAATTGTGAAACTCCTCCTAACAAATATGTGATGTATAGTATTTCCGCATAAAATGTGACAATAGCGGCGATTAAAACATCATCATTTTGCAAACCTGAATATGAGACTGAAAAAACGCATTAAATCACCGGCTAAGCTACCTATTTGGACGTTTAGCGGCCACATATTAAGGCCAAGTTTTAAAGTTATGCGGCTAAATATTTTAATTCAACCTTGTCACGCACTTCTTCAATTAATTCTAAACAACTAATGATGAAAATAGAGTGCTCTTCCAAAAGAATAGCCGCGATAGCTGCCTCAGCGTCAGAGATTTTAGACAATACCCAAATAAAGACGTGTTAGTATTAATCAAAACGGTAAGGTCTCCAGACGCCTGCAACGCTGTTCCTAGTAGGTCCGTCTCCAGAAGTTGGGATCGGCCATACCTCCCTGATTGGCCCACGTACCAATTATGGGGACTATTAGACTCGCAGGCGACTTCTTCAGCCAGTTCCAGAGGCGAACGATTAAATAATTCCGGAAACTAGTCTTTTTTGAACAGTTTGCACCCTTTCGATTATACTCAGACCCTCAGGCCGGGTTTACGCGGCTGCCACTTCCAATTTTAGTAGCTTTAAAAACCGATTATATTTGGGATTTTTCGGCTACCTCATCCACCGAAAAATAGCCACCTCTAGCTATACGTTCTAAAGTTTATCGCAAAGTTTTAAATATAAACAACACCAACCAGATCAACACCGTATCCGCCTCAGCCTGGGTTCTTCCATCAATGTTAACGATACTCACGATTAACCCCTTTTAATCACCTCTTCTTCATCTCAGTTCTAAACTGCCACCCCCCAAGTGGCGGCGAACTTTTTCGATAAATTCTCGACAAGGGCGAAAACGGGCTCTCAAACGATAGACAGCCACACCGTCGTTTTCAACCAAGTGAATATAGGCGTAAGCTAAACCAGGATAGTCCCGGGTGACGCTTTTCAACAAAGACATAGTTTCCAAATTCAATCGAGAGCGTGGAAACTTGAAAGTTATCCGATCGGTCTTTTCCCCCACGGCTTCGAACAGAGTTAGAATCTCACGGGCAATTAATTTGATATTAACCTGACCACCCTTTTCTCCAGCCGCATCTAGAGTTCCCACGACTACAATCACCTCTTCCGGCTTCAAAAAGTCACAACATTTAGCGTAAATATTCGACCAGATCAAAACCTCTATGGAACCGCTCATGTCTTCTAAAGTTAATCTTGCATAATCATTTCCTTTTTTATCTTTTTTAACCATAATTTTAGCCACGATACCACCTAAGCGGAGATCCGCCCGATCGCCTTTATTTTTAGCCTCATTAATGGTAGCGCTAGTAACCACACCCAGTTCGGTTTCATATTGAACCAAGGGATGGCCAGTAATATAAAAGCCCAAAGCTTCTTTTTCAAAGGCCAGCTGCACAGTTTTCCGCCAAGGTTCGGTCTTGGGCCAGTTCAGGGTTTCCTGTTCCTGCTCTTCCGCGGGAAAAAGATCAAAAATATTCATCTGGCCGTCGATACGGTCGCGCTGGCGACGAGCCCCAGCTTCCAAGGCATCATCAATGGCCAGAATCATAACTGAACGATCGGCCCCACCGGAAAGGTCAAAAGCACCACACTTAATAAGTGATTCAATAACCCGGCGGTTAACTTTCTGGGTATCGACCCGCTCGCAGAAATTGTACAGACTAATAAAAGGGCCGTCTTTCCCACGAGCCCCAATGATGGAATCAATAGCCGCCGAGCCCAGACCTTTGACCGCGCCAAGCCCAAAGCGAATCGCACCCTCCACCACAGTAAAGCGGAAGCCGGATTTATTAATATCGGGTGGTAAAACCTGAATGCCGCTGACCCGGCATTCACTAATTAGGCGCACTACCTTGTCGGTAGTATCTTTTTCTGAAGTCATCAAGGCGGCCATGAATTCCACCGGATAGTGAGCCTTAAGATAGGCCGTCTGATAAGCCACCAGGGCGTAGGCCGCGCTGTGAGATTTGTTGAAGCCGTACTCGGCGAAATTGGCCATAAGATCAAAAATATGGTCGGCTTTTTTGAGGTCAATCCGATTAGCCTGGGCGCCAGCCATGAAACTAGCCTTCTGCCGATCCATTTCTTTAGCATCTTTTTTACCCATAGCCCGGCGTAGCAAATCAGCCTCACCTAGGCTGAAGTTAGCCAGTACCTGGCTAATGCGCATAACCTGTTCCTGATATAAAATAACCCCGTAAGTTTCGCGCAAAATAGATTCAAGCTGTGGCAGTTCATAGACAGCCTCAATAACCCCGTGCTTACCATTGATGAACCGATCTACCATACCGCTCTTTAGAGGGCCGGGCCGGTAAAGGGCTACCAAGCCCATCAAATCGTCGAGGCAATTAGGTCTCAGTTGAATCAAAATTTCCCGCATGCCCTCACTTTCAAGCTGGAAGACGCCAGTAGTGTCAGCCCGAGCCAATAGCTCGTAAGTTTTTTTATCTTCTAAGTCCAGATGCTGCAAGTCCAGTTCTAAACCGCGCTGAGTTAAAAGTTTGCGGCAATGGTCTATGACCGTAAGGGTCTTAAGGCCTAGAAAGTCGAACTTAATGAGGCCGAGGGACTCCACCCCCTTCATGTCAAATTGGGTGATGACCTGTATTTTCTGCCCATCTTTTTCCTCGGTACCCGCGTCGCAATAGAGCGGCAAATACTCCATAAGAGGTTTATCGCCGATGACTAAACCAGCGGCATGGGTGCCGGCGTGACGGGGAAAATTTTCCAGTCGACGGGCAAATTTCAACAGTTTAGCTACCATGGGGCTCTCAGCTTCTTCCTGCCTCAGTTTGGGTTCCAAGTCTAGAGCTTTTTCCAGAGTCATATCAAGTTTATTCGGCACCAATTTGGCAATGCGATCCACCTCGCAGTAAGCCAAACCAAGAGCCCGCCCCACATCGCGAATAACCGCTTTAGCCTTCATATACCCGAATGTAGTAATTTGGGAGACCTGTTCTTTACCACCGTATTTTTCCGTAACGTAATGGATAACCTTATCCCGCCCCTCGGTGCAAAAGTCTACATCAATATCGGGCATGGAAACACGCTCAGGGTTGAGGAAACGTTCAAAAAGAAGGCCGAAACGAATAGGATCAACATCAGTGATACTCAAGGCAAAAGCGACAAGGCTACCGGCAGCTGAACCGCGTCCAGGCCCCACAGGAATCTGGTGATCCTTAGCCCAATTAATAAAATCGGCCACAATGAGAAAGTAACTGGGGAAGCCCATTTTAGCGATGAGAGTTATCTCTTCTTCCAAGCGAACGCTGTAAGCGATCTTTTTATCCTCATCAAAAGTCTGACCGGCCGCCGCGCTAGATTGAAAGCGTTTTTTCAAACCCTCGCGAGCCAAAAAAGCCATGAGATCCGCTTCATTCTGGCCTTCTAGCTGGCCTTCTAACTTTAAAACTGGAAAAGTATACAAGGGTTTTTTGACGAATTCCACCCGACAGCGTTCGGCTATGACCAGGGTGTTGGCCACGGCTTCCGGCGTGTCGACGAAAGCTACAGCCATTTCTGCAGGTGATTTGAAGTAATATTCGTTAGTAGTAAAGCGAAGCCGATTTTCATCACCCACCGTTTTATTAGTTTGAATACACAGCAGGAGGTCATGCATGGCGTGGTCTTCTTTTGAAAGATAGTGACAATCATTGGTAGCTACCAAAGGCAGACCCAATTTCTGGGCCACCTCTTTGAGGCCAAGATTAGCCCGGACTTGTTCTGGTAGGCCGTTATGTTGAAGTTCTAGGTAAAAACGGTCTTTGAAGATAGCAGCATATTCTTCCGCTGCCCTGAGCGCATCGTCCTGGTCGCGATTCAAAAGTAGCCAAGGTACTTCTCCCTGAATACAACCTGACAAGGCGATAATCCCTGCGCTGTACTCGGCTAGCAAGTCTTTATCCATACGCGGTTTATAGTAAAAACCCTCGATATTAGACCGAGAGACTAGGCGACAAAGATTTCGATAACCTTCCAGGTTTTCAGCCAAAAGAACGAGGTGATGTCTTAAGTCCGGAGTGCTACGGTTCCAACGACCGGCCGCAGCCACATAGGCTTCAACCCCCAAAATAGGGTTGAGAGCAGGCTGAGACGCGGCGGCCTGCCCACGGTCATCTTTCTTCGTCTCGGTAGCGGCCTTATAGAAAGACAGGGCGCTAAACATCTGGCCGTGGTCAGTCAGAGCCACAGCCGACATGTTCATCGCCCGGGCCGTTTTGACTAAATCATCTATTTTAATGGCCCCGTCTAAAAGACTAAAGCATGAATGAACGTGGAGGTGGACAAAGCTCATACAGAATCCTGGCGATAGTTAGGGGCTTCCTTGGTGATAATAACGTCGTGAACGTGACTTTCTTTAAGACCGGCCGAGGTGATTCGTACAAAGCGGGCTTTTTGCTTGAGTTCACTTAAAGTCGTTGCACCTAGATAACCCATGCCGGCCCTAACCCCACCAGCCAACTGATAAATACTTTCGGAAAGAGCGCCCCGGTATGGTACTCGACCAACTATACCTTCTGGCACTAATTTACCAGCAGGGGAAAAGTCGGATTCATACCTTAGACTCTGACCGTAGCGATCAGCCGAACCTTCGTTCATAGCCTCAATGGAACCCATACCCCGGTAAGTTTTGTAGGTACGCCCCTGATAGAGAATTTTTTCACCAGGACTTTCTTCAGTACCAGCGAAAAGAGAACCAATCATCACCGCCGCCGCCCCACCGGCTAGGGCCTTGACAATATCCCCAGAAAACTTAATGCCTCCGTCAGCTAAAATGGCAATATTCCGGCGTTTAGCCTCAGTCGCGCATTCGAAGATAGCGGTCATCTGCGGTACCCCCACCCCGGCCACGATGCGGGTGGTACAGATGGACCCGGGGCCCACCCCTACCTTGACCACGTCAGCCCCAGCCTGAGCCAGAGCGGCCACACCCTCAGCCGTAGCCACGTTACCAGCTATAACCGTAAGGTCGGGGAAGGTACGTTTAATGAGTTTTAAGGTATTTATAACATTTCGGGAATACCCGTGAGCCGAGTCGATGACCACCACATCCACCTTAGCTGCAACTAAAGCCTGAGCCCGTTCCAAAGCTTCGGTATTGGCCCCAATAGCCGCTCCAACCCGAAGGCGGCCTTTAAGATCTTTGCAAGCATGGGGGAATTTACGAACTTTTTCAATATCTTTAATAGTTATCAAGCCCATTAACCGACCCTGAGAGTTCACAACCAACAGCTTTTCAATACGATTTTCATGCAGTTTAGTCTTAGCCTGTTCCAGAGTCAAACCCTCTTCGGCGGTGACCAATTTATCTTTAGTCATTACTTCCGAAACCGGCCGTTTAAAATCAGTTTCAAACCTAAGATCCCTATTAGTAACTATGCCGCGCAGTTCCCCATCGAAGACTACCGGCACCCCGGAAATGTGATATTGCTCCATAAGCTTCAAAACGTCTTCCACTCTGGTTTCAGGCATCACCGTGACCGGGTCTACGATCATACCGCTTTCACTTTTTTTAACTTTTTCCACTTCAAAAGCCTGGGCCTTGATAGTCATATTTTTGTGAATGATTCCCAGGCCGCCGTGACGGGCCATAGTAATGGCCGTAGCCGCCTCAGTAACGGTATCCATGGCCGAACTGATGATGGGGGTTTGAAGGATGATATCGCGGGCCAAAGTGGTGGTAAGATCCACTTCGGCCGGCAGTATTTCGGAATAGGCTGGTATAAGCAAAAGGTCGTCAAAAGTTAAACCTTCATATAACCCATTTAAGTTAATAGTACTGTCGCTCATAGTTCACCTTACTTTTGATATGAAAATCCGGCGGCTTTCAACCATAATCCTTCTAACAGACCATTATCGCTGACCAGAAATTCATCCTGGTGGAAAAAATTCAGAACTTCCAGAAGAAGAAGCAGACCAGCCACTATGGCGTCAGCCCGTCGAGGATGAAGGTTATATCGGCTAACCCTTTCAGCCACGGTTAATGGAGCTAAAGTGCTTAAAAGCCCCTCCACAGCGGATCGAGTTAATCGAGCCTCATTAATCAATTCCGAGCTGTATTCTTTTAAATCTAATAATAAGGTGGCGACAGTGGTGACTGTACCTGCCGTACCCAAGAGAGTTACACCAACCGGGACCAGACTAAAATCAACCCCAGCTAAAACGACCCTGACGACTCGACGGGCAGCTTCGAACTGGTCGGGACCCGCCGAAGCACTTAAATAAGCCTCTACTAGACCAACTACACCGATATTCAAACTCCAGCTTCGCAAAATTCGCGCCCCTTCCACTAAAATAAATTCAGTGGAACGCCCCCCGATATCAAAAATAAGCCCCCGGGCCGGAAGCTGGGCCAAAACTGTTAAAACGCCGGTAGCCGTAAGACCAGCCTCTTCTCGTCCGGAGAGGATAACCGTTTCCCAACCATACCGGCGACTAATCTCGGCTAAAAGAGCCGAGCTGTCGGCGGCTAAGCGAGCAACCATAGTAGCCCCGGCCAGAACCCGCACCGCCCCAGCGGAACGAGCTTCAGCCGCAAAAAATTCCAATGCCGCCCAGGCCCGGGCTAGAGCCTGAGGTTGCAAAAGACCACCTTCAGTTAAACCTTCGGAAAGTCTAGGAATATCTTGAAAAACCCGTTTGCCCGCCCAAGCGCCACCCTCTTTTTCAGCCAACATAAGCCGAAAGGTGTTAGAACCTAAATCTAAAGCGGCAATGGTCGGGGCGGAGGGCATGGATGGGATTCCGTAGAGGGGATATATGGTGTGGGGTAACGATTGATAACCTTAAAATCTATAAATTAGTATAGCAGATTTTTAACCCCCTGCCAAGAGACCAAAACTAAACTTGTTGCGACAGTAGAGTATACTGTCATTAAATGCAATATGGACAGCATTCTGAATCCTAATGGCAGTCTAGATCAAACAAAAGGACTTAACAAGCTGCGATATTTCTGGCATTATCTAAAAAATATTTTTTCTAACGATGAACTCTCCGAAGCTGTAACTACTGAGGATTTCTTGATAGTTCAAACTAAAAGAAGCCATGAAGTTAAACAACTAACAACCCTAATAGCCAAAAGTAATTCTTCTTGTGACTCTATAAATTTTGCCCCGGTCTTTTTAATAGCTTTTAGATCTAAGTTTTTATTAGTTATTACGACTGGTTAATGGCAAACAATCTTACTCACCGAATTAAATATCGCCACTTCTGACGAAAATAAGCTTTACGCAGCTCTGGACCAACTAATAGATAAGCAGTGAGATATTTCTTGAAGCTAGGCTAGCTAAATATCACCTTCATGACGAAGATAGTATATTTTACAACTTATCGTTAAATTATGTCGAAAGTGGGCATCGCCCTTTGGAACGTTTCGGGTGTTTACATAGTAAAAAGAAAGGTAAGCACTAGATAAACTATGGCCTACTAACCAATAGAAACAGACAGTTCATATCTATCAACACCTGACCAGGCAATACTCCTGATTTAGCCACACTCATCCTAACGATCAAAAAAATTAAGACTAAATTTGGGCTTAATAAAATAGGAGCTGTAAATAACTAGGAGATGTTGAAGGCTAAAAATATGGTCTTTTACAAATCATAGTAAATATAGACTGGATATGTGCCTTAAAATCTACATTTATATACAGAGATTACTTGATAATCGTAAAATATAGCCACCTCTTTTTAAAGAAACAATTTTTTTGAATTTATGGCGCCTAATGAATATCTGAAAAAGAGACTGATAGTCTACCGCAATCTATTTCCGAATCAATAAACGAATCCACCCCAGAGAAGAACTGACAACCGCTACCGAGAAAGATCTGGGATAAATCAGGGTTAGTGTCAAAGCCAAGCATTTAAAGAAACAGGAGACCGTAAATCTAATTGTCAGGCAAAAGATAAATTGCAAAAAAACTAAAAACTATTTTGTTCTTAAAATTAGTAGCTTTTCATTCAGCTTCCATCGCCATATTTTTAGTATAGAGCAAAAGTCAAAGTTAAATAGGACCTATATAATTAGAATATCAATTAATAAAGATAAAATAAGCCTAAAGGAGTGCGTTTACACTTACAAAAATTTCTCTCCGGTGAAGCGGACTTTCAGAATGATAAGAGATTTTAGCATAAAAATACGGCCTGTTCGTCACTAGTTGGAATAAAGAGTTAAGACACATAATCTTTTTATGTATACTGGCTTATTATGTCGAATGGCATATTCAGCGGCTTGGTGGAAATTGACCTTTACCGATGAAGAAATAGAAGCTAAAGAATACCGGATTAAAATTATCCTGGCCGAAAAATCAAAGGGTACAACGTTAAAAGCCTGAAACAGAAAAAGTTTAAACGATCTTCCTGTTTAGAGCTTTATCAACTTGCTTCTCAGTCTAGCCAGCATTCGTTTGAATACCTACCAAATGAACAGGGACAATCAGAATAAAGTTAATATAAGTACTACATTCATTCTGATAGATTTGCCTACCCCACTATAATAAAAAACTTTTGATTTATTCCACTATATAAATTATACCTAATAACTAAATATTATCTTTTTAAATAGTACTTTTAAATAATTAACAAATAACTTTAAATCTGTCATAAAACTTTAATTTAATCAGTTAAATTAAACAACGTACACAACGCAGTCCTCCGTACCCATTCTTAAATAGCTTAATTATCGCTTAACTCTTTAAACTGTTTTGTAATCAATAAATTATATATTAAGCAAATATTTTTAGCTATCCGCTCCTGATCGGAATAACACCCTTGAAGCTCTTGCTTTAAAAAAACCACGGTATTTTTCTCACCGATTATATTTTTAAGGATCTATTATTTTATCAAGTCCAGCCCCCCCAGATAGCCCCGCAAGACTTCGGGTACAATTACAGAGCCATTCTGGTTCTGGTAATTTTCCAAAATAGCCAGCAGAGTACGGCCGATGGCCAGGCCCGAACCGTTGAGAGTATGAACGAATTCAGGTTTAGCCCCCTTGACCCGGCGAAAACGGATATTAGCCCGGCGAGCCTGAAAGTCAGTGAAGCAGGAACAGGAGGATATTTCGCGATATAACCCGGGGCCGGGGAGCCAAACTTCCAAATCATAGGTTTTAGCAGAAGAAAACCCTATGTCACCGGTGGAAAGACAAACCACGCGATAGGGAAGGCGGAGAGCCTGTAGTACCTCTTCGGCATCACGAGTAAGCTGTTCCAGAGCCGACCAAGAATCTTCCGGTCGGGTAAACTTAATCAGTTCCACTTTATCAAATTGGTGAACGCGAATCATACCACGGGTATCGCGACCGGCGGCCCCAGCCTCAGCCCGGAAGCAGGGAGTATAGGCGGTATAACTGATCGGAAGTTGTTTATTCTCCAGAATTTCATCGCGGTGCAAATTGGTTACTGGCACTTCGGCGGTGGGTGCCAGCCAGTAGTCAGTATTTTCAATTTTGAAGGACTCCTCTGAAAATTTAGGGAGCTGCCCGGTACTCCGCATAGAATCGGAATTAATAAGACAAGGCGGCCAAATTTCACGGTAACCATGCCTATTTACATGTAAATCTAGCATAAAATTCATCAGGGCTCGAGTTAGGGCAGCGCCAGCACCGGAAAGGACTACGAAACGGCTACCGGTAATTTTACCGGCTCGAACGAAATCCATCAAGCCCAGATTTTCACCAATTTCCCAGTGGTTTTTAGGGGTAAAAGCGAAGTCAAAAAAGGTACCCCAGCGGCGTACCTCCACATTGGCGGCCTCAGTTAAACCCACGGGGACACTAGAGTCGGGCCGATTAGGAATAGACAGAAGTAGAGCCTCTTCCTCTTCTTCCACTCGACTAACTTCAGGATCTATGGCCTTGATGCGGCCGGAAACACTTTTTATATCAGCAATAAGAGCTTCGGTCGGCCGCCCCATTTTTTTAAGGGCGGTTATTTCTTCATTAGCTTGATTACGCCGGGCTTTTAAAGCTTCCACCTCATTCAAAAGTTCCCGACGCTTTTTATCTAATTCGCTAAATTGAGACAATAGGCCGCGCCGAGTTTCTTCAGCCATATTTCGGTCGGCAAGCATTTTTTCCACCGTGCTGAGGTTATCGCGCACATATCTCAGATCCAGCACTTTTACAATTTCTCCTTTGACATGTTTTACTCAGAGGCGAGCCATCAAACCGGCCAGGGCCCCCGGCCCTGACGCAAGACGATCGGATTATCGTCTATCAGAGAGACTATAGTTGAAGGCTTACCCGGAACGAAACCACCATCGATAACCGCTTCCACCTGATTTTTAAACAAATCAACGAAATCCTGAGGGTCAGTAGGAATGGGCTGGCCTTCCAGAGCGGCCGAAGTATTAATGACCGGTCGACCCAGAGCAGTAACCAAAGCCAGGGTAATGGGATGATCAGGCACGCGAAGGCCGCATTCATGGCGTTTGGTAAGCATTAGCTGCGGTACTAATTTAGTGCCGCTCAAAATAAAAGTATACGGCCCCGGCAAAAGCCGTTTCATAATGCGATAGGCAAACTTAGAAATCTTAGCGTACTGAGCGATATCGGTCAAGCCGGAGCAGACGAAACTGAAAGGAGTCTTCTGACTACGCTGTTTTAAACGATAAATCTTTTCAATGGATTTCTTCTGAGTCAAATCGCAACCTAGACCGTACTGAGTATCAGTAGGATATATGACGAGACCACCGCTGGCTATAATTTCAACAGCCCGACTGATTAGCCGCCCCTGAGGATTATCCGGGTTGATGGTTATGATCATTATTCTAGGCCGTTTTTAATTCAATCCGCTGGTTATTCAAAAGTATATTTAAGAAGTTTTTTTTATAACATCTTCCAGCATCTTCATAGCTTCCTGATGAGATATAACCCGACCAGAGCCTAAAGAAAAAGAAGATTCCACCGACCGCCGCAAATCCTTCATCAGAGCTAGTTCCCGGTCAATACCGGCAGCAACCATATCGGCGATAACCACAACCTCACTGCGTTTAGTGATGGCGGCCAACTGACTTAATTTTTCCCTTAACCCATAATCAAGACTGATGGTAATATCCACATTGTCCATAAAACCCTCCAGCTTTGATGCTTTAATTTTTTATTATAGCACGATGCGGCTATTACCTCAAATCTCTTACCTTAAATAATCGGCCAAAAATTCCCCCTGAATAAGAAATTAAGGAACGGGTAAAGAAATACCCTTGAGGGTACCTAAATTAATTAAAAAAGTTTTTAAAGCAAAAACGTTTCCAGCCGCCAAGCGGTCATCTTAGTTAAAAACAGGCCTCAGTTTCTGTCAAAGCACTCATCGTGGCGTTCGACTATTATTTTATCGTAGCATAGATAATTCTGAGTAGGCATCTGCTGATAAATATCTTCTAAAACTTCCACCTAAACACGAAAGTATTGTTTCATAATAGCCCCCTCATTATCTATTAAATGAACTAACTTCAATTAAGATTACCCGCTTAGCGAATGGTCTGCTCACACCCCTACAAGGGGAATGTACCATATCCACAGGCTTACTCTTAACGAGACTATTCCTTTTTGCCCTTGTTTGCCGACTCACCCATAAACGGGTCAATGTATTCCACTGTTCTTTTCGCAATCTTACTCAATAGAATGAATGTAAAAGGTAATAATTTATTTACATCTGGCGATTTTAAGACTTTTACCCGCATTTTACGCTAATAAAATCTGTAACGCTTGAGTTAATAGCTATTTTAAAATACTTTAAGGATCAACTACTTATACTGGAGAATAAATAATAAGTTTCAGTGATAGATTCTTAGCTATGTTCAGAAAGATTAATTTTTTTTGACTTTGTCCAAAGACTGAGCCAAGAAGTATGACACTTCATTTTCTACAGGGAGTAATGATCTTAATACAAATGTAACATATGACACATTTACTACCATAATTTTTATGCTGGTGATACACCGATGCCTGATTTTAGTTACGATGGAAGCAGTCCTAATTATACCGTAACTTAGCCTTCACCAAAGTATTGAATTCCAACTGGACTGGTAATACATATCTATTAGGCTCTGCCACTTCTTACTTCGAATAATTCTAGTTCACCTCATGTTGAGTATTTACGGATAGTGGCCAGAAGAGCTAGAACTGAAATAAATAAAGGGGCTACGATGCGGTTGATTAGTGTAATGATAATTATAGTTTTAAAGATTATATATTTTGAATAAACGAGATTTTGTTCGACAGTATTTGTGGCTACTTCAATACCATAACTGTAACCCTCAATAGTAGCGCTGTCCATTATATTTACGTTATTAATATACAATCCGTAACTGTTTGCGTCCCAACTCTATGATGGTTCTTTATTGGGTTTAACCTTGAATGGCTAAATTCACGCCCCCTACTTTTAATTTTCAATATTTTTTCAACTTTGTTCTTTTTTTCTCAGCCATCCGCAGGATCAGCGACAACTTTTGAAATTTAGCGCGGGTAGACTAGCGGTATAAACAGGTAAGAGAAGCTAAAATTAAGCGTAAAACTGAAGGTCGTCAACTTGTTTATCATTATTTATTCGCTAAATTATATAAGCACTCCTTATAACAATTCATAAATACGATAACCTCCTTAAAACTAATGACTAAAAAGATCAAAGGTGGCCCGCTCGTAATCTATGGCGGGCCGAGATTATAGCTAAGATTATAACCTATCACTCGCCCAAACGTGGTATACTAGCATAATTTACCACTTTCAATCTAAAAAGCTATCCCTCAATAAAGAGCATAAATAAAACCTGGTTCCAGTTGCCAATCGAATCGCCGATACAACTTTTTATAATTTTAAGATTGTAATCGGGCTCTGACAGGTGTATACCTAGTGTGGATAAACCTAATAACTAAGATATTTAAACCTCTATTTAATATTGTCAAAAGCGCTGGAGGGAACTATATTAAGCCACTGAAATACGATTCTAGACCTATCCTAAAATCAGCAACCCACCACCCCATTCTTACCTCATTAATCCTGATTTCCTGGTGACTTTAAGAATCTACCGTTTCACTTCGGTCTTTATCGGGAAGGAACCCCAACCGGAGAGTGAGGCAATCGGTCTATCTATATAAAATTAGATCAACCACTTTTGGAACCAAGCGGAAAGTGAACCTTTATTATAACTCAATAACTTCACTAAAATAGTTTATCGTTTTCCTCCGGGTAGACAGGATCCTTAAAAAGAATTTAATGAATTGAGTAACTAGATGGAAAACGGCTAACTTCTGGTCCGGTTTAACGACAACAGATATAAACTGCTCCAGGATCAGGCTACCCACCGGGTATAGAAACTAAGCGTGACTCAACCCGCGGAAGCCAGAGCTAACCTGAGCCTGACCCGAAATAAGATGTAACACAGATCAACCTGGTTGACAAAAATATAGTCATTCAAACTGGTTTACCTCTCCGACTAAACTGGGCTCCACCGTAACGGCCCACGTCCGGAAGAGTCTTTTTTACGCTTTGAAAACATCACCAAAGTAAAAAACAACTGAATTAAAGTTAACCGTATCGTCTGAGTCAACGGTAACAACACATGTTTATCCAATTTTTCAAATAATCCGATTCCAACACCGTAGATGTGACCAAGCAAATTAACCAGTCCATCGCCGTGATAAATCAGGCTCTCCCTAACATCCAGCTTACAGTTCTGCATGACAGCTCGATTTACACAAAACAACTATCCACAAAGTGACTAGCTTGGCTATTGGGGATGCGGTTCTGACTACTCTAGTTTTACTTATTTTTCTGCAGCCATCGGAGTTAATAAAATGACCGGAATCATGCTGACAAACACCCTAACCGTTCTAGCTATCTTCTTACCCATGGTTTTTCTAAAGGGTATGGTTGGGATAAATTTCCGCCCCTTCGCCTAGATCATCTACTTCGCTCTGGCCGTTTTCCTAGCGACGAGCCCGAGTCTAGCCCCCATGCTGGCAGCCCACTTTTTAGGCGACAACCCGACAACTAAAGGCGGTCGCTAGTTAAAATTCGGACAACCCCTTCCCTAATGATAATTCTAGTAACTAACACCTAATTTCCACCCTGTACCTATAAAAGTTCCTTCAGAGTCTACATGAATATAGAAGTAGGCACTCGAATTGATAAGACTTAGGAAATAATAAAACTCATGAGGTTGTGATGGCTAATTCGAACCCGGAGATCCGAGCTATCGCAACTTCCATCAATGAAAATGGGAGAGTCAGCCCCAGTGGAGATAATCACACTAGAAAACTAAGGATAAGACCCCGGTCTATAGCCAAAGAGATAATCTGCGGAGGCATCTAGAGGGTTATCCCGGCACTGAGATTCAGCTGCAAACCAACCAGTCCTTTTTTACCAGGGGGGAAACGGTGATAAGGTTAAATTAAAACTGTGCGGCAACGATTTAACTAAATCCAACCGTATAAGCCACCTGATGAAGAAAATAGTCCGCCAGGTACCGGGCATCACCGATGTAGAACTTTCTAATAAAGACACCACCCGGAAAAACTAACTTATCGTCACTGACCGCGACTGGACTACCTATGCCAGCCTATCCGTAGCTAGGATTTCAGTTTTAGTCAAAATGGCCTCAACCGATAGTAAAGCTGGTAACTACCACAAAGACAGTAAGAAATACCAGATCCTGGTGCGGATCAAAGACGCCAGACAGACCGACATAAAAACTTCAAGTTTTAACCATGATTAACGACAAGAGGGGATAAATAATTCTAAGCAGCATGCTCCGGGTAGAAAAAACAGCGGCTCTTTACTCATTAACCGCGAAGATTAATCACTAATAGTAACTATTTCCGACGATTACAACAGTCGAAATATAAACAACCTCAACAGCAATGTTAATCAGGAGTTAAAAAAACAACCTCTAAGCCGGGAATTTAATTATCTCTCATGAGCGGAACTAAAGAGCAAGACGAGACCTTTACCGAGCTCAAAATGATTCTAGCTTATTAGTTCGAACAATTAAAAGACTTCTACTGGTAATATTTCCGGTGTCCTTTGCTACCATCAGAATCATAACGATCCATTTCTTCACCAGCACATATTTGATATTAACTCTTTTACAGGGGCCATAATGCTGATGGACATTGCAGTTTCAAACGCTATTTTGCAGTAGATCAAGCGAATTTACTACGCCACCGCAAAAAATATGAATAAATAGCGCCCTACAGAAAATCAACCGCTACCACCTATACCCTATTCTCATAACTACACTAACCACTATTCTGGGCCTTACCCCCCTACCCTAGACTTTAGCGAAAACTGAGGATCACGCTACCCTAGCCCGGGGGACCCGTCACCAAAAGGGCTACCTACTTTCACTGTCATCATCCTCTTCGTGGTATCGGCCATCTATAAACTACTGCGGCTCCAAGCCTAAACCCTAGAAACTAGAAATTACTTTTTTAATTTAGGCAGCTACTCTTTTATTTCCAAAAAGCAACTAATCTATTCCAGCCAAATATCTTCGGGTAAGTAAGTTTTTTAAATAAATTTATGAATATTTTTTAAACTAAATCTATATATTTAGAGGTATTCTCTCAGGGCAAGCTGAATCAGTAAGCCGTTTTTTATTGATGGTCATGTACCCCCATTTTATCATCATAACAAAAAGCCGCTGGGCGGTCTGGGAAAGTAGAAACCAGAATCGTCCAGCGGTCTTTACGAGTCGGCCCGAAAGCCAACTATTTTACCCAGGGACGCCCTAAATCCATGAGTTTTGACGCCAGGCTTAATCCACGAGCCTCTTTCCCGGACCTTTAGGCTAATTTCTCTGACTAAAGAGTAAACAACCGAAGGCGTCTCGGGCGCCATTTGAAGCGATCTCCATTTCCAGCCTTTTTTAAGAGGTAGGAAACAGCCCGCGCACGAGGCAGGAAGGTCTTCTGACTTCTGGATTAACCTAATTACGGCACCTTCCCAGCAGTTGAACCGCCAGTGGCTTAAAGCCGAGGGGATGAGCTTTCCGCCAGGCGCGACCGGTATCCACCTGAACTCATCTCCCGCTGCCTTAAAAGGCACAGCCTCACCATGTTCGTCCCCAGTCACAGCGGCGGGCCCGTCCCCGATTTACGCGGATGTTCCCTACCCTGCCTCAAAAGCAAATGGTTAAAGGTCGCTCACCTCCAAATTTTTTAAATGTTAGCAACAAAGAACCCGATTTTACCAGGGCCCATTCTAGATCGTCAATCGGAGCTATAGGTAACCGAGGCATTTTTACTTTCCCAGACCGAAACTGAATAAAGCCCGGCCCGGCCACCTGTTTCCTCACCAACTCTAGGGGCCAGTTGATCAAAAATAAACTTAGTAATATTCTCGGAAGAAGGATTCAAGGTTTTAAAAGTAGGCAATTCGTTTAAATACTGGTGGTCAATAAGTTCAAGAATTTCGCCTAAAATTATTTTAAGACGACCGAAGTCTAAGGCTATGCCGATCTTATCCAAATCTCTGACCCGTACGCGAACTTCGACAAACCAATTGTGTCCGTGTAATTTTTCACATTTACCATAAAATTCCCGTAGATTATGAGCGGCAGCGAAATAACTGGTAACTTTAAGTTCAAACATTTAGTCCTTCTCATCCTCGGCTAAACCGTTACCCAAAAGACCCTCGTTCAACCACTGGTTAAGACTGGTCACTAAAATTCTAGCCATATTATCGGAAAGATTAATGGCATCCCGTTTTTTATAGACCCCTTTTAATTTCTGGTAACGCCGCAAAGTAGCTTTAGGCGGCTTCATTTTTCCGCTCTGCCGATCCAATTCACGATAACGAAATAGAATAGAAATCCAAGCACCCCGGTTCAAAACAATCTTATCAAGTTCTTCGATAAGCAGCTCGCCTTCTTCTTCATAATTAACTGTGATCTCGGAAACAGTTTCCGCCATCTAACTTTACCTTTCTTTCCAGTATTTCATAGCCGGGGGTAGGGAGACAACTTCCTCGGTTGCTTCACGTCCCTTCTATGTGGCTAGAACCTACTCGCACAAATAGAAAAAGAGGAGCACTCTCACGGAAGACACCCACCAGAATGGTAGCTATAAACACCGCCCACAGGCCTTTCATTTTTAATCCCCGACCTTCTACATAGTATAAAGAACAGATTAACTAGGTAGCAATAATAAAAAAATACTCATAGAATTAGAGATGAGGCTGGACTACATCTAGATTTTAAATTCAACCAAGTTCAACCCGTAAATTAAAACAAACTGGCTCATGAAGCTATAAGGAAGCAACGCGCCCAAAAAGACTAGCTTTGGCTAGACAAAAAAACCTATAATCAATTACGTCCCCTTAGCCCGGTGGCTATATTTTCCCGACCGAAATAACGCAGATAATCAGTATCTTCTGGAGAAAGAATCATAGTACTATTAAGATGGAAAGAGGTCTGATAGGATTCTAAAGATCTAGTAAAGGCATAAAATTCCGGGTCGAGGCTGTAGGCTTCGGCATAAATGGAGGCGGCCTTAGCATCGGCTTCACCCTGAATTTCCTGGCTAATTCGCTGAGCTTCAGCAATAGTAATTTCTTTCCTCCGGTCTGCATCAGCCCGAATTTTCTGGCCCTTCATCTTACCTTCACTACGGTACTTCATAGCTTGTTGGTCGCGTTCAGCCTTCATACGTTCATAGACAGATTTTTGATTTTCTTCCGGCAGATCTGCCCGTTTAATACGGGTATCAACGACCTCCAAGCCTGAAGATTTCCCGCCGTCGGCCAAAAGTTTACCGTTAGAACCTTCGGTAACCGAATCCATAATGGTACTACGGCTCTGACTGATAACGTCGCTCATAACATGGAGCCCTAATTCTGATTTAAGCTCTCCAATAATTACATCACTTAAACGACGTTTGGCGTCTTCAATAGTAGAATAACTATTGTCATTCTTAAAACGTTTATAAAATAAAAGCGGGTCGACCACGCGCCAGCGAACATAGGCGTCCACGAGCATATTCTTTTTGTCTTTGGTGTAAATAATGGTGGGAGGCAAATCATACTCCATTAGACGATTATCAAGGTGAATGACGTTTTGAATAAAGGGCCATTTAGCGTAAAGCCCCGATTCATTCTTAACGTCTAGAGGCTCTCCGAATTGCAAAACCAAAGCAGATCTAGTCTGGTCCACAGTAAAGATAGTATTGTTAATAACCAAAATAGCGACAATTAGCCCGATAACAATGGCAGGCAGTTTATTCATGGATTCGTCTCTCGGGTACCTGAGCCCGCGATCTGACCAGAAGCCGCAGGCCGGGGTAGATCCGTTTTAAGGCCAAGATGAGGTAGAACGGATGATCCAATCTGACCAGAGATAACAAATTTTTCCGCACCAGGTAAAACCTGATCCATAGTCTCCAAAAGAAGACGGCGACGGGTGATATCCGGAGCTTTTCGATATTCAGCGATCAGGGCCTTGAACCGAAAAGCCTCGCCCAGAGCCAAATTAACCCGCTGGGCGCTATAGGCCCGAGCTGCGGCCTCAATGGCGAAGGCTTGCCCCTCAGCCTCTGGTAGTACTTTGTTTTCGTAGCCAGTGGCCTCATTGATAGAACGAACGCTATCTTCCTTAGCCGAAGTCACATCACGAAAAGCCTGGCTAACTTCGCGAGGCACATGGACATCTTGAAGTTCCACCGTTTCCACTGTGGCCCCAACCTCATAACGATCCAACATAGCCTGAAGAGTTTTTTTGGTATCTTCCTGAATGACTAGGCGCTTATCAGTGAGAGCGTCGTCAATAGTATTGCGACCGATAACCTCACGCATAGCGCTAGTCGAGGCATCCACAATAGCCTTTTCGGGATTGAAAACTTTGAAGGCATATTGCTGGGGGTTAGAGATTCGGTATTGAACGACAAATTTAATATCGGCTATATTTTCATCCTGGGTCAGCATCATAGTCTCGTCGTCGGAGCCAGAACCACCTATTTCCAAACGATTAGTCCGATTAATATTTACTTTAATCACATCTTCAATAGGTAAAGGCAAATGATAGTTGAGGCCAGGTTCCACCGAACGAACGTATTTGCCAAAACGTTTAACCAGACCCACTTCAGCCGCCTGAACCTGAAAAATGCCGCTAACGGCCCACAGAGCCAATAACGCCACAGGCACTATAACAAAAAAATGACAAGCAGCAGGTAGCTTGAACCCTTTAAAAACCTCGCCCATTTTAGGTAAATTACCGCCTAAAGAACCCTTGTTTTTTTGACGATTCTTCTGCCACTCTTCCCAATCCATCGGCATAAAGT
>LQAA01000142.1 GCA_001577715.1 Candidatus Adiutrix intracellularis | reverse complement strand
CTAGATGAAACAAAACCACCACAATAATAGGGCACGACCAAAATTATAGAAATAATGACCGCCAAGAATAAGAATTCAAAATAAGAGTAGGAAAATCGAACTGACTCGAAGGCGTATAAAAATTAATCACTAAAAAGCTTTTCACTTAAATATATTACCCTTACTTGTTTAAGTTCTTCCTAAAAATCTTGAAATCGAGGTTGAATTTTTTCATGCGAAGGCCTATGACCCGCTCGCTGATACCCAGAGTCTCCGCAGCCCGACTCATGTTACCGTGGTGCTCGGTGAGAGCGCCGGTAATCAAACGGAGTTCCAGCTCATCTAAGGCTCCCGTTAAAGTCAATACCTGGGGAGGGAGTTCCGCCTCGACGGATAGGCCCGGCAAATGCCGAATGCTCACCAGGCCGTCTTCGCAGAGAATAACCGCCCGAGCTAAAACATTAGAAAGCTCGCGGATGTTTCCTGGCCAAGGCCAAGCTTTCAAAGCGCTCAAAGCCTCCGGGGTAAGACCTAAAATACGTTTACCCACTTCTCGACCCCAATAGGCCAGAAAGTGCTCCGCCAACAGAGCAAGATCAACTGCGCGCTCCCGTAAGGGCGGCAAGATGATGGCGAAAACATTGAGACGATAATAAAGATCTTCTCGAAAGTGACCTTCGCTCACCATCTGGCCGAGATTGCGGTTAGTAGCGGCTACTAAGCGCGCATCAACGGAAATGGTTTCATCCCCGCCAACTCGTTCAAATGATTTTTCCTGCAAAACTCGCAGGAGTTTAGCCTGAACCTGGAGCGGTAATTCGCCCACTTCATCTAAAAACAAAGTGCCACCATCGGCTAATTCAAAACGGCCCTTATGACGGCTAATAGCCCCAGTAAAAGCCCCTTTTTCATGACCAAAGAGTTCCGTTTCTACCAGATGTTCGGGTAAAGCCGCACAATTAACTCGAATAAAGGGCTTAGAAGAGCGGCGGCTACCCTGATGAATGGTCTCAGCGGCTAATTCTTTACCAGTGCCACTTTCACCCTGAATAAGAACACTTAAATTGGTTGGGGCCACCTGGGCGATAAGGGAGTAAACCTTCTTAATACCATCGGACTGGCCGAGCATAGCCGGAGTCTTTAGACCAGATTCCAGGGCAACTTTCAGGCACTGATTTTCGGCCAGAATGCTCTCGCGTTCGGCGGCTAAATCCTGCCGCACTTTGGCCGCCTGGGCGATAAGAGAAGCCAAAATGGTCAGTAGGCGAAGATCTTCATCTAGATTAACCGAATCGGCAAAAAGACGATCAGCCGAAAGAGCCCCAATAGTTTTAGCGCCTATTTTTATGGGTACGCAAAAAAAGGATATCCTCTCTTTAACCAAGTCGCGGGCACCGGTACGGTTTAGAAATAAGGGTTCGTCAGAAAGGTTAGGAGTAACCATAGGCTGACCAGTCTCAATAACCCTGCCGGTTATACCCTCACCCATGCGATAATGGGCGCGTTCAAATTCGTCGGGGCTTAGGCCCACGGCCGCAGCCAGACTTATCTCCTGTCTCCCAGCGTTAAGAAGAGCCACCGCTCCACGCACCATACCGGTGTAACGGGTCATA
>LQAA01000141.1 GCA_001577715.1 Candidatus Adiutrix intracellularis | reverse complement strand
TCTATTTCCGGACTGGGGTTGGCCAAGGCAAAGATAACCGAATCTTTAGCCATACTCTGAACCATATCCGGACTAACCGTCCCCGACGCCGATAGACCGATGAAAACATCTGCATTTCGCAGAGCCACGGCTAAATTCCCAGTTAAGCCCCGGCGATTAGTTAGGCGGGCCATTTCCCGGGTAATCTCATTCAATTCAGCCCGGCCCTCATGAATGATCCCGGCAATATCGCTCATGACTACATCACCTAAGCCCACTGAAAGTAGAAGTTTAACTACAGCCACCCCAGCCGCTCCAGCCCCACCAACCACAACACGTATTTCTTCCAGTTTTTTACCGGTGACCTTCAAAGCGTTGAGTAGGGCAGCCAGAGTCACTACGGCAGTACCATGCTGGTCATCATGAAAAACTGGAATATCGCAAGTAACTTTGAGCTGCCGCTCTATTTCAAAGCAGCGCGGAGCAGAGATATCTTCCAGATTAATACCGCCAAAACTCCCGGCTAACCAAGTTATAACTCGCACAATCTCATCAACATCTTTGGTACGCAGGCATAAGGGAATTGCATCTACCCCGCCGAAAGCCTTAAAAAGGGCGCATTTACCTTCCATGACTGGCATTCCAGCCTCTGGGCCAATATCACCCAGACCTAAAACGGCCGTACCATCAGTAATCACGGCCACGGTGTTCCAGCGCCCGGTTAGTTCAAAAGATTTAGCTGGATCTTTCTGAATCTCCAGACAGGGTTGGGCTACCCCGGGAGTGTAGGCCAAAGCCAAGTCTTCCTTAGAAGCCACCGGCACCCTGGACTCTATGCTCAACTTACCCTTCCACTCGTAATGTTTTTTAAGTGATTCCCACGCGTAATCCATGCTTACTAACCTCCCTCAATTAAATCCAACCGTTGCTGATGGCGGCCACCCTCAAATTCAGCAGCCATGAAGGCATCGACCAGGGCCAGAGCTAGCTCAGGCCCGATAACCCGAGCTCCAAGAGCAAGAACATTGGCATTATTGTGGCAGCGAGCCAAACGGGCCATAATTTCACAAGTACAAACTGCCGCCCGAATACCCCTAATTTTATTAGCCGCTATGGCCATGCCCGTGCCAGTGCCGCAAATGAGAATACCTACCTCCGCCCGCTCGGCTATTATCTCCGCCGCCACCTTGCGGGCGTAGTTAGGATAGTCAGCCTTAATCTGTTCTTCAGGAAGACCTAGATCCGCAACGTCTATATTTTTAGCAGCTAGATGTTCCCCGATCATTTTTTTATATTCGCGGCCGGCATGGTCGCTAGCCAAGGCGATATTCATTTTTCTCCTCCCGATCTGCATTCTCTCTGCCTTTAAGAGAAGGCCGACGCTCTCTTCGGCGCCTAATAAAGATATTTTCAGAATAAAAACCATTATAGCACCGGACGACTATCCTGACTATCCGTTCCTAGTAGAGTGCTCTGCCCCCCACACCTAATTCTAGCCAGTAGTCAAATAACGTGGGAATTTAATGTCGATTAAATTTATTATTACTAATATATTGATATTATATTATCATTTTATTTTAGCTTAACCTTTTAGCGGTTTTTCGCTAAAATATATTAAATTTAATATTAAACTAACTACTTAATTATAATATATATACTAATATAAATAATACTTAATTATTAACTTAATATTATATTATATTATTTTTTAGCTATGTATATAAATTCAGTACTAAACTGTAACTCGTCTCTAGCTATTTTTCTACGATAATCGTACTAAGGAAACGAAAAGGTTAAAAAATCCTGGCTAACCTTTCCTGCCTTGCTCCTAATACCATTAATTCGCTTAAACACAACCTTAGAAGAGGAATCTTTCATCTAAACCACAGAAGTTTTTTCAATCATTCGACCAAACCCCCATGGTCACGTTCAGACTGTTATAGTAACTATGAAAAAACTTGAACTACCAAAACTCATTTTCTCTAAATCAGAGCCTAAACGTAATCTAATCTTAGCTATGATAGCCGCGCATATTATCTCTCCCAAAAATAACTTAAGAACATACGCCATTTAGAATTTAAGCACTCTGGCCACCGAATTTAAAATTGAAGGCACCGACAAGAAAAACCTTTATGCTACTATTAATTAGCTTTTAGTAACTATTCACGGTAGTTAAAATAAACGTATTTTTATTAGAATATTACACTATGTTTAGTCTATGAACTTCGATATGTCTCAATTTACAAGTTCTCCAACGTATAGTCGAGTTAGAGTCAAAGTGATTAATCTTATCTGAAAAAAAGACGGTTCTATAGGCTAAAGTTATCGAACTAGAATCTAAATTAGCTGGAACTAAAAGAGATTCCTATAACTCCTCGAAACAGCCACTATTTGATATTATTACCCCAGCTCTACCCAAAAGACATAATAATAATAATAAACATAAAATGGGAGCTTACCCTGGTCATTCTCCCTATTTCCGTTAAAATTTTATCACTGCTAGACTTAACAAAATACAACGATTCAAGCCAGAATCAAGAGTCTGTACTTTCGGCGAGGAACTATTAGCTGAACCAATCGCAGACATTGTTCATCAATAAATAGACTTGATCATCTCATATGAAACCTTAACCACTAATTTTATCGAGCCTAATCTGGTCGCTTGTCTGGATTTTTTAAAGAACAAAGCCTATACTTAATACTTATTAGTACAATTATTTTTGACTAATGTCTTAGGATATCCAATCAGTCGTGGAGAAATAACCAAAACTTTGAGTAACCTGTCACCGCATTTATTTTAAAGGCAGCTCAGCTCTGGCCTAATTCTACCTAGGGTATTTTATCCGCGATGTGCGGTGTTTTGTCTGAAGATCCGCTTCATAAAGTCCGAAATTAGAGTTTAAGGTTTCTGGACCGGCTACGCCATCTTACTTTATAATCGCTTTTTATACCAGTTAGACCCCACATTCACTTCTCAACTTATAAAATACTGTTGTGTTTTCCGTAAACGATTACAGCTTTTTAGGGTGTCAGGATAAAATCAAGAACAAACTAGTCAAGCGTCTTATGCATCCTGGCGATTTGGCTTATTATGGCTTCTCATCAAACTACGTCGAAAACGAATATTATCCCTTGGCCCAATATGATTACAACTACAACAAAAACGCAGTAACTAACAAAATTAATTATGGCTTTCTTGATGGCAAGTACGAACGTCCAATACCCATAAAACTATGGCCTAAGAACACTTCCAATATCATAAATTTTTACTGACCATAAAAAAGATTCGTCATAATTTTGGATTGAAAATAATGGTCATAGATGGTGGCTTGGAGATATTAAGCTCTAAAAATATTAAACTTATGAAAACTGGGAAAAGTATTAACTGAATTGTCGCCTTGCGTTCGACTTTAATTCATAGGTTGGTTAAGAATGGAAATCTACAACTAAGTCTCTTTATAGTATCTATATTATCAAAACTTCGATTCTACCAGGAAAAATGAACATCGAAGACTATAGTAGCAATTATAAAAAATTACCACAAGTTTAACAAACCTTCCGTACGATAAAAACTATCGGCGACAAAATTTAGCTAATTTATCACTATCCAGAATCAAGAGCTAGGGTGCATTTGTTTTCGTATTTGTTAGCCTATTATGCTAAATAACATATGCGCAAAGCCTAGAGGAAATTAACTTTTACCGATTAAAAATTATTTTAAAAGGAAACCCGCGACCCTGTAGCGCTAGCGTAAAGCTCAAGTAGCACCAACCAAAAAATAATAAAGAAAACAATGACGGATAGATTCCCCATTTTTCTTTTCCCCAGTATCTTAGATAATCTTACCATTATCAACTTTAATATATATCAAATAAGCTATATTGTATAAGTTACCAATAATAAACTTTCTACTTTCAATAGCATCCCTAGGCTCCGTCTTATTAACAAAAAACCCTCAATTTAACTTAATTCATAAATCCTGCTCAATAATAATACCTGCTAATTTTTGAAAACTAATTAAAAAATACATTTAATTTAGCATATTGAGGCATAGAGGCCCAATTTGAAAGAATTTGTAGTCAGAAAAAAAAGAGATGCGCCTAAAATAAAATCGTTCATGAAAAATACGGACATCAACGAACGTTCGGCAATTATAGATAAAGTCGTAGAATATTTAAGCTAAAGCTCCACAACTAATTAAGTTGTTTAATAATTATTTTAAGCTATTATTTAAGAAGATAATATTTAATTACTGGATACGATTTATAGATTAGAGCAAATCGAAAGCTTTTTGTTGTAGCGGGGTGAATAAATCTATCTGAGTGAATGTAGCACTTTTGCTAGCTTGATTTTAAGCATCTCCGTTAACTTAGCAGTTGTTCAAGCGGAAACTACTCGAACTGAGGAGCGAGCTGTTAGAGCATTGATATTCTAATTAATAGATCCTATCCAACATCGATCCTTACTCTAGACTAAAAATGTGGTGACGAAAGCAGAATGAGGTTCTACCGATTTCAAGAATAAATTGTTTTTTAAACTTTTTGCACTTTATCTTCTACCCGACAACTGGACCCATGATCTCCCCCTCTTTAAACATATGGTTTCAATACTGGTCCTAATTTACTCCAAATCTTCCTCAGTGCCGGCTGGCAATTCCTCTCTAGTTTTAGCCCGCTTATCGACTAAAAATAGATTTCGTCAGGCTATTAGCCTCTCTCCCGAATATTCGTTCGGTGCTACAAACTTAAAAAGAGTTAGCTGTATTTTACAATTATCAAGTTATCTCCATCTAAATGTAGATTATACAACGCTTATTCGGCCTATGGCTTCCATGGCTCGCAGAAGAGTTACTTTTTTAGCTCTCAACATTTCATGGTCACCTAAACCCATTATTATACCTAGCCCAAATTCAATTCTAACTCTTTCAATAATCGAGATGAATACACCTAAATCAGAAGTATTGCTCGACCAAGTAATGATAGATATGGGCCACCCATCTCTATCTATCAGTAGACCATAGTTTATCTAGTATTCCCGCTCTTTTTATTAAGAGAATACCCGAAACACCCTAACTGACGATACGCGCCTTCGATATAACTTGGCAAAAGATCGTAAAATATGATATTCTCGTCATAAAATGTATTTTTACCCAAGCCTGACTTCAATAGCTCACTACTTGTCCATTAGTCAGTCCATAGCCCCATAGAGCTCATTTTCGTCAGTATCAACGCATTCAATTCGGCGGACAAAGATATATAATAACTAATTAATCCTAATATATTAAATAGGAATCAACATCTACATACATACGTTTTTATTATAATAATATTATCTTATTATCGTAGTATTAATATCTTATCGTACTTTTACTTGTAAAATTTTAAATTAACAAACTGGCTATAGACAAGGATAGAAATATAATAATCAACGCCGGTGATGATGGCCAGAGTAGTGACGGCAGTAATACCACGAACAGTAATGATGGTAACAAAAATAATGCGTATGGCGGCAGTTTGACTCTCTTAACGACCGATAAAACCATAAATATAAAAAATATCGTGCTCCGATTAGCGTAATTAGTAGCCGTAAGGACTTAAGGGATAATACCGCCAGCGGTAGCTACGACGACGAAACCGAGAGTGCAGCCTCCTTCAAGGTAGGAGGGAACCGACCCTGTTAGTACTTAATACTCTACCCCTAGCCCTAACTAAACCGGCTAACGCTTATCCTCTACATTTCAATGCTACTATTCTAAAACTAGGTTCGAAAAAGTCGCCACTATTAGCATTGGTAACGGCCGAATCGGCGAAACTACTACTTTCGCTAGAACTACCTAGTTACAATTTAAATTTCTGGTCTTCAACCCGGATATTTTCGTGCGTAGCGGCGTAAGCAGTCCAATAATCACGGATAATTATTCACTACCGCTAAATAATAGTGCACTTCGTAAACTATTCAACGTACCCTCAGGCGCTGCCGTAGCAACCCTTTATAGGGATTAACAGGCCACCTACTGAGCGAGTGACCAAGTGACCCTGGTTTCATTAGCGGCCTCCCCACAACCGATTGACCAGACGAGAGCGACGGATAATTTCCTGGTCGTTACGGACGGCCGCGCGCAAAGCCGCAGTGGAGCCTATGATAACGACGAATCGGCGGCCGCGGGTGATGGCAGTATAGAGCAGATTACGACGCAGCATGATATGGTGAGCTCTGGTCAAGGGAATAATAACCACGGGAAATTCCGAACCCTGAGACTTGTGAATAGTTATAGCATAAGCTAGAGTAAGTTCATCAAGATCATTAAAATCGTAAACGGTAGAACGGCCGTCGAAATTGACGATTATTTCCTGAGTTTCAAAATCTATCCGATCAATGAAGCCGCTGTCGCCGTTGAAAACTTCGCGCTGGTAATTATTTCGAAGCTGCATTACCCGATCACTACGACGAAAGCTACGGCCGAAACGGGTAATAGCGGGGCCACCACCAGGGTTGAGGCTCTGGCTCAGAATCTGGTTGAGATCATCAGTGCCTAGGCCCCGACCATGCATGGGGGTCAGTACCTGAATATCTTCTCTTGGATTAAGACCGAACTTAGCCGGAATTTTTTTTGTAACCAAATACAGGATTTTTTTGATAATCCTAGCAGGATCATTTTCTTCCATAAAATAAAAATCGCCCTGCTCTCGGTTACGGCTGCTTTCAGGCATAAAACCCTGACTTACCTGGTGAGCGGCACGAACTATTTGACTGCCGGCGGCCTGGCGATGAATTTCAGTAAGACGGGCTACAGGCATAAGGCCGGAATCCAAAAGATCAGCTAAAACTCGCCCCGGCCCCACCGATGGCAATTGGTCCCGGTCGCCCACAATTATAAGGCGGGCTGAATAAGGCAGAGCCCCCACAATTTGGTTCATCAACCCTATATCCACCATGGATACTTCATCGATGAGCAGCAGATCCAATTCTAGCTTGTGCCCGGGCCCACGCAGAAAACCACCAGCCTGAGGAGAATATTCCAGCAGACGGTGCACCGTCTGGGCGGGCCGGCCCGTAGCCTCAGATAGACGGCGAGCAGCCCGACCCGTGGGGGCTACTAGACCCAACCGGGCATGAACGGCTCCGAAAATAGTGGTGATGACACGGGTGAGAGTGGTCTTGCCAGTGCCAGGGCCGCCAGTGATGATGAGAATCTTCTTTTCCAAGGCTAATCGAGCCGCCTGACGCTGACTATCGGACAGATTCAAATGCAAACTTTGCTCGGCCCAGACTAGGGCTTTATCCTGACGAGGAATTTCACAATCCGGCCGGGTATGGAGAATAGCTAACAAGTCGTGAGCCACCCAGGTTTCAGCCCGGTAAAGACGGGGGGGGTAAACGTCAATCTCGCCTGGTTCATCCTGCAGTCCGCTTTTAACCCGGCCAGTCAGGATAAGACGACCCAAAGCGGCTTTAAGTTCCCCCCGGTTCGCTTCCGGTAAGAGTTTATGCCCGGCGGCCAACAGAATTTGATCGGGGGTGTAAACATGCCCCTGTTCGGTCGCCTGGTTCAAGGCGTAAACTAAGCCTGCCTCCAGGCGCAGGGGAGAATTCGGGGTTAGACCCAGACTACCAGCCACCTTGTCGGCCGTAGGAAAACCTACGCCGTTAATCTCATAAGCTAGACGATAAGGATCTTCGCGAATGAGCTGTTCGGCCCCGTCGCCCAAACGGCGGATTATCTTAAGACCGATGGCAGGGCCCAGGCCGAATTCGGCTAAAAATTCTAGCAGCCTCTTGAGCCCCTGACTCTTCCGCCAGGCTTCAATAACGATTTCACGGCGATGAGGCCCTAAACCTTCCACCTCGACCAAGCGCTCAGGATGGCTATCCAGAATTTCCAAAGTCCGTGGGCCAAAATGATCCACCAAGCGCCCGGCCAGAACTGGCCCCACCCCTCGGATCAGACCCGAGCCCAGATACTTTTTAAGTCCGGCTTCGGTCCGAGGGGGCAGCAGACGAGCGCTGGTCACCCGGAATTGACGACCATACTTTAGATTGTCAGCGAACCTCCCCTCCATTTCTACATATTCCCCTTCCACCGGGCCAGGAAAGATACCCACTGCGGTCACGAGTCTACCCGGTTTCATAGGGCGTACGGTCAAAACCGTATACCCATTATCCGCATTGGTAAAGGTGATACGCTCAATACGACCGGAGATAATTTCCAGACAGATGGCAGACGGATCCGGCGGCGGTAAAGTCATTTTTAACTCGCGGCCAGTTCCAAAGCCCGAGCAACTCCGATGGTGGGGAAGACCTGACCCGGAACAGCTGGGCTCACCTTCCAGCGACCTTCAGGCTCCTGACGGAGGCGAATGAAGAAGTCCTGAGTTAAATGGTCCTCAATGACAAAAACTCTTAAAAGTCCCTCAGCCCGGTGAGGATCGAAAATAAATTCCCGAAACCGGACCACTACCGCCTCCACGCAGCCCCGGGGGCTGAAAGTTGTCGGATCCAGATAATCACGATAAAAAGCCTGCATTTTAGTCTCCTTAATAGGCTCCAGCCTGCCAGCCCGCTCGTTTTTGTAGCCGGTCAAATGATAAAATTGCTGCTGACCACCGCCCTGCCATTTCCGTTCATACTTTGTATTCAGTTCAGCCGGCCGTTCAGCTAACTCCAAAGTAAGGGCCGAGCCCTGAGCCTGAGCCAGAACCCAATCAGCTAATTTCCGGCTATCGGTGACCAAACTAAAACGGCCGCTACTTTCCAAGCGATCAGCAACCAAGTTCAAAAAGTCCCGCTCAAAAATGCGTCGCCCCGCTTGTCGCTCAGCGGGCCAGGGCCGAGGGAAGAGGGTCCGCAGCACGGTTAGACTCTCAGGCAGGAAAAAACGCTCCAAAGCTACTTCGGCCCGAGTCAATATAACTTTAACATTGTTATGAGAGGGGGGGGTAGCTAACCGTCGCAAAGCCCTCTTAAGTGAAGCCCAGGCCACTTCTAACCCAACGAAATTATGGTCTGGAATCATGAGGCTAGCCCGGTTTAAATATTCACCATTGCCAAAACCTATTTCCAGCTCCAAAGGAGCCTGGCGACCAAAAATTTCCGCCCAAGGTAGAGGCTGGGGGTAATCTACAGGTTTCAACAAAGGTTCCAAAGAGCGGTAATATTTCCGGGAAAAAGCTAGCATAAGCCCTTTTTTTCAGTTTTGACCAAAATTCAACACGGCCTAGGCCTGTTCTAAGCGATGAAGGAGCCAAGTAACCAAGGTTATTAAACCCGGATAACAGAAGCCGACCAGATAAAGCAACTCTATATAAATAAAAGAGAAGTTGGCCACAATCTTGGTCGCACCGATGAATTCCAAGGCCGAGACAAAGCAAGGTAAGGATGAATATTTAATGAGTTTGATAATCTCATCGCCAAAGCCCGGCCCAGCCCGCCACACAACCCCCCCACCTGAGACAAAACAATGTTCCAGGAAGTCTGGCTGAAGATCATAACTAGGGCCAGGACGGCCAGAAACTAACCGCGATAGATAGATAAAATAGCTCCCCAGATGTATTCTGAATAATAGGCTCCATTGCAGAGGGTAAAAATAATAACCGAGGTTAAGTATAGCTAAGAATAGAAAAGCCACCAAGATTCCGGCCACCAGTGAACCTAATAGATTAATTTCAACCAGAGACCTAATCAGATTAGGCTATAATAACAGCCCACTAATTACATGACTAGAACGATATCGAAAAAAACAAAACATAGACTGCGAAAAAAACCGCCAGAAAACGCGGCTACCTAGCCTCGCGCATATTACTAACCACCAAATCTAAGGCTAAACCTAGAATAATCGAAAAGCCACTAACCTTCAAATTCAGCCAAAACCCAGCGGTTAAGGTCGAGGTGTTTCTAGTATTAAGCCAGGTTAAACATCAACCTAGCCTCATCAATTCAACCAGACGAGCACAAAAATTAGCCACGCAGCTACAGTTATCTGGATCCAGAAAAGTCTGGGATGACTCCTTTTTAGTAATGCGTCTCTCTTCCATAAAAATTATTGAGCCAGTCAGACGACAGACGAATTCGATATAGCTAATGCACTGAAGCAGAGTACTTCTGCTACTACCTTAAGGGCCGATGGAAACTTTCAATTTACCCTAGCTCAAGGGCAAAAAGACGCTATTTAAAATCAGTTCGCCGCCGAAATTTTTGGAAAGGTTTCTGATTTCTAGAATAGACGTCTTCATTTCAGGAACCGAATTTTTCCGCTTTAGCCAGGCCCGGAAGACGAAGTCAGGCATAAAGCCACCCCAGTAGCCGTACTTCAGTCAAAGTCAACAAATAATAGCTTGCTCCGACCATGATAAACATTAAAAATAGGCAGTAATTAGTAGAACTAACACTCTTGAAGCTAGCCATTGTTTTAGACAGTCGATAGAGTAGGCTATAGTTTAATCTTTAAGAAGAATAGAATATTCATTATACCAAACCGGGATAGATAAGCGCAGGGACTACTAGGCCGAAAAAAATTCTAAGGCCAGAATCACCTTAAACTACCCAGCCGAAATAGATAAAATGGTCCCAAAAAAAATCTAAGACTGGTAAGATAGCACTGCACAAACTCAGCTACCGTAGTCGCACTGATAAAGTCCGGAATACGCACCCACGCCCCGACCAGATAAAAGATTAATTTTTCCAGCTAACTTTAATAAAAGCCATAAAAGAACATAAATATCAAACGCAGAATGAGCACGCCGCAAAAAAAATCAACCGCAGACACCAACCAGACGCCCACTCCAATAGGGTTCGTAACCCTGCAACACGACCATGATCGTAACCAAAATAAAGTTGCTGATCGTGGCCATAACAATCAAAATGCAAGTTATCTCTACCCTACCCAAAAAATAGACCGCGGTAGGCTAGGTGATTCCAACTTCAATCCACCAGACAACTAGGAAAAAATAGATAGCAAAAAACGACACTAACAATTTTCACCGGGTTTGTATTTATCAATAAGTTCCTACTAATAGAGAAAGGTTATGAGTCTAGTTAAACTAGCATTGATTAATCTAAGGATTGCTTCGTCATCTTTGTTTACTTCCACAGCGAAAATTTCGAAGGGTAACCCGGCGAGATCGATAACTTTGAGGCCAAACTTGGTGGTATCCTCGTCAGCTAAAGTATCACTCATAACGGCAATATTAAACGGCCTTTTTTAACATTCTAAGCAGCTAGGGTATAACTGGGGTATTCCTTCAGTTTATAGTTACGGCCGTTCTTTTTATTAATTTCAGCCATAGCCTGGACGCCGAAAGTACAAGACGGCACACCTATTTTGAGATCGGCAGATAAGGCTTTTCCGGCGGTAAGAGAGGAATCAGTAGGCCCTAGTACCCACCTATTGAATGGTCTAATAGAGCTGGCTGAAACCGAGTTGAATCTTGTGCTCATTCGTTATCAATAGGCCTGGGGCAATTATACCGATTCTTCCAACTTTCAGGGCGGCCACGATACCACTCTATTCCATGGATCGGTGTTCTACTTTGAAGCTATATTCCTTAGTAATCCAATTGGTAGCGTCTACATCGAACCCCGTGAACTGGTCATCAAAACCGATATAGACGAAAGGTTAATTTTTGTTGTTAATACCGTTTCCATAACCTATATCTACTTCCGTTTTCTGGGTCAGAGCTAGCCTACACCAAAGCAGAACCAGAATGAAAAGACACAGCGCTTTTTTAACATGACTGAATTTTTCTTTCTCCACCTAATAATTATTTTAGGTTATGTATTCCAGGGAATCCCTAAACTACAAGATTATATCATTATAACAAATCGATCCGCTTCCTTCTACCAGAGGATCGGTCTGATAATTTACTGGGGTATTTTTTTGAGCTATGAGACTTAAACCAACTAGGTAGATAAGGAGTGATAGGCTAGTTCAGTAATTCTTATTTTAGGGTTATCTGGTAAGAATAAAGACTAAATTAATGTATTTGTAATAGTGAAAGATCACAAGTTTTAAATATTTTATTTGGAAAAATTAAAGTCGGTAATAAAACTATAGGTCGAAACTTTGCTTTGCCGACGGGGTCTATTATTTCAAGACCGGTCTAGTTAATTTTCAATGAGTTCTCGTCATCATAAATTGGAACTCCTTCCAACCATTTATACCGATACTTTCTTCAGCCTTTACCTAAAACGGACTTATACAAAAATAAGCGGTTTAGTTTAAATCTAGAAAGATATTCTTGTAAAATCTTGTGGTTAGAAGAGTTATAGGTAAAGAGAAAGTTGAACTCGGACTACAAAATTTTTTCGAAGAACACTTTGGTAAATAGAAAAGTCATCACCCAGAAAGATTGGATGCAATTCTTTAATTTTTAAAGCTCCCTTAGCCAATTAACGTAAAGCGGCTTTCTGCTCGCAGCCTTATTCCTTATCCTTGTCTTGCGGAGTTATAAGTTCTGGGGGGCAGGGGCAGAACTATATTTTGGTCTAGTGCGATAATGGCGGTCCCTAAAAAGCTATGAAAGTATTCTATTCCTCCGCCAGAATACTTTCTAATAAAATAATTCCAGCAATATATTTTATAATAATTAAAATACTTAACCTTATTGAAAAAGAATTTGCAAATTGAACCAACTATGTAGTCCTTAAAAAATACACTGATGAGTTAGAAAAGAAGGACGCTACATAAAAAAAACAGCAACTATCAAAAAGCATATATCAGGTATGGAATAATAAGTACCCTGATCGAAATGCTTATCCAGCATCCTTTCAACCTGCTCCCGAAGCAAGATTAGATATTTTTCTAAATATTATATGAAAATATTTTAGCATAAATTAAAACAATTTAAATTATGTTCCAATAGACTTAATGCAAAATATGCCAAACTAAGAACCACTACTAATATTACTCTATTTTAAGGAATGACTACTCAAGCAGTCCAAGCTATTTCCATCATGGTACAGCAAAGACCTGAGCCGATACCCATCAAACAGAGACGCCCCCCGGAGGGGAGGAGATTTTGTTCTCGAGCTAGATCTAAGGTAAAAGGGATGGCAACTGGACCCATGTTACCGAACTGGGGAAAAGTTTTGATAAAAATATTTTCATCTAAACCCAAATTCTGGCAGAGTTTGTGGGTATTGGCCGCGCTAACTTGGTGGCAGATGAGACGAGAAAAATAATTTTGGCTCCAACCGAAGGCGGCGGTACCGAGTTTAAAAGTCTCTTTAGCTAGAGTCACTCCAGCGGTGAGCAAGGCGGTAGAATCAGTTTCCATGCCACTAATATCACCCCGACAAAGGCCATTAGCTCGGGCGTTACTATAACTGACAGAACGGACCAGATAAGGGGCCTCGGGATAATCCATCCGTCGACCCAAAATCATAGCCGCGCCGCCTGAACCCAAAGTTAGAGTAGCAAAATTACGAAAGAAAGTGGTCCGATCAATTGTAGTTTCCCGCAATGTTTTGAGGGTATTCTCTAGAATGAGCCGGCTATTTTCACCGGCCGTTATCAGGGCATGCCGGGCCCGGCCCCGTTCAATAGCTAGGGCGCCCAGTTCTAACCCGTCGATGAAACCGAGGCAGGCGTTACCTATATCTAGACTTTTAATGTGTCCGCCGAGGTCGAGACGGTGTTGAATTATGGAAGCGGTGGAAGGTTCGAGATGATCCCGGCCGACTGAGGTAGAATACAATAGATCCACCCGCTCGCGATCGAATTTATACCGAACAAAAAGGGTTTTCGCCGCCCGAGCTGCCACTAGACTGGGCGGGTAAGATAGAGGATAGAGACGCCGCTCCAAAATGCCCGTCAGCGAAGCTAAGAGGCCTCGGGGCAGTTTCAATCGCCCGTAAACCTCTGCCAGATTATCTTCTATTTCAACCGAAGCGATTATCGTCGGGGCCTCGTCCCGGGCTAGAGCCACTATAGCCACTTGGTCGAATTCAGACGGACCCATTAACGCTCCTGTTCTCAAGAGTATATAAAAGTTTAATCATAGCATTTTCTGAGGGAAATGTACTAACATTAGCACCAAATCGACTAAAATAACGATACTCCCAGTCCAGGGCCATATTTTGAGAAAAGATTAGTTTAAAATTTTGTCTCAATACAGAAAAATTAAAATTATGGTTAATATCGAACTAGCTTCATCCAGTCCAGAAATTCTGACTAAAATAATTAAGGCCGGTCTCAACGTGGCCGTCTTAATTTTTCCCATGGCGCGTCAAAAAAACATTAGGCTATGGTAGAAATCATCCGCCGACTTGACAATGAAACCGGGTTTCAGCCTTAGAATTTTACAGGATCTCTCCGACCCTAAGATTCGCCTCGGTGACATCCGAGATCGGATTCTAGAATCCTGTGCCCCAGTGCGGCTAATCCCCGATTCAGAAGAAATTGACGACGCGTTAGCGGTTAATTAATTACAAATATCTTCTAGAAGACGTCTCAATTAACGAATAGGTGCTCCTAACGGTAAGCTAAGTTTAAAAGTTACAGCTAAAGATAGCCCAGTGTTTGATCTGTGAGGTAGTGACTAGCTAAGCTTTAAGTTCTCATACGGGCGTTAACTGGCCCGACAGAAATCTACGCATTCCGGCTTTCACAGAAAAGGACTAGACCGATTTAACGACGGGCCTAGAGGCTAGAGTGAACTTTGTAGCTATGAGCTTTGTTCATTCAGCTAAAGATTTAACCCCGCTTAGAGAAATGATTAGCCATAGCAGTCGCCCGCTCCTTTTAATCGCTAAAGTAGAAAAACCCCAGGCCGTAACAGCTACTGAGAAAAATTTAGAAGTGATAGACGAGATTATAGAAGCCCGGGATAATTTAGGCATTGAAATGCCCATAGAATAAGTACCGGTTATCTAGAAGAAACTCATCCACGCCACACGACGTCGCGGTAACATCGTCATTACCGCCACCCAGATACTGAATTCTATGGTCTCCAATTTTATACCTAACCGGACGTAAATAACTGCCGTGACCAACGCCATTTTAGACGATACCGACGCTGTGATGCTCTCTGAGGAAACCGCCGTAGGCCAGCATCCAATTCAGTCGATACAAATGCTGGATAAAATATCGCGGTAGACCGAGCCCATCATGGATAACCAAGCATTTTTGATTGAAAAAACAATGCACCCATCTGAATCCTATCGCCTGCGCTATTATCCGAGCAGTGGCCATCTAGCCCGAGACTTGAATTCCAAAGTCATTGTAGTCGCCTCTCAAGGCGGCTCTACAATTCGGATACTGGCTTACCTAAGGCAGCCGATAGTGGTTTTTTTGGTGGGCTTGACTTCCAACCCCGCCATTTATCGCTAGCTAACCCTATCTGGGGGGGTCATCCCAGCTTCTAATCCAGCCCTACGAATCCATTGTTCTGCTGAAACAGCTAGCCAACGAATGGGTGGTATGGCACGGCCTGATCAAAAAGAGCGACAAGACTTTTCTACTCTGCGGCATACCCTTGCAGACTTCAGGCACTACTAACCTGATTAAATTTTTGAATATAGTTAAATTAGTGAGAGATTATTTTTCGCTTTATTTTTTAATTTGTAAAAAAAATTAAAGGCTTTTATCCAGCCGCCACTGATTGAGATTGTGGTATTTACTTTTACGCAGGTACTTGGCCCAGGGGCGACGATGAGGGAGACGGTACTGAGGGTGAACTTCTGGGTTAAATGGAGTATCGATAGCTAGACGGCGAATGGGGATAGTGACTAAGCTGGTCTCTATAGTAAATTCAAGCTCCTGGCGCCAAATGAATGGGTTTTCCTGAACCGGATTATCCTGAAACAGGTATCGTCGCATACCAATGTTTAAAATCAGGCCTACAGAAGCCACGGTCACCATTAGAGAGGTGCCACCGTAACTAATAAAGGGTAAAGGTATCCCTACTACTGGGAGCAGACCCGTTACCATGCCCACATTGATGACCACCTGCCAAAACAAAAAGGATGTTAGCCCCAGGGTAATGAGACTACCAAAGCGATCCTGACTACGTCGGGCTACAGCTAGGGCCGAAATCAGAAGAAAGGCAAACAGAACCAGAACCAAAATAGCCCCGACGAAGCCCCATTCCTCAGACAAGGCAGCAAAGGCAAAATCAGTTTCCGCTTCGGGCAGAAAACCGTTTTTGTGCTGCGGGCCGGTCATAAAGCCGCGACCCCTAATCTGGCCACCACCAATGGCATTTTCAGACTGAACCATTTGCCAACTATTACCAGAAGGATCACGTTCAGGGTAAAGATAGGCTTCGACTCGTTGAAGCTGATGTTTTTTAATTAGGCCGTTTTCCTGTAGAAACTGCCAGGAATCGGTAACCTGGAGAAAGACGGCAAAGCCGACAGCCAGGACCAAAGTAAGAATCAGAACTAATAATAGATGAAACCGGAAACGAAAGGCTAAAAAAATTGGTAGACTCAGGGCAAAAAGGTGAATGGCCGTGCCTAAGTCGGGCTGTTTGTAAATCAGTATAAAAGGCGTTAAAATTATCAGTCCGGGAATAAAAAGGTCAGTTAGCCCCAGTCCGGCGGAAAGATCGCACTTAGCAAACCAAGCGGCCAGGGCTACTACCACCACTACCTTAACGAATTCAGAGGGTTGAAAACGAAAAAATCCCACGTCCAACCAACGAGTAGCTCCATTGATCTTAATCCCGATAACTAAAACCGCCACTAAACTGAAAATACTTAAGCCGTAGATGGGCCAGATTATTTTTTTCAAATATTGATAATCCAGAAAAAGACTCAGACCCAGCCCGACCAGAGATAGCCCTAGGAAAAGACTTTGACGGGTGAACCAAGAACAATCACCACCAAAGTCAGTCGAAGCGGAAACACTATAAAGATTTATCAAGCCGCAAAAGCATAGAAGCAACATAGAACCTAGAAGCGGCCAACTGAAATTTTCCAGAAGTCGATAATTGAGGCGGAATTTTATCAATTTTTTTTCACCAATGAATTCATTGCTAAAGTAAAATACTTTATATTATTATTAAATTATACTAACCCAAAATATACTCAATTGTCAAGGAGATATAAATATTTAATCACTCTCAGCGTAATAAAATCAAGACACCCGGCGGGCGCTGTGATAGCGAGTGCTGAAATATTCGGCGGTTAAGCTAGAAATAGCCACTTTTTTACCACGTCCGGGGGCGTGGATAAATTTTTTATCCCCCAGATAAAGACCGACATGGGTAATGCTGTTGTCGCAGTGGTCGCTGAAAAAAATTAAATCCCCGGGGCGAAGCTGCTTTTTTTTAATGGGCCGGCCCACCCTAGCCTGTTTTTCAGCTGCGCGAGGCAATTCTAAACTCAGCTGGTGATAAACATAATAGGTCAGGCCGCTGCAATCGAAGCCGCTTTTGGGATTGAAACCACCGTACTGGTAAGGAACGCCAATATATTGACGAGCAATTTTGGCCGCAGCTAGGCCCAGATTAGACCGAGGAATGAACAACCCACAACCATTAGCTAGAACTAAAGCAACCAAAAGAGGTATTAAAAACCTAACTATTTTTGAATCAAAATTCATGCGCAACCATCCTTTCAGAGCAACCGGCCCGCATGACTTGGGGATTATTGTAAAAGACTGTCGGCAGTCATTTCTCGAGGCACGTCAAGCTCCATAATCTTAAGCAAAGTCGGGGCTACATCGCTAAGACGACCGCGCCGGCTGCTGAGCCGGCCAGCCAGTGTATTAGCCGCATAGATGCATTCTACGGGGAAAGTGGTATGGCTTGTCTTAACTAAACCAGTTTCCAGATCGATCATTTCCTCAGCATTACCGTGGTCAGCGGTGATTAAAATATGATAATTTCGGGCTAAAAGGGCCGGGACTATTTCCGCCAAGCACTCATCCACTACTTCCACGGCACGGACGGCCGCTTCGAAAACCCCAGTGTGCCCCACCATGTCGCCGTTAGCATAATTGATGACGATGAAGGGATACTCCTGAGGGAGATAGTCTTTAAGAAAATTTTGGGTGAGGATAAAAGCTTCCATCTCCGGATGGCTGGCGAAAGTGGCCGAGTCGAAGCGACCTTTTATTTCCACCTGCTCTTCCATAGAAAAGGGACGGGTAATTTTACCATTGAAAAAGCTGGTAACATGGCGAAACTTTTGGGTTTCAGCCAACCGCAGTTGTCTCAAGTTGTACCCGGAAATAACTTCACCCAGCAGCTGGGGTAGCCCCTCCTCTCCACCCATGGGGCCCAAAAGGTATTCGACTAGTTCATCGTAATAACGGGTAAAGCCAAGATATTTGATTGCGGGCCGGAAGGTTATCCGGCCAGGATAGACCGGGTCGAGAAAAGCTTGGGTCAACTGAATAGCTCGATCCTGCCGGAAATTAGTGTGAATAACCGCATCACCATCTTTAAAACCGGGATAGCCCTCAGCAATGAGGGGGGGGATATATTCATCGACCATGTCAAAATTATCCGGGGTCCGATCGGTCGCCCAAGAGGCTTCAACGGCTAATATGGGGTCACCGGTGAAGGGGTAGCCGCAACCTTCGGTGAGGGCACGGTAAGCCTGGTCGGTGAGGTCCCAATTGTGGCTACGATCCATGCTATAATAACGACCCATCATAGTTCCAATTCGAGCGCCTCCAACTTCCTTCATGACTAGTTTCAGGCGGGCCAGAAACTGGGGGGAGGACCGGGGGGCGGTGTCGCGACCATCTAAAAAAGGGTGAAGATAAATCATCCCGCCGGGATTTTCCGCACGGGCCTGACGCATTATTTTAAATAGATGCTCCTGATGGGCGTGAACACCCTCGTCCTGCAAAAGACCCAATAGATGAAGGGCCCCGCCGGTTTTACGCCAATGAGTCATTATTTCGGCCCACTTGAGAAGGCGGAAGAAACTGCCATCGCGTAGGCCGTCATCAATGCGTTTTAGTTCCTGAATAACGATGCGGCCTGCGCCCATATTAAGGTGGCCAACTTCACTGGATCCTTGATAACCATTGGGTAGACCCACGGACTCGCCGGAAGCTTCCAGCAAAGTCCAAGGATATTTAGTTAAAAGCCCGTCGATACAAGGCGTTTTAGCCGCTAAAACGGCGTTGCCCCCAGGGTCTTCATTACGACCCCAGCCATCACGGATAATCAAACATGCTGGTCTCATAAATTTATCCTCCTTATTCAGATGATGATACACAGAAAAGCCTCGTGCGATTTTCAAGGTTGGACGGATCATCGAAGGACTACTTTAAAGAATTAACAAAACATAGGTAACTTTCTATAGCCTTGTTTATATCCGAATTAGCCCCGCCGCTGGTAAACCCTAAAGTTAATCATGTCTTAGTTGCACTGATAGATAACTAAATCGTCTTTGCAACGAAACTGGTGGCAGCCCACTAATCCTAATTCACCAGATCGGTCATCAGACAGCTAATGCTGGAAAGTACATCTATAACCAGGGTAATAATTCCTGGCCGCTAGATTCCACCGTAAAACTATGTAACCTCCTAAAATAGAACACATAGCATTGGCCACCAACTTATTCATGTCGTCGTCATCCACCAGCAGGGTGTGAAGGCTGGTAATACTCCCAAGGCCAGTAAACGGTCTATTCCGGAAAACTAGCAGCTGAGTGAAAACCGAGGAGGGCATACCCCCTGATGATAGCCAGTTCGCCAATAGAAAGGCCAATCTCGCAGGTGGTTAAAGCATAACAGGTGACCGTTCTATTATCAGAATGACATTCAGATCCTAGTCGCGGAATATTCGGCGATAGCCGTGTCCATATAGATGCCGCGCATACATGCTAAAGTTAGTTCTTAATTAGTAGTAGTATCATCACGCTGTAGACTAGGCCTTCCGTCTTTAAATCTTTTTTGATAAATTCTATGACTTTGCGACCGTACTCACCAACCAGGGCGATAACGTTAAAGTCAGCTTTCATTTAGCGAATACTCATGCTTAAATAGGCACTCTCGCTCCAGGGAGTTGCCGAAACAGACGTGAATCGGGTAACGGCCATAAAAAACTAAGGGGGCTCCAACCATCGATAATCTAACCTAGCCCATTCACAATTCGATCCAGAAGATTTTAACCCATCAACTCCGTAACCGGGCTTCCGATGAACAAAAATTGACTACCAAGGGTAAGCTCAGTTATTTCCCTCACCAGTATAAATTAAATAGCGCCATTATGGAAAACCACCACTTCGACCTCAATAGATAGGCAGCCGTCTACCGAGCAAATACAACAGTCTTCTTCTACTGAAGCGACGAATTTATCGCCTTCTATAACTAAATTAATAACTTTAATATCTTATCCTTTCAGGGAAAAGAGGCGAATCCCCTTAAATAGAATCAAATGAAGGACAAAACTCTGAAGGTCGAAACTCATTTAGCATCCACCTCATAGGCGCCGGTGAAGATGACTCGCAAGATATTCAGAACCTAGGCGGCGCGGTGCCTGGCCGTAGCATCCAAGCGGATGATATCTAAATTTCATAATTAAATTCTCCAATTCCAAACTCTAATCAGGCTGAAGATTAACTTTGACTAGAACGCAAAGATGGTGCCTGTATTTGGCCTAGACTTATTCTAGAATAGGAATACCTTGGGACTGGATTTGAAAAGTGATTTAATAGACCTAGCTCAGAAAATCTATGCACCCCTCAAAAGAGCAGGCGACCAGATTTTTTATCCCACTCAGTTATTTATTTAAAATCTATTCAGCCACTTCGATAGTTAGTTTGATCATCAACGATTCCTTAGCTACCCATAAATCCTGATAGAGGGTTTCTAAGCAAGTTAAAAGAACGATCAGGGGTTCTATATTTTCCTACCAAGAAGCCAGGCCCTTAGCCTGGTCAGCGGTCCAACCTTCTTCAAGTCTCCGAGTGTAATCTTTTCCCCAGCCGTCGGGTTTGGCCTCTTCTAAAACGGTAATCAACCCACTTCCAAATAATTGAACGATCGGGACAAATTTATATTAGTAAAGTTGAGGTTGGCTCAATATCTAGGTTATGGTATTAGAACCGCCGGTCGCCCGGCTATCCATAGGACCTCGAGTTTTTTCTGCTGTAACACGTCTTCGGTCTCGTCCAACATGTTAATAATAACGTTTTCTGAGTCGATGATACGTAAACTGATATCCTGCTGCAAGGGTTCAAAAAATTTAAAAATAAGCTGAGCGCTCTTACCTAAATTAATGTAGGCCAGTATCAGGGCTATGGTCTAGAACTGTTCATTATGGATAATTTTTCTTAGGGCCTTGATGTCGATGTTCTTGGTGTTAAAAAAGGTACCAAAGAATTAATATCCAGAATCAGGCCTTTGGCTCAGTCTCCACTAATGGGTTGGCTGATGGTGTTTTTGAAAAAATTATCGCCCTCGATTCAAATGTCGGACGGTAGTTAGATAGTCTCTACGACTTCTCACAAAATATCCTACACTTACTCGAGGGCAATGTTCTGAATCTTACTTATAACTTTACCCAGATTCTTGATTCAATATCTTCAATTTTCTTGAAAATATTAGTCGCGAACTCCTTGCCCGGAGTCAGCATAAAAATGGTGGTTTTCCGGCCAAGTTAGGACTTCGCTCTTTCCCCCTTCTTTTTTGGCTATGCTTTCCCCTTATACTTTTAAAATCTGTTTTCATCAGATGAGAGCGCTTTTCGTTTAATCCAGCCACGGGACTAGACCTATGGTGCGGTCCATATTTTCTCGGGTCAGAGAGGGGATATTCTTGTAGCTCAGGATAACATAAGCTAGAACTGAGAGGGGTCGTCTTCTTTCTCCTCTGTCTTAGCTTCGATTTTTTCTTCGTATTAGAGAGTATTTTCCTAACACAGCGTCTGCCGGTTAATCGAAAAACTATGGACGGAAACGCAAAACAGCTTTAGTCCCAAAAATCATCTCTTCATTCATCTCTAGCCCATAAACATGTAACACGTCTTCACCTCCTAAGATGCGCTCCTCAGAACTATAACACCAAACATCCCAGCACTACAAATACACTAAACTAGCCCTTATTCTTATCATATAATCCTAAAATGAGAACTACTGAAAGTAGGGCTATAAATTACATATCACGCCTATTATCAAGCTATATATTTTAAGAGTAGACTGTTCCTCTAATTTTTAGTTGAATCGGAATAAACTAAGTTCACTTCTTCCCCTTCCCCAGGTGAAGTTTTGGGAAAATGGCTACCGATAAAACTAATTTGCAATAAAATTTGGAAATATACAGAGCCATCGCCCGAGCCAGCTTAGCGTCCCAACTTGAACCGGCACACAGAGCCTAAGTGACCACCACGCCTTCAGCATTAACCTTGGTCTCAGACAAGCGGAAATTAAGAGCTAACTTATCCTGGCAGTAACAATGACGATCTTTGCAGTCGGAGCAACTTTTATCAATCGAGAGACTTTGAAATGGATCAGGCTTTTTATCCTGATCCATAAGTTTCTATCCTTTAGTTCTATATTAACAAAAGAACAATTATAATATATTATTATAATTGTATCTACTGAAATTAGCAAGCCCAAAAGAACACACAGAGAAACAGAAAGATGATAATGCGCTATACCTATTCTGAAAACAAGATTACAAAATCCAAACTAATATCTCGCATAAAACCAGCTAGTTCGTTATAAACTAACCCCTTGATCTCAATAATCTATCCTTTAATTTACAAACAAGGAGCAAAGCAGCTACCCCTCTAAACAAAAGAGTTAATATCCACTTTATTAAATAAATGTTTTTAAACTCCAGCTATGGTAGAACTTCAGCTTAATTTGATTCAAAGACCCTCTACTTTACCTCAAAAGTTTTTAGTTTTACCACTATTAGCCTTAAAGTTAAGCTTGAGTTTTTACCTGTTAATTATTTAAATTAACTTTAGTTAACGTCAATAAAATGAGTAATAAGGAATTCCGGACACCAAAAGTCCCGCCTACATTGAATGGAACACGAGGCAGGCTCAACCAGTTTTGTTACAAAATTCGGTCTAAGTATAGCGAACTTTCGCCAGCCTTTAAGGAGCGACAAAGATAAAAAAGTGCCACCAGAAATAAGCAAAGATGCACAACGCATTCCCTTTACAAAAGACATTTCACGAAAGAATAAATGGTAACAGTTCTTGAGCATGAGCTACCGACCTTATGGATGGTCAGAAGTTTTTTGGGGACCCCGGGGCGCTTGAATGATCCACTCAGGCGTCTATCCCGGATACAAAGTACGGATTCCCGGGAAAAATAAAAACACCCGTTATTTTAGACCGATTATTAATTGAATCGGCCCGGTTGTTCAACCTTAACCACACCCTCAGCCTGATAACAACGCCTAGGAGTCTCACAAAACCATCACGCTAAGGTTCAATCACATTAAAAAGCAATACAATAATTTAACAGAAACCGCTCTCTACCATCTGACTGAATGGTCGCGCGAATTGACCAATAAAATATTACCAACTAGTCTAGATTACCGAACAATCAATGGGCTCAAAAAGGCAGTAAATTATCTAGCCAATATCAAATACCTCCAGCGTCTAAATTTCGGCCCGAACGGCGGCTGGGTAGTAAATGTTATCTACTCTCCCGGCCTTTAAAACCAACCAGCACCTTGACCGAAAAACTACCTTAAAAACGAGCTTTCCAGTTTTTAATTAAGGGCCAGAGCCCCAATTAAAATCAGACCATTAGCGAGATAGAGTTTACGGATCAGATGGCCGGAACAATCTAGCTCTACCCAATCGCCATCCCCAGCGGCCTTAATGCGTCTGACGACCATCCAATGTAAAGGAACAGTTAAAAGGCAAAGAACGGCGGGCCAGGCAATCATTCCGGTTAGCCAAAGCATAAGCAACAAAAGCCAAATCAACGGCCACCAAAGAGTTTGTAGAAAGGCAGCCCTAGTCTTGCCCAAAGTATTGGCCAAAGTATATTTTCCAGCCTTCAAATCGATTTCGATCTCCGGCAGACTCTGAAAATAGAGTATACTGGCCACCATAAAAGACACGGGAAGGGCTAACGCTAAAATGCGCTTATCCCAAGGTCCACCGGAAAGAGCCAAAAAAGTCCCACTGGTCATGATTAAACCCATATTAAGGAAAACCATTAATTCCCCCAGGGCGCGGTGGCCATATTTTACGGGCGGAGCTACATAAAAGAAACTGGAAAAGGCGGCAAAGACTATAAGGGCCCAAAGCGATTTTACCCCGGATAGATGGACTATAACCACAGCCACGGCCAGAGCTAGGATATATAGAATGGCAATGGCCGCAACTAGAGCCAAAGGGGTAATCTTGCCTTCCTGAATAACCCGTGACCCGCCGATGCCAACTCCATCGTCTACCCCCTGCATATAGTCAAAAAGATCATTGGCTAGATTAGTAGCTAGGTGAACAGCAAAGGAACCGAAAAGAATTAGAGCAAATAATCCCCAAGGTCGGGCACCGGTGTACTTAACTACGGCAGTAAATCCCAGGATAAGCGGAACTAAAGTGGCGATAAAGAAAGACGGCCGAGAGGCCTGCCACCAAACTGAAAGTTTTACCCACCCCACCGAAACCGGTACGTGGAGATTAGACTTTTTCGAAGCCATAATTTCTTCAGTTAACCATAGTAAAAATACCATTACAATAAATGGTAAGGATCAATATCCAGGATTAATCGTTGGCCGGGGACGAGACCTTTGCGAACTTCAGGTAACCATTTTTTCAGAAACAGCTCCCGTTTTCCTACCCCGGCGGCTCGCACTAGAAATTGGAATCGATACTGATCCTTTATTCTAGCCATGGGTGAAGGCACCGGCCCCATCAATTCTAAACCGGGGCCAAGTTTTTTAGCCCAAATCCGCCCCGGCCCAGCGGCGACTTCAGCTACCGAGCACACAGCCATTTCGTCGGGACCGCTCAATCGAATCAACGCCAGGCGTCCGAAAGGCGGATAACCGAGTTCAGCTCTTACGCCTATTTCAAATTGAAAAAAAGACTCATAATCATGATCAGCCACGGCTTTCAAAACCGGATGACGCGGCGTTAACGTCTGGATCAACACCTGACCCGGTCTTACGGCCCGCCCAGCCCGACCGGCCACCTGGGATAAAAGCTGAAAAGTCCGCTCGGCGGCCCGAAAGTCCGGTAAATTTAGACCTAGATCGGCATCAATTACCCCCACCAAAGTTAGGTTAGGAAAGTTGTGACCTTTGGCCGCCATCTGGGTACCTACCAAAACATTGAACTCCCCTTTGGCAAAACCCTGTAAAATACGTTTTAACCCTCCCCGAAGCCGGACTGAGTCAGCATCCAAGCGAGTACCTTTAGCTTTCTTAGGAAAGATATCTTCAACCATCTTTAACAACCGTTCCGTCCCTACCCCGAAATAGCGGAAAAGCGGGGAAAGACAGTTTGGGCAGGCCGAAGGTGGTTCAGCTCGGTACCCACATGAATGGCAGATGAGAACTTGGCTGCCACCCGGAATCAGCGCCAAATAAACTTCCCCCATGACTTCACCGCCAATTTGCCCAGAACCATGAAGAGTCAGGTTACGATTGCAGTGGGGACATTTAAGAGTCTCGCCGCATTTAAGGCAAAGAGGAAGGTTGGCTAAGCCCCGACGATTTATGAATAGAAGAACCTGTTCGTCCCGGGCCAGAGTCTCCCCCAAAGCCGCTTTAAGCTCGGGGGTAAAAACCTGTCTGTTCCGGGCTGACTCCGCTCCCTGATCTATAAGTTTAACTTCAGGCAGAACCGCAACACCGGGACGTTCAATCATTTTTAAAAGAGTCACCCGGCCGCCCAGAGCTGCTTCGTAACTCTCAAAAGAAGGTGTAGCTGAACCCAGAATTAAGGTAGCCCCGGACTCTCTAGCCCGCCACCGGGCTAAATCTCGCCCGTTATAATGCAAGCCATCGTCCTGCTTGTAAGCCCAGTCATGCTCTTCATCCACCACCACCAGACCAATATTTTCCAGAGGGGCAAAGACAGCGCTCCGAGCACCCAGCACCACCGGAGCCAAACCACGCTTAATACGCAGCCAATGGTCATGCCTTTGGCCAACCGTGAGACCGGAATGGATCATTGCTACTTTATCCTGGCCTAGGCGGTTTTTCAAAAGACCTTCTAGGCTTAGAGCCAAACTTATCTCCGGGGTTAACCACAGGACTTCGCGTCCCTGAGCCAGAGTTTTCTCAGCAGCCCGCAGATAGACCTCGGTTTTACCGCTGCCGGTGACACCAAAAAGCAAAAACTCCTGATGACATCGTCTCTGCAAAGCCTCTTCAACAACCGTCAGAGCCACCGTCTGCTGGCTGGTCAGCTGAGGGGGAGGGCCGCTTTTAAAGTCAAAAATAGCCCGCCCCGGGTCATCGCAAAAATTATCCCGCTCTGTCAATTCGACCAAGCCTTTGGCGACTAAAGAACGAGCCTGCGGCAGAGGATTTTTTATATAAGCTGCATAGTAACTTAAAGGTTTGGCTGACCCCTTCCGAATCAGTTCCCAAACTTCCCTTTCTTTCGGCCCCAAACGAGGGAGTAAATCGGGTGGTTTCAGAACCGGGCCCAACCATAATTCCCTTTTAGAGCGGGCGCCCCGGTGAACTAGCCGCAAACTAAACGCTACTCGCCCAGCGGCAACCAGCTTTTTTATGGCCACACCAAAACCTTCGGCCGTCAACATTTTTAGGGCCACCCCCTCTGGTCGGGTCTTAAACAGACGGGCCAACAACTCGGCTTCAGCCCCGAGCAGAGCCCCCCCCATTGTGCTTTCAGCGCAGGTTAAAATCACCACCTTCTCCAAAGCTGGAGATAACCCCCCAGGCAAAATTTCCCGAGCGCAGAGTCCAGGAGGATAATGATAATAGCGAGAAGTGAATTCAATAAGCCTCGAAAGACTAGGACCGAATAGAGGATCAGGTTCTATAATGGCTTTGATAATTTTTAAGTGATCTGAGGGCAGACCAATCTTTTTTTTCAGAGCTAGAATATATCCAACCACCGGTCGTGACCCAAAAGGTACTAAAACCGCCTGTCCTATTGTTATTGCAGCCGTTAATTCAGACGGAACTAGATAAGTATATAAGCTGGTTACAGCGGCATCTACCGCCACCTGAGCTAATAGATAGCTGATCGATAACTCACTAGTCAAAATGATTAGAAGCGCCAGTCACGCAAAGTAGTAACCAAAACTTTAATTTCTTTTCCCAATTCTTAAAAACTACCTCCAATATTGATATCGATAATCTTTTCGTGATCTTTATTTTCTAATTTTTTAGTGGTTTCAAATATACTTGCAGTAGAGGAAAAATTAATTATATTTTTTAAGGTATTAACTTCGGGCATATAGATATCTAGATCTTTAACTCCAATGCCCTTTTTCAGGCTAATCATATGCGGAATGACGCGCTCTAAGAACAAGTCTCTACTTTCAAAAAGCAAGTTTTTATTATCCATAATTTTTCTAGAATGGCAGCTATATCTAAATTAACGACCACTATTCCCCTCCGTTAATACTAATTTTACTACGACCTTCAATTTTTTGCTTAGCAACCACGGTTAATTCTTGAGGATTAAAGGAAATTGATACATAACTGGTTATCTCGGCATTCACGAACATCTCTTTATCACTTAACCAAGCGTGAACCGCTATGGTAACTACTGCAAGACCCAGGCAACTTTTTCAAGATCTTCCAGCTTTTTTTGATCACGATCAAACCATCTATAATTTGATATCTAACTGTCCATGAAGATTAGATCGAAATCTTCTTCCAATATAATCTTAATGGCTTCCTCACCGTTAGCAATTACTTTAACATTATGTCCTCTTTTAGTCAGCAGAGTAGCGGCCAATTTTTAATTTAACTACTTGTCATATACGACTAGTATTTTGCGCGGATTTAATCTTTTAGTCAACCGGATGTCTGCACTTTTTTATCCGCAGCTGGCTGTTTTAGTTTTGTCTCAGCTAGAAATGAAACCAGACAGGCCTTCAGAACTTCCTGAGGTATGGGATTGCTAATTATGGTTGATTTGCGGGGTAGGATGGAAATGACTTCATAAATTTCGCCAACGAAAATTAAGATCAAAAACAGCAGAAAAATTTCCAGATATTTACCAGTCAAGTAGTTAATGAGTTTCTATAAGTTCAACCCCAGCATCTAGCTGTGCGTTATAGAAACATTAGGATTAATTCCCGAATGATTATTTAAAAAATCTAAACCCGCAAGGGCACTTTCGAAAGAATGGAAAGAAAAGCCCCAGTGGTTGAGATAACCTTTCAACACCTCACGGTTAACTCCATTATCATCGGTCAGAATAACCAGGCAATCCTTCAATTTATCTTCATCGGACAGCAATAAAACCGCGGCTTTAGCTTTATGTTCATCATACCTATTCTTATACGTGAAGGCTAAGAGTGATAGACCAGTAGTAAAGACACTACCTTGCTCGAGAAGTGAATCCACAGTAATAGACCCACCCATAAATTTCACAATTCTCTTGATTCCCGTAAAGATAATGCCCGTGCTGTCAACGTTGCAGATGAAAGAACCATAGATAAAATTAAAAATAGAACCAAAACGGCCAGGCTCAATACCGAAACCAATATCTTTGATAACAACCCCTATCCACTTTGATTCCGCTGGTTCCGCCCGGTAAATTAAAAAGTTACTCTATCCTCTTTAGTGGATTTAAAAGCGTTATCCAAAAGAAAGGTCAAAACCTAACGAATCTGTAAGGAGTCGCCCAGGCACAGGAGGGTAGTCAGAGAAGTGCCCAGGCACCAGATAAAAGATAAGTTCAGATCTTTCCTCATAATTTTATAATTTTTAACGATTTACTACAGTAACTCTTTGAGATCAAAAGCACAACTTTAGATAGCCATCAGGCCATCTCCCAACTTGAAAAAATCCAGAAAAATATTGATCTTCCCCAGCAAAGTATCAATCACCTTTTAAACTTCCATTAGATAGAACCGCTGCTCATCATTTAACTCGACAAACAGAACTAGATCGATCATGTTAATAACCGCATTCATAGATGTTCTTATTTCATATTAGTCTTAGTTTTTTACGACCCTCCAATTCTCGTAACAGCCTTTCGGCGATTTCTTCCACTTCCTCTTCAAAAACATCGATAGTTTGATTAATTTTAAAAATTAAAGGGTTCAAGACCATAACCTACAGATCCATCAGAGAAATAACGAGTAAGATTAAAAAGAGCCAAATAGCACACTTCATTTTCACAGTCAATTTCACAGTCAATGCGCCTTCCAAATCTTTATTATTAATAGCTGTAATAATCTACTAATTAGCATTACGCACTCGGCCATACCGTAGGTCACTCCGTTCAAGTTCACCACCCAGAGTACTTTCCCTCTGAACTAAATTAAATGCTTTCCCTATTATAGGAGTAAAGGCCAATTTCAAACAGCCAAAGCAACCAGATAGATTTGGGTATTAAAAACGAATTCCACACTAGAAAATAGTTAAGCACCGAATAAAATCTAACCTTAGAATAACTATATCTGAATTAAGCAACTCACCATTTTTTATAAATTAACGCAATTATCGATAAAAACGACTGGCCATCATCCGATTTAAAAAAATTGATTATAAAGACCCTTTGATCAGCGAAGAAAGCGGATCAAAAATCGACAGGTTTCCCCCCCCTCCTGACTGGTCACTTTCAGGGTTCACTAAATTAGGATATCACAGTCAATTAGACCAACATAATAATCTTCCAAAACGAGCCGGCTATAGTCGATATAGGTAGACAGATTGAAACTAATGTTGGCTAGCCGAAGCCACTCGACAATAACTCCGACTCTAATATTAATAGCCGATTCTAGTTTATCTAAGATTAAAGCTCTGATCTACCAATAAAAATTGTAGGCCAAACTATCGAAACTAACTAGCCTAATAACGATTAGGCCATGATAAAATAAAAGGTTACAATTCTTTTGAAATTTTTGAGAGTACTAAAAATTATTTATTTTTATACATAAAAAATATCAGGTCGACCTAATATCCTCACCTAGACAGATATCCTGTAGTAAAAGAGATTAAAAAATATTTATCTGCTTTTAAAAGTAATATTTAGAATATTATACCTTAGTAAGACTCAGACTCTAAAATATTATTAAATTAAGAGGCACTTCATCCCGATATTTAAGAAAATCATTTAATTTATTCGAATATATTCCTAATAATTCACTTTTTTTGCTTTAACCGATTATGCAACCGCCTGGCCATCTCTTTATCCTGCTCCAGTTGGCATACTAGTTGTCCGACTGAATTAAAATTGACCATAGTTCTCAGACGAGCTACGAAATCGATGGAAAGTTCTCGGTTATAGATAAAATGATCAAAATCAAAAATATTTGTTTCCACAGTCTGCATTTTTTCCCTAAAGGTGGGATTATAACCTATACTAGTCATACTATCATAAGTTATACCTTCAATAACAACCCTGGTCGCATAAACCCCAAGGCCGGGAATTAATTGCTTTATCTGGCCAAGGTTAGCAGTCGGAAAACCCAACTGCCGGCCCCGAGCCAGGCCGTGGACAACTCGACCAGTCAATCGATAAAACCGGCCCAAAGCCAAAGCCGCATTTTCCACCAACCCATCTCTAAGATTCTGGCGAATTTGAGAGCTGGCAAAAATGCCCTGTTCATTACCAATAGACTCAACCACAGTTAAGCTGGCCTTGGGGTTATTGGCATGGAGCCAGGCGCGAATAGTTTTCGCATCGCCTCTAGCATCTTTACCGAAAGAAAAATCCGGCCCCAGGAGTACAGCGACTGGTTCAATGAATTTAGTTAAGTATAAGTTCAAAAATATTAAAGGCTCAATAGCTGCCATTTCTCGTGTAAAACGGAGCACCCCAAGACGATTCAGGTCTAAAGCTGCCATAACTTCAGCTTTTTGCTGCACAGTGGTTAAAAGAGGCGGAGCCACATTTTTCGCTAGTATCTGTAGGGGATGAGGGTCAAAAGTTAAAACCAAAGACTGAGCCTTAAGTTTAGCTGCACTTTTGACGACTGAATAGATAATGCCTTGATGACCAAGGTGGAGCCCATCGAAGACACCAAGAGTAACGACCGTGCGAGGTCTGATACCGGTTGCTTGCTGACCCCAGTTATCGATCAACTCCATAAACATAAATCCAGGGCTAAAAAAACTAATCGCATCTTGACAATTCCTCCTATTCCTTATATATTTAGTTTTCAAGGTAAGTGAAAAAAAAATAAATTTTTGTCCGCTCAGTTTTAAAAAGGGGTTATTTTAGGTTTAAGATGCCGAAGTGGTGGAATTGGTAGACACGCTAGATTCAGGGTCTAGTGGGGATTTCTTCGTGGGAGTTCGAGTCTCCCCTTCGGCACCAACTATATAAAATATTATTGTTTCAATTCGAAAATCTGCTTTAAAATACCCAATAATTATTTCTATTATACATATATTGTTTATTACATTTTCTATTTTTTTAATCTCAATTCTTTAATGTTAATATTTAGACTCCTTCAACTATTTTGTAACCTTATTAATCTTAGTCACAAACAACTAAACAGAGTGTTTTCGGCTTATGTAAACTATAAATTTTATTTTTGTCTTTATACTATTAGGTCAAAACTTACCCAAAAAGTTTAAATTATTCTTAATAAAATTCTAAATTAATCGTTGCTTTTCCCCACTTACTTTCAAGGAACATGATCAAGACAATAATCTTAAGGTAATTCTCGGTTTTCTTTATTCTTTTACTCTTTTTTGAAGCTCCTTTATAAATTAATCATCCTGATGATTTTCTTTATCTCTTTTTTATAGCTACAGCGCAAAAAAGATTTATCATCGACACTAATTTTTTAAAAATGGGTTGTTATTTTTTATTACTTCTATTTACAACTTAATTAGTTAAATAGGTAATATTTTTTCTTAACCAGTGATATTAATGATTAACATATTTTTAAGAATTGAGAGAAGATAATAAATATACCAAATCGCGGGACGGCTGGAAAATACTAACCGCCGTTAACCAACCCGAGAAAATAGCTGTTAGGGACATTTAACCCCCACTAAATATAATTAGCCCTCTCTTAGGCCAGATAGATAAACCACCCAATAATAGTCTTAATATAAAGAAGGACCCCCTACTCAGCGGATGGTCTACTGATCCCTATAGAGAGTTAGTTAAGATAGCGACTGCAGACACGCTGATTAGTTTGCGCGGTATACTCACAAATATATTGATACTACTAGTACTACACTCAGCTTCTATTGTTTCCAAACCTTGTACACCGTTCACGCAAAATTTTACCCACCTTAACTTTGAACCTCCCATAGGTTACTTGTTTACGGCACCTTGATGCAAATACTATGTGCTCTTTAGATTTCTAATTTCGTATATTCTAAGCTAATCTCGTCTATTTAGATAGCCTCTTTATATCTTCTTAATGCGGTTAGTAACCCTTCATCATTTTAATATTCGAAGACTTCTTTAATTTAGAGCTAAAGCTAAAGAACGCCTACCACAAGCATAACTGGTAGTTTTTCAAATTTAAGTGTCCACTAAAAATGGACTTACTTTGCAAGATATTTTTAACAAAATTGCCTTCCTTTTTTAAATTACTATCCAATTGTAGTTGAAAGCAACCTGAACCCTATAACAGCCCTACTGGCCTGTTAAATAAAAAGACACTCAAAGTTAACGCATAGACCGAAGCCAGCATAAGATTAGACACGGTTACATGTTTATTTCTAAACAGATTTGTACCTATGCCTAGCAATATGAGCCCACCCGTGATCATAATGGCCGTTTTATTTCACCGGTTAAACAGGGAGGCAAAGTAACGACCGTAAAAATCGCCCCATCATGATAGATCAGCCGGAGTACTGAAGCCGCCTTGCCTCCGGTACCATAAACCAAAAATAGAATTAGAGTTATACTGAAGCCAAAGATAAACTTGGAATAGAGTACAATTTACCCGCCGCTCAACCATTTTTCCAAAGTACCGACCAGCCACAGGGTCTCACCAGTAATCACAGCCAACACGGAGCTAAGGATAAGAAGCGTAGGCCGGCAGCGGCTAGGGCTATCTTTAGGCCGAGCAAAAGAGTGCAAAAATCAACACCTGAAAGAAGAGATCACGAAAGTTTTCTCTACTAACCCACCCGACCGCCAAGCCAGAATGCTCCCAACCAGTACTACTCCAATGTTAATTATCACCCCGATGGGACTAACCATAATTGCCTGCGCCGAGCTGAAAAATTAAACTTTATGCTTTAATCTAAGTCAGGATTCTGGCCAAAAATAGCTCTGACCGGGAGGGGGGGGGGTATGGGAGGTAGAAAGTATAATGGCGGGGACGACGGGATTTGAACCCGCGATCTTCTGCGTGACAGGCAGACGTGTTAAACCGCTTCACTACGTCCCCAGATATAGCCAAACATTTTCTTATACTACTTATCAGCTTTAAAGTCAATATAAAAATTAGCTAGTTTCTAAAATCCAGTTCTTGTGTAAATAAGGAATTAAGTGTATCATACGCTTAAGTAAAATCGGCCCTTAATTTTCAGGAAACGGATTTTCGCCAGGAGAAGCTTGCGCTAAAAGACGTACACAAAATGAATATTGTTTATCCTTACTCGTAAAACAGGCGAATCAGTGGCCATAGGGGTCGAGGTCAAAGTGCAAGTGGTAAAAAATTAAAGGCCGGTAGGTTCAACTGAAGAATCGCCGGTCGGTAAATCTCATACCCAGCGGTATTAATACCCTGACTGGACTTTTGGAACAACTGGAGTTTTCTTAAAAGCCTTCGAAAGCCGTAATTTTCGCCATGATTAAGACAAAAACCAACCAATCCAAGAAAATAGATGTTTTGGAAGACTCACAGGTCACGGTTCCAAGTGGTCTAATCCAACTAACGGACCTTACGAATTTCGTAATAATCAGATGTCAGAAAGACAACCTCTTTTACTGGTTGAAGAGCATCGACGATCCCAGTCTAACTCTGGTCACCCTGTTGATCCCCCGGATTTTTAAAATAAACCACAACTCCCCCATCCCTTTAAACCCTCATCAGGGACTAGATTCGAAAGAACCTAGAAAACTCTTCATTTTCGTCATTGTCCCCACTCCGCCCGACAACCCCAGAGCTATAACTACCCATCTTCTGTGCCTACTTCTAGTTAACCCTCGCAGCCGCCGAACCAAACAATCGGTGTTGAACGACTGCCTCTATCCTCACCGCTACCGAATTATCGTCGAAGACATTTAATGGAAGAAATCACTAGATTTGAAGCCTACCTGAAAGCTGTTTTAGGACGCTCTCCACACACCGTCCGAGCCTATAGCCGAGAAGTACGCCGTTTCGTGGCTTTTCTCACAATCAGAGGGCAGACTCCGGGCACGGCCGGTAAAAATGAGATCAGAGCCTTTATGTTTGAAATAAAGGCTTCCCTCGATAATATCTCCGTCGGTCGGGCCCTAGCTAGCCTCAGAGCCTTTTACCGCTGGCGGATTAAAGAGGGCGTCGCTAATTTCAACCCGGCCGTCTCAATCTCTGCCCCCAAATGCCCTAAAAAGCAAGCCCTATTCCTGACAGAGCGAGAGACAGAAACTATGCTGGATCAAAGTGAGAGCCCAGGCGATGACCCGGTAAAGCTACGCAACCAGGCTTTATTCGAACTGGCTTATTCCACCGGTCTCAGAGTCGGGGAACTAGTGCGGCTAGACTTAGGTGACCTCGATTGGCCGGCCGGACTGCTCACCGTGCGCCGAGGTAAAGGTGGCTCTGACCGCCGGGTGCCCTTCGGTGAGCCAGCGGCCGAAAGTCTACGTCTATATCTAGCGACACGAAACCATTTGGTTATACCAACCGCAAGCGACCAGGCCCTTTTTCTTGGCCGCCGAGGCAGGCGTCTTAACGATCGCGTAGTTCGACGGGCTCTGACCGCGCGCCTGGCCGCCGCTGGACTAGACATCCGGTTTAGCCCCCATAGTCTGCGTCATAGCTTCGCTACCCATCTTTTATCCGCTGGGGCGGATTTGAAAGCCATCGGCGAAATGCTAGGGCATAGTACCCTAGCTACCACCGAGCGCTATACCCATCTGGATCTAGAGCGACTGAGGCGCGTTTATCGCGGTGCTCACCCCCGAGCCCGGGAAAAATCATCATAAAGAAAGAAGCTGTATGTCCCACCCAATGCCTTTTGAAGCCACCACTATTTTATCCGTAAGACATCAAGGGCGAGTAGTTGTATGCGGCGATGGCCAGGTTACTTCCGGCAACACGGTTATAAAAAATTCAGCCAAGAAAGTTCGCCGTCTACACCATGATCAGATTATCTGCGGCTTCGCCGGGGCTACAGCCGATGCCTTCACTATCTTCGAGCGCTTTGAAGATAAACTCTCCAAATACAGCGGTCAGCTTCTGAGATCAGCGGTGGAACTGGCCAAAGACTGGCGCACCGACCGGAATCTGCGTCGCCTCGAAGCCCTTCTTCTGGCCGTGGATGAACAGTCCAGCCTTCTTTTATCTGGCTCCGGCGACGTTATTGAACCCGACGATGGGCTTCTAGCCATCGGTTCTGGTGGCCCCTACGCCCTGGCCGTAGCCCGAGCCCTGGTCCGTCAAGTCCCTAGTCTCGACGCCCCAGCCATCGCCAAAGAGGCTATGGACATCGCCGCCGACATCTGTATCTACACAAATCATAATTTCACTCTGGAAGTATTATAACAATGAGCAAATTCGTCATCCAGACTATGGAACTAACCCCCCGGCGAATCGTAGCCGAACTAGATCGATATATAATCGGCCAAGCTGAAGCTAAACGAGCCGTGGCTATTGCCCTACGGAACCGCTGGCGACGGCTTCAGGTACCGAAAACCATGCGCGATGAAATATCACCCAAAAATATTATTATGATTGGGCCTACCGGAGTTGGCAAAACCGAAATCGCCCGCCGCCTAGCTAAGCTAACATGCTCTCCCTTCATTAAAGTAGAAGCTTCCAAGTATACGGAAGTCGGCTATGTGGGACGAGATGTGGAATCTATGATCCGGGAACTGATGGATCTAGCGGTGAATACAGTTGAAACCGAAGAAAAAGAAGCCATGCGCCAGAAGGCGGGTGAGGCGGCTGAAGAAAGGCTTCTGGATCTACTCCTCCCCGGCTCCCGCACCCCCACTACCGGACCACCCGAGCCCACCTCCAAAGCGGACGACACTCGGGAAAAATTTCGGACTTTACTCCATGAAGGTAAACTAAACGACCGCGAGGTAGAAATAGAAAGCTGCGAGAGCGGCCCTCCGGTAGCCCGAATCTTTACCGCTATGGGCCTAGAAGAAATGGAAAAGAACCTAAACGAGGCTATGGGCCATATGTTCCCCAAAAAAACTAAACCCCGTCGAATGAAGATTAAAGAAGCCTGGGAAGTACTAGTAGCCGAAGAAGCCACCCGCCTGGTAGATATGGATAAGGTTACAGCCGAGGCCCGGACCCGAGTGGAACAGCATGGTATCATCTTTATTGACGAACTAGACAAAGTGGCCGGACGCGAAAGCCGTTCCAGCCCAGACATAAGCCGGGAAGGGGTGCAACGAGATCTCCTACCGCTAGTAGAAGGTTCTACCGTCTCCACTAAACACGGCCAGGTTAAGACCGATCACATCCTTTTTATCGCCGCCGGAGCTTTTCATGTGGCCAAACCCAGCGATCTAATCCCCGAACTTCAGGGCCGCTTCCCCATCCGGGTGGAACTATCCTCCCTGACCAAAGAAGATTTCGTCCGCATTCTGACCGAGCCAGAAAATGCCCTAACCCTGCAGTACCGTCTTCTCCTAGAAACAGAGAAAATAGATCTAGACTTCCAGCCAGAAGCTATTAAAACCTTGGCAAAACTAGCCAGCCAGGTCAATGAGAAAAATGAAAACATCGGGGCCAGACGCTTAGCTACCATAATGGAAAAACTTTTGGATGAAGTTTCCTTCACCGCCCCAGATATAGCCCCAGCCAAACTATCCGTCGATTCCGCCTATGTGCGCGACAAGTTAAAAGATCTGGTGGAAAATACCGATCTCACCCGTTATATCCTGTGAATCGCCAAAACAGAAAAACGCCCCTATTTATGAATCAGGATCAAGACCGCGACAGAGCCTCAATTCTAATTGAGGCTCTACCCTACATCCGCAAGTTTCAGGGAGCCACCATCGTCATCAAGTACGGCGGCCACGCCATGGTGAACGAAGCTCTCAAAAAAGCTTTCGCCGAAGACGTGACCTTACTCAAATATGTTGGCATCAACCCTGTGGTGGTTCACGGCGGCGGTCCCCAAATCAACGATCTTTTGAAGCGTCTAAAAATAGAGAGCCGTTTCGTTGAGGGTCAACGCTTCACCGACGCAGCCACTATGGACATAGTCGAAATGGTTCTTTCAGGTAAAGTGGGTAAAGAGATCGTGAGCCTCATAGGAGCGGCAGGTGGTCTGGCCGTGGGTCTTTCCGGCAAAGATGCCCACCTCATTGAAGCCCAGCGCCTTCAATTAACGTGCACAACTAAAGATATCATCCACCCTTCCGAAATACTGGACATGGGACTGGTAGGCGAGCCTACCCACATCAACACCGAGTTTCTAAAATATCTGACCGCCAGCGATGTCATCCCGGTTATAGCTCCGGTAGGACTAGGCTCGCAAGGAGAAACTTTTAACATTAACGCCGATTCTGTAGCCGGGGCTGTGGCCGAGGCTCTCAACGCCGAAAAACTTATGCTACTGACCGATATTGAAGGAGTTCTGGATCAAGAACGACGGTTAATCGAACGAATCAGCGTCAGCGACATAGCCGATTTAAAACGTTCCGGAGTCATTTCCAGTGGCATGATTCCTAAACTGGAATGCGCGGCTAAAGCAGTGACCGCCGGCTGTCGAAGAGCCTATATTGTCGATGGCCGGCGACCCCATGCCATTTTACTGGAATTGTTCACCGACTTAGGCTGCGGAACTGAAATCTCAACCTGAATCTTTATTTTTCAGAAGAGGAGTATATGTCTCTGTCAACGCGGGAAATAATCAACCTGGCTGAAAAACACCTGATCCGAAACGTGGACCGTTACGAACTAGCCTTTGTCCGCGGCAGCGGCCTAAAGCTATGGGATGCCGAAGGACACGAATACCTTGATTTTCTAGCCGGCATCGCCGTCTGCGCCTTGGGTCACACCCACCCGGCCGTCACCCGCGCTATTACAGAACAGGCAACACGTTTAATTCATGTCTCCAATTATTTTTACAATGAACCAATGGTCCAGCTAGCCGCCCTTTTAACCGAAAGTTCCGGACTAGATAAAGCCTTTTTTGCCAACTCCGGGGCCGAAGCCAACGAGGCGGCTATCAAGCTAGCCCGTAAATATTCCCACGACCTTTACGGCCCCGGCCGCTTCGGCCTCATCACCGCTCTCGGCTCTTTTCACGGCCGCACTCTGGCTACCGTCAGCGCCACTGGCCAAGCCAAAGTCAAAGAAAGTTTTGAACCGCTCCTACCAGGATTCACCCATGTCCCCTACGGCGATTTAACCGCCCTAACTGAGGCCGTAACCAACGAAACCTGTGCGATAATGCTAGAACCCCTTCAAGGTGAAGGCGGAGTCGTGGTGCCCCCCCCAGACTATTTCCCAAAGGTAGCTCAACTCTGCACCAAAAAAAATCTTCTGCTCATTTTAGATGAAGTGCAAACCGGACTCGGCCGCACCGGCCGGCCTTTCGCCTTTCAGCACTATGGAATAAAACCCCACATCATCTCTTTGGCCAAAGCTTTGGGCGGCGGAGTGGCTAGCGGGGCTATTCTGGCCCAGAATGACGTGGCCGCCCACTTCACCCCGGGCAGCCATTCTACGACCGTAGGTGGAGCACCTCTGGCCATGGCCGTAGGCCTAGCTATGTGTAAAATTATTCTGAACGAGAACTTTCTAAATCGCATCCGACAAATTGGTGACTATTTCCAAGGTCGTCTAGAAACTCTAGCTCGGGAACTGGGGCCGAAAGCCGTCGGCGTGCGCGGTCAAGGACTTTTACTAGGTCTAGAACTGAGCGAAACCGCCGGCCCTGTAGTAGCGGAGATGCACCGACGCGGCTTCATCATCAACGCCACAGCCGGCTCTGTCTTAAGATTCGCCCCGCCTCTCATCGTGACTGAAGCCGAAATAGACCTATTAATCCCGGCCTTAAGAAAAGCCGTGGAGACCATCTGCCCTTGACCCTTGGAGAACCTATTATGACCAGACATTTCATAACCTTTCATGATCTGACCCTGGACGAATTTTACCATGTTATGGACAGTGCGGCGGCACTCAAAGTCGAACGTACGAAAGGAAATTATAGCCATAACCACCTCTCCGGGCGCGGGGTAGGCATGATTTTTAACAAAAATTCCACCCGCACTAGAGTCAGCTTCGAATGCGGTATCATAGAACTCGGCGGCCATGCCGTAGTATTGACCGAAAACGACACCCAATTTTCCCGAGGGGAGCCGACTTCTCACTCAGCACGAGTTCTATCACGCTATCTAGCCGCTCTAGTTATTCGTACCTTCGCTCAGACTCTACTGAACGATCTAGCTCGCTACGGTAGCATCCCCATTATTAACGCACTGACCGACGAGGGACACCCATGCCAGGTACTGACTGATATCTTCACCGCAAGGGAAAAATTTCCTGGGATACCTCTAGAAAAACTTAAAATAGCTTGGATCGGCGACGGTAACAATATGGCCAACTCCTGGCTTGAAGCGGCTGGAATTTTTGGTTTTCCCTTAGCCCTGGCCTGCCCAGACGGTTATGAACCAGATCCAAAAATCCTAGCCTGGGCCCGAACCAAAAATCCGACTATAATTCTGACCAATAGCCCCAAATGGGCCGTGCGCGGTGCTCTAGCCGTCAACACTGACGTCTGGGCCAGTATGGGGCATGAAAAAGAACAGAGCCACCGGGAAAAATCATTTAAATCTTTCGTCGTCGACGGGGCTTTAATGGCCAAAGCTGAACCGAACGCTATATTCATGCATTGTCTACCAGCTCACCCCGGCGAGGAAGTAACCGAAGAAGTTCTAGAAAGCCCAGCTTCAGTTATATTTGATCAGGCTGAAAACCGTCTCCATCTACAAAAAGGTCTTCTTAAATTTTTAATACCATCCCTTTAAGGAGGGTAATCTAGAAAAAGAAAGGCATCTGTCATGAGCGCAAGGAAGCGGTTGGCTAGGGGCCCGGAGGAAACAGCCCGAAAGAGTTTCAGGCCGAGTTCAGCCAATCTCCAAGTTATTTCCCGGCTTCTGGATCTATCTATTGGGCAACAAAACCACGAACTAACTTTCGGCCCGAGTTCCCAAACTAAAGAAAGGATAGGTCGACGGGTTAGCAGCACTCTGATGAAGCTTGCGGCCGCTGGTTCCAGCTCACCTTCCAAATGGGATACCGAATGTCTAATTAACCTGGCCTTAACCCACCCGAAAGCCGATCTTGACGAATATCTGCAACCTTTCATAAAATCGCCTCTAGCTCACCGCCAAGTAATGGCCCGAACGGAGACCCAGCGACGCTATGTCCAGACTATGGAGAAAACTGACCTGGTTTTCAACCTCGGCCCGGCCGGAACCGGTAAAACCTACCTAACGGTAGCCATGGCGATAACCTTTTTAGATTCAGGTCAAGTTTCACACATCATTATCACCCGGCCGACAGTAGAGACAGGCGAACGGCTAGGTTTTCTACCGTGCGATTTAACCGAAAAAATCAACCCTTATTTACGACCACTCTACGGTGCCATAAATAACCTGATTCCTTACGAAAAATATGCCCGTCTAGCCGAGAGACAACTCATTGAAATGGCCCCCCTAGCTTTTATGCGCGGGCACACCCTGAGTCAAACCTTCATTATTCTGGATGAGGCTCAGAATACCACTCGTACGCAAATGAAGATATTTCTGACTCGCCTGGGTCCCTGCTCCCGAACAGTGATCACAAGCGACCCCGGCCAAAACGACCTCCCAGGTGGCAACCCGGCCGGCTTAAAAGAGGCGGTCGCCCTTCTTGCCAACATCCCCGGCATAAAAATTTGCCACTTTAGCCCAGCCAACGTGATCCGCCACCACCTAGTCCGAGCTATAATAAATGCCTATGACAACGCCAATAACCACCAAATAACAGCAAGTGAAAAGAAACCATGACCGGCCGCCGACTGACATTGGAAAGAGTCAGAAATATAGCCGCTACCAAAACCCGGCCTGGTCTGTTGCCTTCATGGCTCCCCTATTGGCAGTATCTATCCACCCGGGAAGCGCTGATCCAGTTTTTATTGACAACCTTTTTAACTCTGATCGTAGTTTTTCTAGCTTTTCCAGCTCCCGTCGATTACCAAGAAGGTAACGTGGCCGATTACACAATCCGAGCCGAACGTAACTTCAGCTTTCCAGATCAAATAGGCACGAACTTAAACCGCCAGACGGCGGCGACAGCGGCAGCCCCGGTTTTCATTCTGGACGATCTTATACCCCGCTTTCTGGAAGAAGAAGCGAAAAAACTGTTCCACCAAGGCCGAGAACTTATAGCTAACCTGCCGAGTCATGCCTCGCTCCAGGCCCAAAATAGCTATTTATCGGAACTTGCGAAACTACAAAAAAAATTTCAGACTTTCTTCAGATTGCCGGAAGAAACCCTACTCTGGCCGAAACTAGTCAAATCCCGTTTCGACAAACTACTAGAAAAACAGGCTGTCAATCTGGCCATGGAAATAATGAGCCACGGCTTTCTAGAAGGCCGGAAACCCTTCGGCCCTAGTTACAACAACCACCAGCCGGCAACCATTATTATTCTCTCCTCGCACGCTGAATACAAGGTCCCCATGGCGACCCTCTTCGACCAAGAACAAAAAAATCAACTGATCAATACCCGCTCCCGGAGGCTGACAGCCAATTTTAATCCGGATCAGATCCAAATAATCTTGGCCCTAGCCCAGGGTCTAGCCCAGCCCAATCTTAAAGTCGATTGGCCGGAAACTGAAAAACGCCTAGCCGAAGCTACTAATTCAATCGAAGAACTTTATCTGAACATCCATTCCGGCGATATTATAATTAGAGAAGGTGAAGTCATAGATTCAGAAGCTCTGGCTAAAATTAAAGCCACGTGTACAGATCAAAACTATTTGTCAAACCGGCCGGGACACTTCTGTGGCCTGTTTCTAGTCCTCTTCCTTTTTTATAATTCCACCCTCATCCTGGCTCACTTCAGTCCCAGAAATAACTTTAAACCCATCATCATCAGTGAGCAAATCTTCCTTGCTGTTTTCCTGATTATCGCGACTCTCTTAGCCCATTTCTCAATAGTCTTCAGCGTCTCCCTGTCCTGGAACTTTCAGTTTATTAACAATCGTACCCTATTTTACGCCCTACCTCTACCCGCTGCAACCATGCTAACAGCTATCTTCTTTAATCTCCGCAAAGCGGCCATAATGGCCCTGTTTATCTCAGTAACAGCCGCGGTAGCTGTACCAGGCGACAGCAACCGGTTTACGATTTTACTCTACTGTTACAACGGAGCCATAGCCACCACTTGGCACCTATGGAACATGAACGAACGAAGCCACCTAATCCCGGCCTCTCTCTGGGTTATAATTATGAACTGCCTCACAGTTTTGAGCCTAAACATCTTCTCCGATGTGGGCTGGAACCGTCAGGCACTTTACAACTTCGCCGCCGCTATCTTTTCCGGAGCTTTTTCCGGAATTCTAGCCAGTGGCCTGATTCCACTCATCGAATTAACCTTCGGCTTTAATACTAACCTTAAACTAATGGAGCTAAGCAACCTTGACCGCCCCATACTGCGAGAGCTGATGCTCTCAGCACCCGGCACTTACCATCACTCAGTTATTGTCGGAACCATGGTCGAGGCCACCGCCGAAGCTATCAGAGCTAACCCCTACCTGGCTAAAGTGGGAGCTTATTACCATGATATCGGAAAAATAAAAAAACCTCTTTATTTTGTGGAGAATCAGACCGGCGAAAACCGTCATGACACCCTGGCCCCTTCAATGTCGGCCCTAATTCTAGTCGGTCATATCCGCGAAGGAAAGGAATTAGCCCGGTGCAACCGACTCCCCAAAAACGTAGTAGCTATTGTCGAACAGCACCACGGCACCAGCCTGATGGGCTTTTTCTACCACAAAGCTAAAGAACAGTGTCAGGAGGGTCAGCCAGAGGTCAATGAAAGCGATTACCGCTACCCCGGCCCAAAACCCCTCAGTAAAGAAGCCGGCCTAGTCATGCTGGGCGATATTTGCGAAGCGGCCACCCGGTCACTATCAGAACCTACCCCAGCTAAAATCAGGAATTTAGTCCAATACTTAGTCAGCCAAGTCTTCAACGACGGCCAGCTTGACAACTGTAACCTTAAAACCTCTGAAATACCTATTCTCATAAATACGTTCACGAATATTCTGATCGGTATTTATCACCACCGGGTATCCTATCCCGGTAGTAAAAAAACCTGCCCCTCGCTCAAAGCGGGTAGCTAACCCTAGTAAGGCCCCAGCCGCCAAGAAGATCTATGGCTATCTATCTTTCGAACCGCCAAAAGGCATTACCAATTAGAAGTGGCCTGCTCCGCCGCCGCCTGATTAAAATTTTAAAAGAACTCTCCCTGGCCGGAGCCGAATTGTCGGTCAGCCTGGTGACAGACGAAGACATCCGCCAGCTTAACCGAGACTACCGTGGCCAAGATCGAACCACCAATGTGCTGTCGTTTTCACTTCGAGAGGAAGGAACAGAACCCCGACCAAAAAAAGCTCCGGAAGCCCTAGGCGACATCGTCGTCTCCACCGAGACTATTATTCGCGAAGCCGGTAGCTACGGCTATACGAACGGCGGTATGCTCTACTTTTATCTAATTCACGGCCTAACCCATCTGTTGGGTTACAACCACGAAAAGAGCTTCGAGGCGGCCGCCCGCCAGGAAGCCGAAACCGAACGTCTCTGGAACCTTATAGATCACTCTATATAGTTATAAATGTTAACCAGAAGTCCTAATTCATAAGCAAACTTTTCCGGGGAACTAAATACAGACCCGAAGTCGCCCTTGGCTACGGACTGGGGCTTTATTTTCATAGCAAGCCCGGAAAGTTACAAGGGCAGCGCAGACACCACAACCTACAACTGAACACTAAATTTAACCACGTCTTCACCTTAAGACCCTCAGCCCCAGCGACCTCCAATTGAACAATCACCTGTTCGTAATGATTAACGCTCTAAATTAAGCTGTCATAAAAGAGACGGAATTATTCTGAATCAAAGCTAGTTAAAGTTTCGAAAACAATCTGGCGACGGGTAAGATAATCCTGCAGGGTCTGCCCAGTCTCCAGTAATTCCAGTATGGCCGGACGGACTATCCGTCCGACCGAGTACATTTTCTCCAAGTCGATTTTACGTCTCCAGTTCCCTCCCCGCAAAATATCTCCCGAAAGCGGTTATAAGTTGCCACGAAACCCTGGTAATTGGAGAAGATAAGAGCATACAAATTTTCCAAGCTGCGGAGCCGAGCCCGGGGTTCCTTAACTCCAGCCAACGGTGAAAGGAACTACTGCCGTTCCCGGTGTAAACCCCGACTACGGATCAAAACGACCCATAAATTCTTAAGATAAGAGATACTTTTCCTAACCGCCTGGTCCAAAGGGCTATCGTCTTTCCCTTTCGCAACTTTCCAAGCCTACTCTATGCTCTGAACTAGAGGATCCGAGGTTTACATCTGTATTATAAAATAATTGGCAATGAATCTAGTTCCCAGCGTGGGGCGGTATTCCAGGCCGTTACCGAAAGTTTCAAAATAGGTGATTAGAGCCGGAAAGAAAATGGTCTTCAAATTATTAGCTAAATCGACGTAAAAGTTCCACTTTTCTATTTTATCGCGGCCCTCGACCTCGCCGGCCTGAGCCGGAAGCTGCAGCTCTCCAACCCATCGCTCTACTCCGCCTACTAAACTGCTAAAAAAGCCAGGCTAAGGACCAAGGTCGACCCTATTAATAATTGGTATTTCATAGAATTTTTTCTAAGACTTTCTTTATTATTTTAATATCGCTCAACCAGGCCTCTTTTTTAATAGCTGGTTCTTCCAACATCTGCCCAAGTTCAAAAGTTACCCGAAGCCAGGCCCCTTCAAGACCAGCCAGAGGGTGGCTGCAGAATCGCAGTAGTCCCAGAGGCTCTTGAAGACCACTTAAATGGGCCCCGACCGCTTCGCCCAAGGCTAAGACTATTTTCGGTTTAATCAAGCTAAGTTCCCGGTGTAGCAGAGGAAGGCAGCGTCGAGCAGCCGCCTCTATGGCCCCGGCCACAGCCCCGCCCATCGGCGAACATTTAAGCAGAGTAGTGACGTAATAGAATTCCCGAGACAATTGCAGGCCTTTTTCCAATATACCCGCCAAAAGTTCAGCTTTAGCCCCCTCATAGAGACTCGGATCCAGCCCCACTACCACAAAAGGCGCCCTAGCCGCCCCTCGACCGGAAACAGGAATGGAACAAGAAGGACAATCACGGCAGAAGGTAACCAAAGCAGCTAATTCCGGCAGGCTTTTCGCCACTCTAACCATCCCCCAGGGCTCAGTCACTGACCGCTCGGTCGCCGACCGTTCGACCGCAAGAGTCTGCTCGGCCAGCGCCCTCCCGGCGACCAGATTAACCGGAAGCCCCTCAGCCCCCAAAATCTCGAAATATTCTAGATACCGAGCTAGAGCCCGACCCAGAGCCGTAACTTCAGCCCGAAAAACCTCAGAACCAGGAATCAGAATAGCTTTAGTCAAGGTAAGCCTACCCAGTTCTTTTTAACGGCGGACCCGTCATCCCGTGGGATAACCCAGTCGTAAAGATTGATAAAGATTTAGCTGTCCCAATTTAAGGACAGTAACACATCGAACGATAGAAAACCATTACAGACAGCTACATCAACCGTAGTGACGACAGCTACATTGAGAAACCGATAATTAATAGTACCGACGGTACAGATCAAACAGCTGAAAGGATCTCACTCCAAATAGCTTATAGGTAATGTAACCAGCCTAAAACAACTGAAATATTAGATAGTTATTGGCCGGAAGATATAGCCAAAAACCTGAGTGTCCGACACCGAAGCGAGGCCATTAACACTCGGGATCTCAATAACTTAGCTTAGTAAAACTTGGCGTTCGACCATATTGAGGCCGTCAATTTCGCCCAAAGTAAAAATCAAAAATATTTCCAAGATAAAGTCGGCCTAAGCCAGGACCGCCAAGATAGCCAGAGTGACAAG